>NZ_JBTNCY010000006.1:0-318873 GCF_054511255.1 Arthrobacter monumenti | reverse complement strand
GCGCCGATGGTACTGCACCCGGGAGGGTGTGGGAGAGTAGGTCACCGCCGGACCCACATTAAGTGAGGGGCCCCAAACCACCAGGTTCGGGGCCCCCACCCACTTAACAGCCAAAACGGGACAGTCGGCAGGTCGTGCTGCACGGCTACGACCAGGCGGCCGCTGCCTCGGCAAGGAGCCGGCGGTATCCCGCCAACTCGGTCACGACGTCGGCCGCTGTTTCCCCGCTTGGGGTCAAGCCTGCGGCCTGCCCGGCATAGACCGGTGCCATAGCTGTATCGCCGGACTTACGAGCCTGGCGCATTCGCTCAGTTATCTCCGTACTGGAGGACAATCTCTTTTGCAGCTCGTCTGCGCGGTCGGCCCACTCCTGTGCGAAGGCATTGGAGACGGCACGTCCGCCGTATTGAGGCGGCCACTTCAGTTTCTGCGCGATGTCGAAGGAACGGGTATAGACAGTGTCGTCCATTGTTGCCCGCTCGATGGCATCTTTTGCGGCTCCCGGCATCATGGACTCCTGGACAGTTGTGAATCTTGTGCCGATCCACGCACCAGCGGCGCCGGCAGCCAGTACCGCGGCCACTCCATTGGCCGTGGCTATGCCGCCCGCCGCGAGGACCGGCTTTGAAGTAGTCTGCACTGCCAGCTGCAGGAGCGGCAGCGTGCCGACGTCGTTTCTGCCATGCCCGCCACCTTCAGCCCCGCGCACTACGATGATGTCGGCGTCGTACTCCAGCGCCTGTCCCAGATCGGTCTGACTACCAACCTGCATGGCGCTGACCGATCCTGCTTCTTTCACGGCGTCGAGAGCCCAGCGGGGATCGCCGAAACTGACGGAAACCAACGCTGGATGGTGCCGGAGGGCGCGATGCAGAGGATCAGGATTGTCCTCCAAGGTCCAAGCCATCAGACCGACACCCCAAGGCCGCCCGGATTCTTCGGCGATGGCCAGTTCACGGTCGATCCACTCCGGGGAGGCATCAGCGCCGAAGCCAACCATGCCCAAGCCTCCGGCCAAGGAGACGGCTGCGGCGAGCCGGCCGCCGGCAGCTCCGGCCATAGGGGCGTTGAGGATGGGATACGTGGTGGAGAATTTTTCCGCGAGGTAGCTGCTGTCCATATCGACACTCTATGTGGGCCGGCGGTTAGACTCGACGGATGAGCGATATCTTTTCGCACGCGCCTGCAGAACCGAAGGAAGAGAGCGGCCCGCTGCCGCCGATCGAGATTGCCCGGGCCGTAGCGGCGCAGCCTGAGCAGGCATTCCTCGGTTGGACTGAGCACATCCACCTTTGGTGGCCGATGGCCGAATACAGCGTCTCTGGGGAGGATGGTTTTATCGACTTCGAAGGCGGCGAGCTGGTCGAGACGTCGGCAGGTGACCAGATGATCAGCTGGGGCACGGTTCTGTCTTCCGAGCCGCCGTCGTATCTGTCTTTCAGCTGGCATCCGGGAGCAAATCCTCTGCAGGGCACCGAGGTCCAGCTTGCCTTCAGCCCTTTGCCCGGTGCGGACTCCGCAGGGCTGGAGGCGGATGCACCGGCGTCATCCGGAACGGAACTGACACTGACGCACATCGGGTGGGAGAACCTGCCCGATGCCCCAGCTGTGCGGGCCAAGTACCTGGGTGGGTGGCCTGGGATTCTGGATCGCTATGTCCGGTTTATGGGCGGCCCGGCCTAGGCCGCTAAACTAGGTGAGGCGCACTCCTGCGTCCCACAAACTTAAACTTCCATAGGGTCGAGCAGCTGAGACTGTGTCAGGTAGTCAGCTCACAAAGAGAGGAGACTGGCATGGCGGAAAACAACCGACGAGGCTCGGACGGACGGGGTGGCCCGGGAGCCAGCAGCCGGAACGGAGCGAGCGGCCGCAGCGGAGCCAGCGGACGGCCGGGCAGTTCGGGCCGCGGATCATCAGGAAGAGGCAATGGACGAACCGAGCGCGCGGACCGGCCCGCGCCGACTCGAAATGCCCGGGATCTGCGGAGCTCGAACCGTGATGACCGCCCGCGCTCTCCGGATATCGACCCGGATGTCACCGGCGAAGAACTTGACCGCGTCACCAGGGCGCAACTGCGCAACCTGGAAGAGCAAAATGCCGAATGGGTTTCAAAACACCTGGTGATGGCAGGCCGGCTCATCGATGAAGATCCGGAGCTTGCCTTCGAGCATGCCCTCGCAGCCAGCAGGCGTGGCGGTCGAATGGCACTGGTCCGCGAGGCTGTCGGGCTGACGGCTTATGCGGCGGGGCGGTACGGCGACGCCCTCAGGGAGTTCCGCACCTTCCGCCGTATTACCGGATCCAACGAGCACCTGCCCGTTATGGCTGATTGCGAACGCGGCCTGGGCCGTCCCGACCGGGCACTCGAGATGACGCGCTCGGAGGAGGCCAACGAGCTGAATACCGCCGGAAAGGTGGAGCTCGCCATTGTCGGCTCCGGTGCCCGGGCGGATCTGGAACAGTATGACGCTGCCGTGACCGCACTGGAAATTCCTCAATTGGACCGCAACCGTGCGTTCTCGTTCAGTCCGAGGCTGTTCCGCGCCTATGCTGACGCCTTGGACGCCGTCCGGAAACCGGATGAGGCGGAAAAGTGGCGCCGCCAGGCATTCGTAGCCGAAGACGCGCTGGGTGTGGGCGATTTTGAAGATCCGGACATTATCGACTTGAGTGGCGACGACGATGAGGAACCGGTCGATACACGCCCAGCAGACAGGCCTACCGGAGATTCCGCGCCACGATGACGGGGCAGGCGCTGATCAGCAGTTACGACGCGTTGCTGGCGGATCTTGATGGTGTCGTCTATGCGGGTCCGGCCGCCATCGATGGTGCGGTCGAGTCGCTCAAACGGCTGGCGGATTTCGACGTCGGACTCGGCTACATCACCAACAACGCTTCGCGTTCACCGGCGACCGTCGCGGAGCACCTGAGGTCCTTGGGAGCTCCGGCAACAGAGGAACAAATCATCACCTCCGCTCAGGCCGGCGCCCGTCTGCTTGCTGAAAGGCTGAAGCCCGGCAGCACCGTACTGGTCGCCGGGAGCAAGGCGCTTGCTGCCGAGGTGGAGCTGGTCGGGATGTCCGTCGTGTGGTCCGCCGAAGAGCAGCCCGACGCCGTCGTCCAGGGTTTTGATCCAGGCATTGGTTGGACGGCACTGGCCGAAGCCTCTTTCGCGGTGGCCGGCGGAGCCTTATGGGTGGCGACCAACACTGACATGACTGTTCCAAATGAGCGCGGAATCGCCCCGGGAAACGGTTCGTTGGTCGCTGCGGTCCAGGCCGCCACCGGTCAGGTTCCCGATGTGGCGGGCAAGCCGAGGGCACCTCTCTTCAGCGCTGCGGTGGAGCGGCTCCAGGCTGAGCATGCTCTCATTGTCGGCGACCGGTTGGACACCGATATTCTGGGCGGCAACAACTCCGGCATCGATACCGCCGTCGTCCTCACCGGCGTGGACACACGCGAGACGATCCTTGCGGCACGCGCCGTCGAACGTCCCCAGTACATTCTGGCTGACCTGCGGGGCCTGTTTGAGCCGTATCCGGACATTGAGATCTCCGGCGATAAGCACAGCTGCGGCGGCTCAACCGCTTATGTGGAGGGTTCGAAAGTGCAGGTGACAGGTTCTCTGGACGACCTGGACACCTGGCGGGCGGCGTGTTCGGCATGGTGGGCGGCGAATCCGGACGCGGAGGAGGCCCTTTCGCCAACCCTTGTGGACTGAGCGCGCGTCAATAGACTGGACCCAGGACCTGGGGAGAACCAGCATTCAGCGCCGGATGACCGCAAGGAGCATTACTCATGGCCCAGCACGTGGCAGAACAGATCGTTGAACAGCTGCAGAGGGCCGGGGTCAAACGCATCTACGGCATCGTCGGCGACAGCTTGAACCCCATTGTGGACGCCGTGAGGCAGTCCGGTGGCTCGGCGAAGGGCGGCATCGATTGGGTCCATGTCCGGCATGAGGAAGCCGCAGCCTTCGCCGCCGCTGCCGAAGCGCAATTGACCGGAGAGCTCGCTGTCTGCGCCGGCTCCTGCGGCCCCGGCAACCTGCACCTGATCAATGGTCTTTACGATGCCAACCGGACCGGGGCTCCGGTATTGGCGATTGCATCCCACATTCCGAGCCAGCAGATCGGCACCGGGTTCTTCCAGGAGACTCATCCGGACCGGCTCTTCAACGAGTGTTCGGTGTACTCGGAAATGATCAGTACGGCCGAACAGTCGCCCCGGGTGGTTCATAGCGCCATCCAGCATGCCATTGCACGGCGGGGAGTCGGTGTTATCACGCTGCCGGGAGATATCGCGGACTTGGAAGTCGCGGCTGAAGCACCCTTGCGCAGCGCCTTCCTGCCGGCCAAGTGTGTTCCGGCTGAGGAATCCGTCCGGCAACTGGCAGACGCCATCAATTCTGCGGACAAGGTTGCCATTTTTGCCGGCGTCGGTGTCGAGGGTGCCCACAACGAAGTTGTTGCCCTTGCGGAGAAGGTCAGTGCACCGATTGGGCACTCGCTACGGGGCAAGGATTTCATCCAGTACGATAATCCGTTCGACATTGGGATGACCGGGCTGCTCGGCTACGGGGCGGCGGCCGAGGGGATTGAGGACGCGGATCTGCTGATCCTGCTTGGAACCGACTTTCCCTATAACCAGTTCCTGCCGGATACCCCGACGGCGCAGGTCGACCGTGCCGCAGAGCACCTGGGACGCCGGACCGACGTCGACATTGCCGTCCATGGCGACGTGCTCCCGACACTGACTGCGCTGGAACCGCTGGTCAAGCGGAAGAAGAACCGGAAATTCCTGGACCGGATGTTGAAGAAGCATGACCGGCTGATGAATAAAGCCGTCGGCGCATACACCCGCAAGGCGGACAAGATTGTTCCGATCCATCCCGAGTACGCCGCATCGCTGCTCGATCAGGTGGCTGCCAAGGACGCCATCTTCACCGCCGATACCGGCATGTGCAATGTGTGGACGGCGCGCTATATCAATCCGATGGGAACACGCCGCATCATCGCGTCCTATCTGCACGGTTCCATGGCCAACGCACTGCCGCATGCGGTCGGCGCCCAACTGGCATATCCGGACCGGCAGGTGGTCTCCGTCTCCGGCGACGGCGGGCTCGCCATGCTGCTCGGTGAATTGCTGACAGTTAAGACCTATGACCTGCCCATCAACGTGGTGGTTTTCAATAACTCCAGCCTGGGCATGGTGAAACTGGAAATGCTGGTGGACGGGTTGCCCGATCACGGCGTCGACGTACCGCAAACCAATTACGCTGAAATCGCCCAGGCGATGGGCTTCCACGCGGTACGGGTAACGGACCCGAAGAAGATCGAGTCCGCCTACCGGGAGGCGTTCAAACACCACGGTCCATCCCTGGTGGAGTTGATTACGGATCCCAATGCGTTGTCGATTCCCCCGAAGATCACCGGTGAACAGGTGTTTGGATTCGCCACGGCAATTTCCAAGGTTGTCCTCAACAAGGGTGCCGGCGAAGCGGTCAGCATGGCGCGCAGCAATCTCCGGAATGTCCCGCGGGGCTGACCGGAGCTATTGGATAAGCTGGGGAGGCAGGCGAAACCGGAGCACAGCGGGCGGAAGGAGATGGGTTGGACTACGACGACGACGGGGATGTCCGCGGCGACGATCCGGCAACGTCCGGACGGACCGGGTGGCCCCAACCTGAAGCCAGCACCGGCGACGGCAATGTCGACAACATCCTGGCACGCCTGCAGGATCTGCCGCGGTTGCCTTCCTCGGAGCATACGGAGGCGTATACGGAGGTCCACGACCAGTTGAAGGCCGAACTCGACGCCGGCGACGGTTCCGATTGAACTGCTGATGCCCCGACTCGACCAGGAACTACTCCGGCGTGGACTGGCCAGATCCAGGACGCACGCTGCAGCGCTCATCACCGAAGGAAGAGTGGAACTTTCCGGTTCCACCGTTACCAAGGCGTCCACTCGAGTCCGGAGCGCTGATCAACTGACCGTCAGTTCAGCGGGCACCGAATACGTCAGCCGCGCAGGACATAAACTTGCCGGCGCACTGGAAGCGTTCGACGGCGTCGTCGTGGAGGGGAAACGGTGTCTCGACGCAGGAGCATCGACAGGCGGTTTTACGGATGTGCTGTTGAGGGCCGGCGCGGCCACCGTTGTGGCCGTCGATGTGGGACATGGCCAGCTGGTTCCAGATTTGCGGCACCACGACCGCGTCGACGTCCATGAGGGTCTGAATGTCAGATACCTTCGGGCGGAGGACATCGGGGGACCGGTGCAGCTGACCGTCTGCGATTTGTCCTTTATCTCGCTGACACTCGTCATGGCCGCTCTCGCCGAGGTGACGGAGCCGGGCGGGGATATGGTCGTGATGGTAAAACCCCAATTCGAGGTCGGCCGCAGCAACCTGAGCCACACTGGAGTAGTCACCTCGGGACGGGAGAGGCTGAACGCCGTCGGTAAAGTATTGCGATGCGTCCTCGATTCCGGACTCCAGATCGAAAACGTTGTGCCCAGTACGCTGCCCGGTCAGGATGGAAATCTCGAATACTTTCTGTGGATAAAGGTGCCGAAAGCCGATTCACTACCTAGGATCGGAACAGGACCCGGATCGGCGCCGGCCGGCCCGGCAGACAATGAGCCGGCAAAGTACGAAACGGCGGTGGCCGCCTGGCTGGCCACGTTGAAAGAACAGAGAGCGGAAGGCAGGTGAGGATGAGCCGGAGGATTCTGGTCCTGGCGCACACTGGCCGCGAGGATGCGATGAGCGCGGCCCAGCAGGCGTGCACTCAACTGCATGACTCCGGACTCGTCCCGGTCATGACGCGCCCCGAACTGATGGACATCCAGGCGGCGTATGGAACGGGGACTGCCCCCACCGAAATCCTGGATGAAGAAGTGAAACTGGCCGACGTCGATCTGGTCATGGTGCTCGGTGGAGATGGAACGATCCTGCGCGCCTCTGAATTGGTCCGCGGTTCCGACGTGCCGCTGCTGGGGGTCAATCTCGGCCATGTCGGGTTCCTCGCCGAGAGCGAGCGGGCGGATCTGGCGCAAACGGTGCAGTGGGTTGTCGAACGCGCCTACACCGTGGAAGAACGGATGGCCATTGATGTTTCGGTGTGGGTCGGTCAGGACAAGCTGGCTCATACCTGGGCGTTGAATGAAGCCGCAGTGGAAAAGGCCAGCCGTGAGCGCATGCTTGAGGTGGTGATCGAGGTCGACGAGCGTCCGCTGAGCTCCTTCGGCTGCGACGGCGTCGTCATGGCGACACCGACCGGTTCCACGGCCTACGCCTTTTCGGCCGGCGGCCCTGTGGTCTGGCCGGAGGTCGAGGCGCTGCTGATGGTGCCGATCAGTGCGCACGCCTTGTTCGCCAAGCCTCTGGTGGTCTCGCCCAAATCGCAATTGGCCGTTGAAATCCTCAACCGGACCGACGCATATGGCGTGCTCTGGTGCGACGGACGGAGGACTGTGGAGTTGCCACCCGGCGCCCGGGTTGAGGTGCGCCGGTCGAATACGCCGGTGCGGCTTGCCCGCACCCGCCAAGCGCCGTTCTCCGAGCGGCTGGTCCGCAAATTTGAACTTCCAACCACCGGATGGCGTGGTCCAACGGTCCACGAGCTGTCGGCCGAGGCCGCGGACGCACCGACAATCGAATCTGTCGTGACCGTCGACCCGCACCACAATCTGAGCGGGACCTTCAGAAATGATTGAACAAATACACATCCGCGACCTCGGCGTCATCAGTGAGGCCACACTGACGCTCGGGCCGGGTCTTAGCGTCGTCACGGGCGAAACCGGCGCGGGTAAGACAATGGTTGTCACGGCCCTTGGACTGCTGCTGGGTGCACGGTCCGACGCCGGAGCCGTGCGCACCGGGGCAAAGTCGGCACTGGCCGAAGCAGTGGTGCGGGTTTCGCCGCAGAGCTCAGCTGCGCTGGCTGCCGTAGAGGCGGGCGGTGAAGTTGAAGAGTACGACGACGGCGCTGAGCTGCTGCTGGCCCGTACCGTTGGTGCCGACGGGCGAAGCAGGGCACATGTGGGCGGCCGGTCCGCGCCGGTTGGCGTTTTGGGCAGAATTGGCGCAGACCTGGTTGCAGTCCACGGGCAATCGGACCAGCTCCGGCTGCGGAGTTCGGCCGCGCAGCGGGAAGCTCTCGACAAATTTGCCGGTGAGGAACTGGTGCAGCTGCAGGAAGAGTACGCGGCGAAATACAGCCGCTGGCGGGCAGCCGCCACGGAAGTTGAAGAGCTTCGCTCAGCGTCCAGGGAAAGGATCCGTGAGGCCGAGTCGCTTCAGTCCGCACTGGAAGAGATCGACGGTATCGATCCGCAGCCCGGCGAGGACCAAGCGCTTAAGTCCGAGTCGATCAAGCTGACCAATATGGAGGAACTGCGCACTGCCGCCAATGTCGCCGGCCAGTCCCTGGCGGCTGACGCCGACATCGATACGCCCGATGCTGGCACCCTGGTGGATGCCGCAAAACGAACCCTCGAACAGGTCGCCGAGCACGACGAGTCGTTGCGGAGCGCCGCTGAAAGGCTGGCGGAGGTCGGCTACATCATCACCGACGTGGCCGGTGAACTCTCCAGCTATGCAGCCTCGCTGGACGGGGAAGATTCCGACCGGCTGGCGGAGGTCGAGGAGCGGCGGGCAAAGCTGGGAAACCTGATCCGCAAGTATGCCCCCACCATCGACGAGGTCCTCGAGTGGGCCGAAACCAGTCGTGCCCGGCTGGACGAACTGACAGACGATTCCAGCCGGATCGAAGCTCTGGATGCTGAAGTGGTCGAACTTGAGCAGACATTGGTGAAGATGGCTGCGGAGCTGACTGCGCTGCGCACGGCTGCCGGCAGGAAACTGTCGGAACGGGTCAGTACCGAACTCTCGGCATTGGCCATGCCGGACGCCGCTCTTGAGGTCAGGATCGAGGACGCCGGCCAGCTGGGACCGCACGGAGCCGACGTCGTCGAACTTCTGCTGCAGCCGCATGCCGGGGCGCCCGCCCGCCCGCTCGGGAAAGGCGCTTCGGGCGGTGAGCTATCCCGTGTGATGCTCGCTATCGAAGTTGTGCTGGCCGAAGTCGACCCGGTGCCAACATTCGTCTTCGATGAGGTGGATGCCGGCGTCGGGGGCCGGGCCGCCGTCGAAATTGGCCGGCGCCTGGCGATGCTCGCCAAACATGTACAGGTCCTGGTGGTGACCCACCTGCCGCAGGTCGCTGCCTTCGCCGATCAGCACATCACGGTGATCAAGACTTCGGACACCAGCGGGCCCGGGGGAGTCACGGCCAGTGATGTCCGCCGTCTCGATGACGCGGAGCGGGTGAAGGAACTGGCGCGGATGCTGGCCGGCCAGGAGGACTCAAGTTCCGCGCAGGCCCACGCCCAGGAACTGCTGCAGGATGCCCGAACGGGCTGAGCGCCCAAGTTGAGTTCCTGCTTACTTAATCCAAGCGATCAATTGCAAAGGTGATAGGCTCAAACTCCGTGGTGCAGCAAACAAATTCCCGGTTCCTTAAGTCGTCAAGTACGACCAAACACATCTTCGTCACCGGTGGCGTGGCGTCTTCTCTCGGGAAGGGGCTGACGGCTTCCAGCCTGGGTCAGCTGCTCAAGGCGCGCGGCCTGGCAGTGACCATGCAGAAGCTGGACCCGTACCTGAACGTGGACCCCGGCACGATGAACCCCTTCCAGCACGGCGAAGTCTTCGTCACCAATGACGGCACGGAAACCGATCTGGACATCGGCCACTATGAGCGGTTCCTTGATGAAAATCTGGATGGCTCCGCCAATGTGACGACCGGTCAGATCTACTCGACGGTGATCGCCAAGGAGCGCCGCGGTGAGTACCTCGGCGATACGGTACAGGTCATTCCGCACATTACGGATGAAATCAAGAACCGGATGCGGTTGCCGGCCCAGGGCGACAACCCGCCGGACGTCATTATCACCGAAATCGGCGGCACCGTCGGCGATATCGAATCACAGCCGTTCCTTGAATCCGCCCGCCAGGTGCGCCAGGACATCGGCCGCGGAAACGTCTTCTTCCTGCACGTATCGCTGGTCCCTTACATCGGTCCCTCGGCCGAACTGAAGACCAAACCCACGCAGCATTCGGTGGCGACTTTGCGTTCAATCGGCATCCAGCCCGACGCAATTGTGGTCCGCTCGGACCGCCCGGTGCCGGACGCCATGCGGGAAAAGATCGGCCGGATGTGCGACGTCGACTCGGATGCAGTGGTCAACGCCGAAGACGCGCCGAGCATCTACGACATTCCCAAGAAGCTGCACGGCCAGATGCTGGACGCCTACATCATCCGCGCCCTCGATCTGCCGTTCCAGGACGTGAACTGGTCCAAATGGGACAAGCTGCTCGAAGCCGTCCATCATCCGGCGCATCAGGTCGAGATCGCGCTGGTGGGCAAGTACATCGACCTGCCGGATGCGTACCTCTCGGTGACCGAAGCATTGCGTGCCGGCGGTTTCGACAGGAATGCCAAGGTCAACATCCGCTGGGTGCCCTCCGATGAATGTGCAACGCAGGAAGGCGCCGCCAAAGCGCTCGACGGCGTGGACGCAGTTTGTGTTCCGGGCGGTTTCGGGATCAGGGGTCTTGAAGGCAAGCTCGGGGCGCTGAAATTCGCGCGCGAAAACGAGCTGCCGGTGCTCGGCCTTTGCCTCGGCCTGCAGTGCATGGTTATCGAGTATGCCCGCAACGTTGCCGGTATGGTGGGAGCCTCCTCCAGCGAATTCGATCCGGAGACCGAGTACCCGGTGATCGCAACGATGGCGGAACAACTCGACATCGTCGCCGGTGAAGGTGACATGGGCGGAACCATGCGGCTTGGCCTCTACGAAGCAAAGCTGACAGAGGGCTCGGTCATCGCCGAAACCTACGGCACCACGACGGTCACCGAACGCCACCGGCACCGCTACGAAGTCAGCAACGAGTACCGCGGACAACTGGAAGCTGCCGGCCTCGTTTTCTCCGGGACGTCACCGGACGGAACCCTGGTCGAGTTCGTCGAGCTGCCGCGCGAAGTTCATCCTTATTACGTTTCCACCCAGGCACATCCGGAACTCAGTTCCAGGCCGACCCGGGCGCATCCGTTGTTCGCCGGACTGGTCGAGGCCGCGCTCGAGCGCCAGCGGTCCGGGCGACTGGTTGAGGTTTAACCGGTGATGGACCACACGGCGGGAGAGCCGCAGGAGCATCTTTCGGACCGTTACAACCCCCGGGGAAAGCTCGATTCCGAGGTTGTGTACCAGGGCCGGATCTGGAACGTTGTGCAGGACCGGTTCCAGCTCACCGATGACGGCGATCCGCTGGTCCGTGACTACATCGACCACCCTGGTGCGGTGGCAGTGCTGGTGATGAACGACGACGGCGAGGTGCTGTTGATCAATCAGTACCGTCAGCCGACGGGCATGAACCTGTGGGAAGTCCCGGCCGGACTGCTCGACGTCGAGGGCGAGGACTTCCAGTTGGCCGCAGCGCGGGAACTGGCAGAAGAAGCAGACCTCACCGCGGAAACCTGGCATGTGTTGACCGATTTCTTCAATTCACCCGGGTCCTCCAGCGAGGCTATCCGGATTTACTTGGCCCGCGGAATTGGCGAAGTCCCTCAGCATCAGCTGCATGAGCGGACTGACGAGGAAGCCGAAATCGAGCTCGCCTGGCTGCCTTTGGAGGAAGCCGTGGACGCCGTGCTGGAAGGACGGCTGCATAATCCCTCTGCCGTAACCGGTATCCTCGCCGCTGCGGCCGCCCGGATGAGGAACTAC
Organism: Arthrobacter monumenti; assembly: GCF_054511255.1. Lineage (NCBI taxonomy): Bacteria > Bacillati > Actinomycetota > Actinomycetes > Micrococcales > Micrococcaceae > Arthrobacter > Arthrobacter monumenti. The sequence continues at coordinate 307,081 of NZ_JBTNCY010000006.1, read as the reverse complement.
GAAAACCTGAGGCCTGCCGATGCGCCGTGGGCTGCCCATCCTACACAGCGCCACCTCTGGTCCAACAGCGGCGACGAAGGTTCGGCGTCAGTCCCTCCGGTGGACCAGGACTGAGCCATGTCCACGGCGACGGGCCAACCTTCATCGGCTTCGGATGAGCTGCGTTCATCCGGCATTGGACGCGCCGTAGGGGAGTACCTGCAGCACATGGCGGTCGAACGGGGCCTGGCCGAAAATACTCTCTCCGCGTACCGCCGGGACCTGCTGCGGTATGTACGGTACCTGCACTCACTCTCCATTGAGACAGTTGAAACCATCTCCCGCAAGGATGTAAGCGGCTACGCCCAGTCGATCGTGGAGGGAAGCGATGGCGGTGCGGCACTCAGCATCCGCTCTGCCGCACGCAACATCGTCGCAGTACGTGGTCTTCACAAATTCTGGGCTCTGGAAGGCCATACCGCGACCGATCCGGCCAGCGATGTGCATCCGCCCATGGCGGGGAAACGACTGCCGAAAGCCATTTCCGTCGCGGAGGTCACCAGGATCCTCGAGGCCGCGGGGACAGACACCCCGACTGGGTTGCGTGACCGGGCGCTGCTCGAATTCCTCTATGCCACGGGTGCCCGCATCAGCGAAGCTGTGGGACTCGATGTGGACGACGTCTCTGTCGAGCCGGAGATGGACGGACCCGCCGTCGTACGTCTATTTGGCAAGGGATCCAAGGAGCGGTTGGTGCCGCTGGGTTCCTATGCAGCAAAAGCGATCGAAGCCTATCTGGTCCGCGGCCGCCCTATGCTCGCGGCCAAGGGTAAGGGAACGCCGGCCCTGTTCCTGAATGCGCGCGGCGGGCAGATCAGCAGGCAAAGCGCCTGGACGATCCTCAAGACTGCAGCGGAAAAAGCCAACATCGGCAAGGACGTTTCCCCGCATACGTTGCGGCATTCGTTCGCCACCCACCTGCTTGAAGGCGGTGCGGATGTGCGGGTGGTGCAGGAGCTGCTCGGCCATGCCTCTGTCACGACCACGCAAGTTTACACTCTCGTCACAGCCGACACCCTCCGCGAGGTCTATGCCGCCGCGCACCCCCGGGCCCTGTAGCGGCACGTAGCGGGCACGTAGCGGCACCCCGACGCTCTCTCACCGGCCCCGGCCTGGCAACGATTATGCTCAGGATATGAAATCCGCGCCGATCGCCCTGTGTTTCCTGCTGCGCACCAGTGCAGGAGGTCAACGTCAAGTGTTGATGGGCCGGAAGAAAACCGGGTTCGGGACGGGCAAGATGGTGGGCCTCGGCGGTCATGTGGAGGCCGGCGAGTCGGTACAGGATGCTGCCTGCCGCGAGGTCGCGGAAGAGTCTTCAGTGTTGGTCCGGCCGGGGGACCTTAACGACGTCGGCAGCGTGGAGTTTGTCTTCCCGGCCCGCCCGGACTGGAACATGAGTACCCGGATTTTCACCGCGGACCAGTTCGAAGGCGAGCCGGTGGAAACCGACGAAATCGTGCCGGGCTGGTTCGACCTTGATGCACTTCCGGTGTCCGATATGTGGCAGGACGCCGAACACTGGCTGCCGCCGATGCTCACCGGCCGCCGTCTCGCCGTCCGGGTCACCCTGAACCCGGACAACGAGTCGGTTGCGGACGCCTACCTGGAGGAGCTGGCAGCGCTCGCGGAGGATTAACGGCAGAACCCGGCGGCAGTCTGGGCTGCCGCCGGGTTCTGCAGGACGGTTACTTGTCGACGTGGCGCTCGTCCGGGCCGCTGTAGGCGCTCAACGGCCGGATCAGGGCATTATCTTCAGCCTGCTCCATAATGTGCGCCGTCCAGCCGGTAATGCGGCTGGCGACGAACAGCGGTGTGAAGGTGGGGGTGTCGAAGCCCATCAGATGGAACGCGGGGCCGGTCGGGTAGTCGAGGTTCGGCTTGATGTCCTTCGCCTCCTGCATCGCTGTTTGCAGCCCGTCGTACAGACCGAGAATCTCGTCCCGTTCGTAGTGCTTGACCATGGCATCGAGGGCGGCCTTCATCGTCGGTACGCGTGAGTCGCCGTGCTTGTAGACCCGGTGCCCGAATCCCATGACCTTCTTCTTCTGGGCCAGTGCATCGTCCATCCACGCCTTGGCCCGGGCGGCCGCCTCTTCCTTGGACTCGTCTTTCCGAATGCCGATTTCCTCGAAAGTGTCCATCACAGCCTCGTTCGCACCACCGTGCAGCGGTCCCTTCAGAGCCCCGATTGCACCGGTAACGGCCGAGTGCAGATCAGCCAGGGTCGAGGTGATGACCCGGCCGGTGAATGTTGACGCATTGAAGGAATGTTCCGCATAGAGCACCATGGAAACCTTGAACGCCTCGACAACGTCCGGGGGCTGCTCCTCGCCGAACGTCATGTAGAGGAAGTTCGCGGAATAGTCCAGATCCTCCCGCGGCTCGACGACGTCCTGGCCGCGCCGCCGTCGTTGGTCATAAGCCACGACGGCGGGGAAGGCGGCAAAGAGACTGATGGACTTGGCGAGGTTTGCCTCCCGGGAGGAATCTTCCGCCTTCGGGTGGCTGGCGCCCATGGCTGATGCCGCTGTCCGGCACACATCCATCGGGTGCGACGACGTCGGCAGCAGGTCGATCAGCTTCTTTACGTTCGGTTCCAGTGCACGCTGGGAACGTTCCGTCTTGCAGAACTCCTCGTTCTGCTCGTCGGTGGGCAGCTCGCCATTCCACAGCAGGTACGCGACCTCCTCGAAGCTGCACTTTTCGGCCAGCTCCTGCACCGGATAGCCGCGGTAGAGCAAGGAGTTTGTCTCCGGGTTCACCTTTGACACCTTGGTGGTATCGACGACGACACCATTGAGGCCCTTGCGGATCTCTGGTTCTTCCGTGTTCATTTACGACTCCTTGCGTTAGTTCCTGCCCGGGACCTGGAAGTTGAAGACTCCCGCGTCGAACTGGTTGTAGGACTCATAGTCGACCAGCTCGTACAGACGGGACCTTGTCTGCATCGTATCGACAATGCCCTCCTGGGTGCCTTCCGCGGTGATCTGCTCGAGTCCAGCTTCCACCGCTCCCATGGCAATGCGCAACAGGGTGACTGGATAAATCACCATGTTGATACCAATACCTTCAAGTTCCGACTGGGTGAACAGCTTACTCTTGCCAAATTCGGTCATGTTGGCCAGTATCGGAACGTCGACGGCGTTGCGGACCGCTTCGAACTCGCTCAAGTCGCGCAGGGCCTCCGGGAAGATGGCGTCCGCGCCGGCGTCGACCAGGGCTTTGATCCGGTCGATTGTGGTGTCCATGTCTTCGACTGCGCGGACGTCCGTGCGGGCCATGATCAGGAAGTTCGGGTCGCGCCGGGCATCCGCGGCCGCCCGGATCCGCTTGACGGCGGTTTCCAGATCGACGACGGCCTTGCCATCGAGGTGCCCGCAGCGCTTGGGATTGACCTGGTCTTCGATGTGGCAGCCGGCAAGTCCGGCGTCCTCGAACTCCTGGATGGTCCGGGCCAGGTTCAGCGGTTCGCCAAAGCCGGTGTCGGCATCGACGATGGCGGGAAGATCAGTCATCCGGGCAATCTGCTTGGCCCGGGTGGCAACCTCGGTCAACGTCGTCAGCCCGATGTCCGGCAACCCCAGATCAGCGGAAAGCACCGCGCCGGAGATGTAGACGCCGTCGAACCCCTTGTCCTGGATCAGGCTGGCCGACAGGGGATTGAAGGCGCCGGGGAATTTCAGCAGTTTGCCGGAGGCGAGCGCCTGGCGGAAGTAGGTCCGCTTCTGCTCGGGAGTGGTTTTCGAATACAGCATGGCAGTAAATCCTTTCGTTAAAACAAACCCGTGGGGGCGCTGGCGGTGTCGATGACGCCGTCGGAGGCGATGATGTTGAGCCCGTCGAGTTCGCCGGCGGCCAATTCGGGCAGCCGCTGGACGGTGTCCAGGAACCGGTCGATTTCAGCCGGGTCGATGACGCCGTCGGCAAGGGAACGGAACTTGTTGATGTACTGCTCCCGGGCAAACGGGCGGGCACCCAGCGGGTGGGCATCGGCGACGGCGATCTCATCCGTGATGGTGGTGCCGTCCGCCATCGTGATTTCCACCCGTCCGCCGAAGGCCTTCTCCTGCGGGTCGAGGGAGTGGTACCGGCGGGTCCATTCGGCATCTTCGGCCGTCGTGACCTTGTTCCACAGTGCCACGGTGTCTTCCCGTCCGGCGCGCTCCGGGGCGTAGGAATCGACGTGGTGCCAGCGGCCGTCCTGCAGCGCCACGGTGAAGATGTAGGGAATGGAGTGGTCCAGGGTCTCCCGCGACGCCTTCGGATCGTACTTCTGCGGGTCGTTCGCCCCGGAGCCGATCACATAGTGGGTGTGGTGCGAGGTGTGCAGCACCACCGAGGCAACGTTTGCCGGATCGGAAAGTTCCGGATGTTCGGTATGCAGCTTCCGTGCCAGGTCGATCCACGCCTGGGCCTGGTATTCGGCCGAGTGCTCCTTGGTGTAGGTATCGAGGATAGCGCGCTTGGCTTCACCAGTCTCGGGCAGCGGAACCTGATAGGAGGCATCCGGCCCGTCCAGCATCCAGGCGATCACGCCGTCTTCGCCTTCGTAGATCGGCACCGGCGAGGTCTGTCCGCGCATCGCCCGGTCAACCGCCTCGACGGCCATTTTGGCGGCGAAGGCGGGAGCATGTGCCTTCCAGGTGGAAATCTCGCCCTTGCGGGACTGCCGGGTCGCCGTCGTCGTATGCAGCGCCTGTCCCACCGCCTGGAAGATGGTTTCGACGTCGAGACCCAGCATGGTGCCGATGCCGGCAGCCGCGGACGGGCCGAGGTGGGCGACGTGGTCGATCTTGTGTTTGTGCAGGCTGATCGCCTTGACCAGATCGACCTGGATTTCGTAGCCGGTGGCGATACCGCGGATGAGTTCCTGCCCGGAGCAACCCAGATGCTGGCCGACGGCGAGCACCGGCGGGATGTTGTCTCCCGGATGCGAGTACTCAGCGGAGAGGAAGGTGTCGTGGTAGTCCAGCTCGCGCACGGCCACGCCATTGGCCCATGCGGCCCATTCCGGGGAGCTGCGGTCCGCGATGCCGAAAATCGTTCCGCCGCGGCCGTTGGCCGAGACCTGATGCGCCATAGCCTGCGAGCGGGCGGCGATGATGGGTCCGCGTGTCAGCGAGGCGACGGCTACTGCCGCGTTATCGATGATCCGGTTGATCACCATGTCGGTGACATCGTCGGCCACCTCCACCGGATCTGCTGCGACCTGGGCGATCTTGTATGCCAGTTGGTCCTCGCGGGCGAGGTTTTCCTCACTGCGGTAGACCCGTACGGAGTGTTCCTTAACCATGAATTGGTTCCTCTCTGATGGTGCCTGGTTCGTCGGCGGAAAGTACATGTTCAAGACTGCTGTTCAGATGGACTCTGGTGGCGGCTATAGCCAGCGGTGCGTCCCGGGACTCGATGGCCTTGGCAATCAGGGCGTGTTCGGACGCGGCCGCCAGCAGCCGTTCGGGGTTATCGCTCGCCAGCCGCCGGACGCGGACCAGATGCGTGCGCAGATTCCGCTGAGCCTGCAGCAGATATTGGTTGGCGGCAGCTTCGTCTATGGCCGCATCCATCCGGGATACCAAGTCAAAATAACGACGGCGGGACGGGTCACCGCCGTCGAGCAGGGCGTCCGCTCCGGCGAGCTCGATCCGCAATTCTTCGAACACGCCGTCTTTACGCCGCCCAGCGGCCAGCGCCGCAGCCTGGCAGTCGAGCGCCTCACGGACCTCGAACAGCTCGTGGATATGGTCAAGCGAAATGTCCGTGACCACGATTCCACGCCCGCCCTGCGGCGCGGCAAGGCCTTCGGCAGTCAGCCGGGCCAGAGCCTCACGCAGGGGAGTACGGGAGACACCGAGCCGGCGGGATTGCTCCACCTCCGCCAGCATGGATCCCGGCGGCAAGCGCCATTCGATAATGTCCGCCCGCAGGGCCTGGTACGCCCTTTCGCCGGCGCGCGCCGGTGCTGGGGTTTGTCCATTACTCACCGCACCAGTGTATACACAGATACAGCAAAGTGGCACGGCAAGGCGGTGAATTCTTGCAAAAAATGGTTTTACGTATACACACCCCTTGTGCGGGTCGACCGGATGTGACTAGGATAACGGTCATCACCAGCCCCCTTCGATAGAGAGCGGCGAATGAGCCAGTCGACATACCAAGAACGCTACGAGCAAAGTCTGCGCGACCCCGGTGCCTTCTGGCTGGACGCTGCCGAAGCCGTGGACTGGGAGGTGACGCCGAAGCAAGGCGTTGATACTTCCGCTCCACCAATGGCCCGGTGGTTTCCGGACGGCACGCTGAACACCAGTTATAACGCCTTGGACCGGCACGTGGCTGCCGGCCGCGGGGAAACCACAGCACTGATCTACGACTCCGCGATGCTGGATACCAAGCAGAGCTACAGCTATCGGGACCTGCTCTCGGAGGTGGAGCAGTTTGCCGGCGCGCTCCGTGATGCCGGGGTTGGCAAGGGAGACCGGGTGGTCATCTACATGCCGATGATCCCCGAAGCGCTGATCGCCATGCTGGCCACCGCACGGCTTGGCGCCATCCATTCGGTGGTCTTTGGCGGCTTCGCCGCTACAGAACTGGCGGTGCGGATCACCGATGCCAAACCGGCGGTGGTGGTGACCGCCTCGGGCGGGTTGGAAGTGAACAGGCGGGTGGAATATCTTCCCGCAGTTGCCCAGGCGCTGGAGTTGAGTGAGCACGACGTCGACACCGTCATAGTCAAGACCCGGGACGGCTTTGACACGTCCGTGCAGGATTACCGGTCGGATGACTCCGCCGGCCGGTCCTGGCTGGAGTGGGACGAGGCCACCGCGGCTGCTGAACCGGCCGCAGCCGTGCCGGTGGCGGCGACGGATCCGCTTTACATCCTGTACACCTCAGGTACTACCGGCACTCCCAAGGGAGTGGTGCGCGACAACGGCGGCCACGCTGTGGCACTGGCGTGGTCGATGGCGAATATCTATGGGATAAAGGCCGGGGACGTGATGTGGACCGCCTCCGACGTCGGCTGGGTGGTCGGGCATTCCTACATCGTCTACGGGCCGCTGCTGGTCGGAGCCACCACAGTGCTCTACGAAGGCAAACCCGTAGGGACGCCGGACGCGGGAGCCTTCTGGCGGGTCGCGGCGGAGCACAAGGTGGACGTGCTGTTTACGGCTCCGACGGCGCTCCGGGCCATCCGCAAGGCCGATCCCGAAGCCGTAGAACTGGCTAAATACGACGTGTCGGGTCTCAAAGCGCTTTTTGCCGCCGGAGAGCGCCTTGATCCGGAGACGTTTGACTGGATTTCGGGCAAACTCCCGGTGCCGGTTATCGACCACTGGTGGCAAACCGAGACCGGGTGGGCTGTCTGCGCAAATCCCATGGGTCTGGAACAGTTGCCCATTAAGTCAGGCTCACCGACCGTTCCGATGCCGGGATTCGCCGTAGACATCCTGGACGCGGACGGACGCCCGGCTGACTCCGGCGTCGAAGGCAATATTGTCCTGGGATACCCCTTGCCGCCCGGTACCCTGCAGACACTCTGGCGGGACGACGAACGTTATAGATCCTCGTATTGGTCCGCGTTCGAGGACTGCTACGCCACCGGCGACTCGGGGTACCGGGACGAGGATGGGTACATCTTCGTCATGGGCCGGACGGACGACATCATTAATGTGGCCGGTCACAGGCTCTCCACGGGAGCCATTGAGCAAGTCATCGGACGCCATCCCGCTGTTGCCGAATGCGCTGTTATCGGGCTGGCCGATCAGCTCAAGGGACAGCGTCCGGTCGCCTACGTCGTACTCAAGACGGGGGCTGAGCTTGACCAGGAACAGCTCCGCACCGAATTGGTGGCCCTTGTCCGGCAGCAGATCGGTCCGGTCGCGGATTTCAAGACCGCGGAGGTGGTCGAAGGGCTGCCCAAGACCCGGTCAGGAAAAATACTGCGCAAAACGATGCGGCAAATGGCCGACGGCGAGGAGTACGTAGTGCCCTCAACTATCGAGGACCCGGCAGTGCTGGAAGCGCTCAAGGTAGCGCTGCAGCCGGCCCGGAAGGATGCGCCTTATAATGATTGAATGAGGCATGAACGGCTGGCCAGGAATCCGCGATTCGGTTCTCCCGCCGTGGAGTCCGGGCCGTCCACGGGCGCCACTGCCCCGGACGGCAGAGCTTCGGCCGCAGGACTCTTGCCTGCCATCCTGCTCGCCGGCTCCGCAGTTATTCTCTTCGTCTTCGAACTGAATCTGACCGGGTATGCGTTACTGCTGCTGGCCGTGGTGCTTGCATTCTTCATCGACCGGTTCCTGTTCCGGGATCTGCTGCTCATCGCCGCGGGGTTGTCGATTATCAGCGCTGTGCCGATCACGACGGACATCAGCCTGGGGCATATGTTCGTGATGGGAACGGCAATGGTCCTGGCGGTCGGCATTCCGTACGGGGTTTCGCGTTTCGGTTACCGCGACCACGCGGTCCGTTTCCCGATCCGGACCTGCCAGCCCTGGACCGCCGTCGAGAAGTGGTATCTCGTCGCGGTGGTGGTCATTGGTTACCTGTTGTTGCCGGTGTACATGATGAGTACCGGCGTGTACCAGAACTGGCCTGCCGTTTCAGATGTGGATGGCATCCTGCGGCTGTTCCTGGGCACGAACGTGCTCGGAATCTGGGATGAACTGTTCTTCATCTGTACCTGTTTCGCACTGCTCCGCAGGCACTTTCCCGACTGGCAGGCCAATCTGCTGCAGGCCGTTCTATTCACCTCATTCCTGTTCGAGCTGGGATTCCACAGCTGGGGGCCGGCGATGATCTTCCTGTTTGCACTCGTGCAGGGCTGGATCTTCAAGCTCACCAAGTCCCTGTCCTACATCGTCTGCGTCCACCTGCTGTTCGACTTCGTACTGTTCCTCGTTCTGGTGCATGCGCACAACCGCGCGTGGCTGGACATCTTCCTGTATTAGTTGGGGTTCCGCCCGGCGTAGTCGGGTTCCACCGGGCGGTACCGCGGCCGCTTAGGGCCACACATCCGGGGCTTCGGCGAGGATGCCATCGATCTGTCCCATCGCCCCGATCATGCCTTCCTCCATGCCCATGGCAAGCATCTGCTCCAGTTGTTCGGCGGATTCGAAACTCGACACGGTGGTCATCCGGGTCCGGCCGTCGTCGTGATTCTCGAATGTCACGACGGCGTGGGTCGTGCCCATATCGGTTACAGGAGCCCAGTTCTCATCGGCAAAGCCGTCGTCGAACTCCAAACGTTCCGGTGCTTGAATGGAGGTGAACTTCCACCAACCGCGGGCCTTCCCGCCGTCGGGGCCGGTCATGTAGTAATGGGCAGCACCACCGGGCACGAAGTCGTGCTCCTCGAACGTCGCCGGCCAGGTCGGTGGCCCCCACCAACGCTCCAGCTGGCGCGGATCTTCCCAGATCTGCCAGACGCGTTCGACGCTTGCCTCGAACTCGGCGACGATCGTGAAGCTCAGTGCTTCGGGGTCCCGGTGTGAATTGATGACGGTCATGATGATGCCTTCTTATCTTCAGCAAGGATGTCTGCAATCCGGTCGACGCGTTGCCGCCAGATCGTTTCGTACTCGTCGAGCAGCTGCTGCGCCCTGCGTACCGCCTCGAAATTGACGCTCACCATCTGCTCTCTTCCGCGTTTCTCCTTCAGTACGAGGGAGGCGCGCTCCAACACCGCCACATGCTTCTGCACTGCAGCGAAACTCATGTCGTAGTGCGCAGCCAACTCCGATACGGAGTGTTCACCGTCGATGGTCCGGACGACGATATCGCGCCGGGTCGCATCGGCGAACGCATGGAATATGCGGTCCATTTCGGATGCACTGAGCTGATCTACAACCATATGGTTGTAGATTAGTTCGGAGCCGTGAAGATGTCAATGGCTAACGCATCAGCCAGACCGTGGTCTCGGCCGGTAGTACATCACCGTCAATCGGCCCGCTCGCGATGAGCAGGTCGCCTTCCGGCAACGCAATGGGTTTGGTTCCGAAGTTGGCCACTGCCACCCAACCGTTGGGCCGACGGAAATGCAGCACCTCCGGGTCGCTGTCGACCCACTCGAGATCCTCCTCAGTCTGCAGTCGACCGCGAAGGGCGAGCGCCTCGCGGTAGAGCGAAAGGGTGGAAGCCGGATCCGCCTGCTGCGCCTCTACTGAACTTCCGCCGAACCATTCCGGTTGGGGCAAGTGCGCGTTGCCGGTGCCGAAGCCGAAGGACGATCCGTCGCGGGTCCAGGGCAGTGGAACCCGGCACCCGTCCCGCCCGATGTCCTTACCAGGATTGCGGAAGAACGCTGGGTCCTGACGCTCATTTGCCGGAATGTCAGCGACTTCGTTCAGACCAAGTTCCTCGCCTTGGTAGAGATATGCCGATCCGGGCAAGCCAAGCATCAGCAGTGTGGCCGCCCGCGCGCGGCGGAGACCGCCCTCCACATCCAGCCGTGGCCGGGTGCCGCCAAGCAGCAGCCAATCGGCGCCATGTTTTGTCGTCGATTCGCCCCGCGGCGGCAACCCATAGCGCGTCGCGTGACGGACGACGTCGTGGTTTGAGAACACCCATGTCGTCGAGGATCCGGTTTCCTTCGACTGCTTCAGGTTCGAGGTGATGATGCTGCGGAACTGGTCCGCGTCGAAGTCGGCCTCGAGCAGGTCGAAGTTGAAGGCCTGCCCGAGCCCTTCGGCACTGGCGTAGCGGTGGCGGCGCTGCGGAGTTGGAACCCATGCCTCGGCGACGGCGGTCCGCGGCGGATCGTACTCGTTGAAGACTCCACGCCACTCGGTATAAATCTCATGGACCTCGTCACGGTCCCAGAGGGGATGACCGCCGGTGTCCTTGTCCATCGTGTCGAGCTCGGACTGTGAGGGCAGCACCTCCGGCAGATGCTTTGCGCAACCGTGTGCGACGTCCACGCGGAACCCGTCCACGCCGCGATCGGACCAGAACCGCAGGGTGGTCAGGAAGTCAGCCCGGACCTCCGGGTTTTGCCAGTTCAGGTCGGGCTGTTCCTTCGCGAAGAAGTGCAAATACCATTGCCCGTCGCCGACCGGCTCCCACGCGGGGCCGCCGAAAATCGACTCCCAGTCCGCAGGCGGAAGCTCGCCATTTTCGCCGAGTCCGTCGCGGAAGATATACCGGTCGCGCTCGGGCGATCCTTTGGGGGCCGCCAGCGCCGCACGGAACCACTCGTGCCGGTCGGAGGTGTGGTTGGGGACGATGTCGACGATGAGCCTAATGCCGGCGGCATGGAGGGCCGCGATCATCGCGTCGGCATCTTCCAGGCTGCCCAGGCGGGGATCGACGTCGCGGTAGTCGTCGACGTCGTACCCGCCGTCGGCAAGTGCCGAGGGATAGAACGGGCTCAACCACACCGCGTCGATTCCGAGCTCCTTCAGGTAGGGCACGCGGTCGGTGATGCCGGGAAGGTCACCGATGCCGTCGCCGTTCGAGTCGGCGAAGCTGCGCGGGTAGATCTGGTACACGGCCGCCTGCCGCCACCAGTTGGCATCAGCATGGGCCGATTCTTCACTGTTCTCGGCTAAGGGGCGGGTGTCGAGTGCATTGGTCATGTTGGCGGAAGCCGTCCTTTGGTGTGGATGTGTTTGGGAAAGGTTTACTTGATCGCGCCCTGGGTTACCCCGGACATCACCCAGCGCTGAGTGAACAGGTAGACGATAATTGCGGGGGCCATGGCCATCAGATAGGACGCGAAGGCGACGTTGTAGTTGTTGCTGAACTGGGTTTGGAACATGCTTTGCAGCACCGGCAGAGTCTGCATCGACGGGTCCGAGGTGATAAGCGACGGCATCATGAAATCGTTCCAGGAGATGAGGAAGGCGAAGATTCCCACCGTGGCACTCATTGGAGCCAGCAACGGGAAGATCAGCTTCCAAAACGTCTGCCACGTGCTGGCTCCATCCAGTTTTGCGCTCTCTTCGAGTTCGGCAGGGATCGAACGGAGGAATGCCGTATAGAGCAGGATGCTGAAGGACAGCTGGAACATGATGTGCAGCAGAGCGACGCCCATCGGGTTGTCCAGGCCCACGATGCCGGTGAGTTTGATTTGCGGCAGCGCCACCACCGGGAACGGGAGGAACATGGTGGCCAACAGATAGAAGAACGACCACCGGAACAATTTACGGTCCCAATTACGCACAATCGCGTAAGACGCAAGGGACGCCAGCAAGATGGTTCCGGCGACCGTGACCACTGTTACCAGCACCGAGATGGTGAACGCCCGGGGGAATTCCGTCAGCGCCCAGGCTTCGGCGAAGCTGGAGAAGGTGAGCGGGGACGGGAGGCTGAACGCACTGCCGCTGACGGCCTGCTGCGTGGTTTTCAACGCCATCGACACGGTGACGTACAACGGAACCAGCACGGTCAATGACGCGAGCACCAGCACGATGGTGATGGGCCAGTTGGCCTTGTCCCGGCCATACTTTCCGCGGCGCTTGCGGGTGGAGGGGTTCCGCGGCGTGGCAGGAAGTTTTGTTGTTGTTTCGCTCATCAGAGGGCCGCCTTTCCGCGGGTGAGGCGCAATTGCAGCAGTGCAAGCGCCACGGCGATGATAAAGAAGATAGTTGCGTTGGCCATTTGGTAGGCGTAGTCGCCGCCTTCAAAGCCGGAGATAATCGTCATCGCGATGCTTCGGGTGGCGGTGCCCGGTCCGCCGTCGGTGAGACCGACAATAATGTCGTAGGCGTTGAGGAAGTTCTTGAAGCTGATAATCGTGTTGATCACCACGTAGCCGGCCACCAGCGGCAGGGTAATCGTCCACAGCTGCTTCCAACCCGATGCGCCATCGATGGAGCTGGCCTCATAGACCTCCGCCGGAACGGCGAGCAGACCCGCGATGTAGATCAGCATGGACATGGGCATGGCTTGCCAAGCGGTGACAAATACGATCGACAGCCATGCCAACTCCGGGTTGGCCAGGATGCTGGTCGCCAGTGGTTCGAAACCGATGGCTTGGCCAAAGGCGGGCAGTGAATTGGAGAAGAGGTACTGGAAGACGTACGCGATGATGATTCCGGAAATCACCATCGGTATGACGAAGACCGCCCGCAGCGCCACCTTCATCCGGATCTTCGATGTCAGTCCGACAGCGAGCAGGAAGGAAATGACGTTGACTGCGATGACGGTGACCAGCGAAAATCCGAGGGTGAACCCATAGGAGGCCAGGATGGCCGGGTCGGAGAAGGCGGCAATGTAATTGGTGAATCCGATGAGATCGAATTCGCCGAAACCGATGGAATCGGTGAAGCTGTAGAAAAAGCCCATCACGGCGGGCAATGTGATCGCCAGGGTGAAAATCACCAGGGTAGGGATCAGGAAGAGATAATAGACCGGGTCGATTCGATACCGCCGCCCGGCGGCGTTGCGCCCACCCTTGCGCCGGGTTCCCGGCCCTCCTGAGGTGGAATCGGAATTGCTGCCGGTGGCGGATTTGCCTGCCCCGGACCGGGTACTGGTTGTCGTCGATGACATGTGCTGTTCCTTCTTTTCTGCCGGGCTTACTGGCGGAACGCGAGCCGCGCCCAGTCCTGATCGAGCCTGCGCAAGGTGCCTTCAATGCTGGCGCCGTTGGCAATGGCCTGAATGTAGTTTTCTGCCGGGATGGTGCGCGGGATGAACTGTGAGGCACCCATGTAGAAGCGCCCGTCGTCGTAATAGTCCTGCATCTGCGCGATCCGCGGATCGGTGACTGGCGGTGCGTCCTTTGTCGTGCCGAAGGCGAGGAATTCCTTGTTGTAGGCATTCTGGATTTTCGGCTGCATCAGGAAGGACAGGAACTTCCGTGCCTCGCTCTTGACCGTGGACATCTCGGGAATCCAGAGCGACAGGTCAATGTTGACCCGGACTTTGCGGTCGGCCGGATCGTCGGTCATCGGCAGCGGGAAGGTACCAAGGTCCACATCGGTCTCGGCCTTGGCAATCTCGCCGAAGGCCCAGGGTCCCTGCATATACATGGCGGCCTTGCCCTGCGCCATGGCGGTGTTTCCGTCGCCGTATCCGCGCGCAGGTGCGTCCTTGTTGGAATACTCAACCAGTTTCATCATTCGGGTGACTGGCTCAAGGAAAGTCTTCTGGAATGAGACGTCCGAGTGAGGCCCGACTTCGGTACCGAGTTCGTGCATACGGTTATAGAAGGATTCGACATCGACCATGCCGCCGACGGTGTAGTCGAACAGGCCTTGGGCAACTGTCCATGGATCGCGGAAGGTGCTGTAGATCGGCGTTTGGCCGGCCGCGGTGAGCTTCTCGCACACCTCGATCATTTCCCTCCAGGTGGCCGGAACTTGGAGGTTGTGATCGGCAAAGATCTGCTTGTTGTAAATGACGGAAGACGCAGCCATGGAGTATGGCAGCACGCTGGTGCGTCCCGGGTAGGTCGCATACTGGTTGACGAGTTGCTGCACGTCGGGACGTATGCGGGCAGCCGCGGGCATGTCGCTGAGGTCCGACAATGCTCCGCGTTCCATGAAACGAGCCATTTCGAGGTTGTAGTTGAGGCATCCGAGATCTGGCGGATTGCTGCGGACGAAGCTGGCTGAGAGGTTCGATGATGAGTCATGGATGACGCGGATGCGTTCCTGCGAAGAGGTGAAATCCTTGGCCAGACCGGTGAAGTAGGGGATGGCTTCGGGTTTCGTCTCGTAGAACCTCACCTCGGCGCGGGCGGAGCCGGCAGAGCCGCCACAGCCGGAGAGCGCCGCCATGGCGCCGGCTGCGCTGATCCCTGCGAGGAAACGGCGTCGGGACAGCGGACTGCTCACAGTCGGATGCGAAGTGGTCACAATGGGGCCTCCCGGATGCTGTGCCGGCCGCATGGCTGGCGGTAATTGATTGTTTGACTAAATATAGTTGCAAAATAAACTCGCTGACAGACATACTGGAACGTGGAGAGCGAGGTGTCAAGACCCATGGTGATTCAGCCGGTGGCGGTATCGTTCTCGCAGCGTCGCTTCAACGCCGCCGCGATTCTTCGTTTGGCATGGGATGTTCCCGCTCTTACAGCCTCGGATGCGATGAGTGAAACGGGCCTCACCCGGTCCACCGTCATCGCGCTGTGCGACGACCTTGTGGACAGCGGATGGCTTGCTGAGCTGGCCGATGCCAGGACAGCGGGGGAGGCGTACCGCAAGGGGCGCCCGGCCAAACGGTACGCGCTTCGCGGCGATGCGGGCGTTGTCGTGGGGGTCGATGCAGGCCCACACCGGATAACGGCGACCGTGGCCGACCTCTTTGGCATGGAGCTGGGACAGGCAGCTGAGCATGTGCCGGGGGATGCAATAGAAACGGCCGACCGTGTGGCGTTAACCGACGGCGTCGTAGATGCCGCGCTGGTTGCTGCCGGTGTCTCCGCCGCGCGGGTGTTGTGCATCAGCCTTGGCGTTCCGGCCCCGACCGACCAAAACGGTGCCTCCCCTGAAGGCGAAAACTCTTTCTGGCGCCTCATGAATCCCGGATTTGCCCAGCACTTCGCTGCCCGCGGCTGGGCCACAGTCGTGGAGAATGACGCCAACCTTGCCGCGGTGGCCGAGGGCAGCATCGGGGCAGGAGCCGGAGTCCCGTCCTACATCACCCTGCTCTCGGGTGAACGGTTCGGCGCCGGTTATGTTGTCAACGGACAGCTAATCCGCGGTACGAGGGGCGGTGCGGGCGAAATGCGGCTCCTGAACCTGGTCGAGAACGTGGGGTCGGCCGACGGAATCGGATTGCTGCTGCGTGACTGGGTCCGCAGCGCGAAGGGTTCCGGCGCGTTGCCGGCGGGCAGTGTGTTAAACGATGTTTCCCTCAATAACCTGGACGCACCCGCCGTCTTTCAGGCTGCCGACGCTGGAGACCCGTTTGCCGTCCAGCTGATCGAGCGCATGGCAGACCGGCTCGCCCGGATCTGTGCGGTTCTCGCCGGACTGCTCGATGTGGACAGAATCGTCGTAGCCGGCGCCGTGGCAGAAGCCGTTGATCTGCTGTTGGAGCGTACCCGGGCACGGCTCGCCGAACTTACCCACACGCCAGCACCCGAGATCGTCGCTTCGCCGCTCGGAAGCGGCGTGGTGAGCGCAGGTGCCGTCAGGAGGGCGCTTAGCTACACGCGCGATCACGCCCTCGACCTGGTGCTCGACGACACCATGGAATGATGGGCCCTGCCTATCCGCCCTATGACGGTGGGTTTTGCCAGAGCCCCATCAGGTTTCCCTCGCTGTCGCGGAAGTAGGCGTAGAAACCCATATCCGGAATTTCCTGCTTTGGCGTCACCGTCGTCCCACCAAGGGTGCCGATCTTCTCCAATGTCGCATCGATATCCTCAACGTCGACCGTAATGACAGGGCTCGTCAATTCTCCGTACCGGCCGAACAACCCGCCGTTAATCGCTCCAGGTTCCGACGGCATGCCCTGCTCATCGGTGCTTGTGGTCACCACCGTGGTGTAGTTCATCTCCGGCATCGGATTGAGCTTCCAGCCGAAGGCCGTACTGTAAAAATTCCTCGCCCGGTCCTGATCGTCGGCCGGAACTTCGAAATGCACAACGCGCCCTGACATTGCATTCACCTGAATTCATGATTATGAAATGGCGGGTGATCCACGCCACATTCATTGATTCTAGGCCGCCCGGAGCGTGGGCACCAGAAGCTTTTGGCCCACCGAAAAGTGCAGGGATCTGATAGCTCGCAGGAAGCGGCGGCGGGCCCGTCACCAAGCCGGCCGCCGTCGTCGTAATTAGTCCCGCTAGGGGATGTAGTTGAAGGTATCAGGATCCGCGCCGGTGCGCTCGCCGCGGTCCAGACCGGAAATTGCCTGCATATCCTGCCCGGTCAGTTCGAAATCGAACAGGCTGAAATTCTCCTCGACCCGCGAACGCGTAACGGATTTCGGGAAGACGATATCGCCGCGCTGGACATGCCACCGCAGAGTCACCTGGGCGGTGGTCTTGCCATGCCGTTCGGCGATGTCCTTCAATACCGAATCGCCGAGCACCTTGCCCTGCGCAATGGGCGACCAAGCCTCGGTGGCGATTCCCTGGCTCGAGTTGAAGCCGCGGACCTCGTCCTGGACGAGATACGGATGGACTTCGATCTGATTGACCGACGGAACGGTTTCGGTCTCAGCCAGCACCCGCTGCAGATGATGCGACTGGAAGTTTGACACGCCGATGGACCGCACGCGGCCGGAGCGGTGAATCTCCTCCATCGCCTTCCAGGTTTCGACATAGTCGCCTACATCGGGCAGCGGCCAGTGGATCAGGAACAGGTCGAGGTAATCAAAGCCAAGGTCCTCCAGGGTCTGGTCGAAGGCCCGGAGTGCGTCGTCGTGGGCGTGGAAGCCGTTGTTGAGCTTGCTGGTGACAAAGATTTCGCCGCGGTCGATGCCGGACTCCCGGACGGCCTCGCCGACCTGCTTCTCGTTGCCATACATCTCGGCTGTGTCAATGTGCCGGTAGCCGATTTCCAGGGCGGCCAGCGTGGCGGCCTTCGTTTCTTCCGGGTCGATCTGGAAGACGCCGAAGCCCAGCTGGGGGATAGTGACGCCGTCGTTCAGTTTGATCTCTGGTACTGCAGTCATGGCGGGGTCCTTTCCAGTTTCACCGCGGCCGCAACCGGCGGTGAGGGCGAAGATGGGTCATCAAGGGTAATCAACAGCAGGCTTAGGATATTCCTGACCTTGCTAACATATGGGCTGTCAATGCCGGAAACGCTGGCGCCCATGAAGGAGATGCCATGCCTGAAGCTCAGCTGACCCTGTCCGCCGTCGTTCTTGGCGCCCCGGATGCGCAGGAACTGGCCGATTTCTACCGGCGGCTGCTGGGCTGGAAAGAGAAATACAGCGAACCGGGATGGGTCATGCTGCAGGCCCCTGATAGCGGCGCCGGTTTGTCGTTCCAGTCAGAATCCGGCTATGTCCGCCCGGTCTGGCCGGAAGAACCAGGGCGGCAGCAGATGATGATGCACCTGGATATCCATGTCGATGATCTGGCTGCCTCAGGGGAGCATGCGGTGGCGGCCGGTGCAACACGGGCTGAATTCCAGCCGCAAGAGGGCGTTCGCGTCTATTTCGACCCGGCTGGCCACCCGTTCTGCCTGTTCCTGGACTGACACGCTGTTCCTGAACCGGTGCCGCAACCGTAGTTGGATTGGGTGAAATGGCCAGCCTGCAACCAGCCATACTGGAGAGATGAGAGCCATTCTTGCCATTCTTGCCGTTTTGGCCGCCATCCTGCTGGTTTTCGGAATCATCATCGAGACCCTTGAATTCCTGTTCTCGGTGGGCCTGGCGTTGCTGGTCCTCGCCGTGGTGGTGCTGGTGCTGCGGCATGTCACCGCGAAACGCTGAGAACGACGTCGAACGTGGGTAATGTGCAAAGCGTCGCCTCGCAATGGCTTCAGCGGTTCCTGGACGGCTTCAATCAGGCAACGCCGCTCGTGCCGTCGCTGGTGACTCTCGGACTGATCGTCGCCGCCGCCGTCGTTCTCGCTGTGCCGGCCGCGACCTGGCGGTATTTCGGACTATTCGTCACCGTGGTTCACGAGCTGGGGCATGCCTTCGCCGCCCTGTTTACCGGCCAGCGGTTGACCGGGATCAAGATCAACAGTGACCAATCGGGCTCCACTCATAGTCTCGGCCGCGGCGGCTGGCGCGTGGTGTGGTCCGGTTTCTGGGGTTATCCGACGCCGGCACTTGTCGGCGGGGTTCTGATCTGGTGCGCCCTCAACGGCTGGCATCCTGCAGCGTTGTCGGTCAGCGCCGTCGTCATTCTCCTGACGTTGCTGTTCGTGCGGAACTGGTACGGCGTGGCGGTGATCGTGGGCTGTGTGCTGGTCTCGGGAGCGCTGCTGCTGTACGCGGACAGGACGATGCTGGGTTACATCACGCTCGTGCTTGGCATAGCGTTGGTGGTTGGAGCCGTCCGGGATTGGCTGAACGTGGCCTCCGTGCATGTACGACGCCGGCGCGAACTTGCCTCATCGGATGCCTACATCCTGTACCGGCGGACCAGGATTCCTGCCGGCGTCTGGTTGGCTCTGTTCGGTTCGGTAATCGCGGCGGCCGCCGTCTTCAGCATGCTCTCGCTGCGTCCGATACTGGCCGGATCGGTGCAGCAGCTGTTTTGAGCTTGCCACGAGCGGCGAATATGCGTCCGAAATACGGCGCGGCGGCGAATGGGAATGGCGTTACCGTTACATCACGGTAACCTAGGGCGAGAGCCTCCATAGACAAGAAAGTGTGGATTGATACGTGAGTAGCGAACAGAGTTCGACGACTCTGGCGGGTAATTCCCAAGACAGTGACCCGGTCATGGGCCCCACCGGCCGTCCGCAGACCGAGTTTCCTGAACTTCGCGCGCTCGATTCCCACGGGCCTGCGCGCATTATCGCCATGGTCAATCAAAAGGGCGGCGTCGGAAAAACGACGTCGACCATCAACCTGGGTGCCGCGCTCGCCGAAGCCGGTCGCAAGGTCCTGCTCGTCGACTTCGATCCGCAGGGCGCGTTATCGGCCGGCTTGGGCACGAATCCTCATGAGCTGGACCTGACCGTCTATAACGTGCTGATGGATCGTAAAGTCCAGATCCGGGACGCTATCCAATCAACGTCGGTTGAAGGCATCGATCTGCTGCCTGCGAACATCGACCTGTCGGCAGCCGAGGTGCAGCTGGTCAACGAGGTGGCCCGGGAACAGGTGCTGGACCGGGCGCTGCGCAAAGTTGCCGACGATTACGATGTGATCCTGGTCGACTGCCAGCCTTCGCTGGGACTGCTCACCATTAACGCCCTGACCGCCTCGCACGGGGTGATCATTCCGCTGATCTGTGAATTCTTCGCGCTGCGTGCTGTGGCGCTGCTGGTGGAAACGATTGAGAAGGTCCAGGACCGGCTGAATCCGGCGCTGGTGGTCGACGGCGTGCTGGCGACCATGTATGACGCCCGCACCCTGCACGGCAGGGAAGTAATTGCCAGGCTGGTCGAGGCTTTCGGTGACAAGGTTTTCGAAACAGTGATCAAGCGCGCCATCAAGTTCGCGGATGCCACCGTTGCGGCCGAACCCATCACGGCTTATGCCGGCAGCCATACGGGCGCGGAGGCGTACCGCAATCTGGCCAGGGAACTCGTCGCCCGCGGTGGCGCCCCGTAATGACTGTCCTCAAACCGGAGACCGAGTTCCAGTCTTCCGGTTTTGAGGTCCGGCTGGATAACTTCACCGGCCCGTTCGATCTGCTGCTCGGTCTGATTTCCAAGCATGAAATGGACATTACCGAGGTGGCCCTGGCCCGGGTGACCGACGAGTTCATCTCCTACATCCGCAGGCTGCAGGACGGTGGACAGGAATGGGCGCTGGACGAGGCGAGCGAATTCCTGGTGGTTGCCGCCACGCTGCTGGATTTGAAAGCGGCCCGGCTGCTGCCGTCCGGTGAAGTGGAGGACGCTGAGGATGTTGCGCTGCTTGAAGCGCGGGACCTGCTTTTCGCCCGTCTGCTGCAGTACAAGGCGTTCAAACAGGTCGCGGCCATCATCGGCGACCAACTCCAGGACGAAAGCGGCCGCTACCCGAGGCTGGTCCGCCTGGAACCACAATTTGCCGCCCTGTTGCCGGAACTGATCTGGCGCAGCACGCCCCAGGATTTCGCCGCACTTGCCGCGAAAGCACTGCAGCCAAAGGATCCACTGCCGACCGAGGTCGGACTGGCACACCTGCATGCCCCTGCGGTCAGCGTGAAGGAGCAGGCAGGCATTCTCGGCGACAAGCTCAAAGCCGGACAGTCCTTATCCTTCCGGACCCTCATCCAAGATGCCGATAATACGATGGTGGTGGTTGCCCGCTTCCTGGCCTTGCTCGAGATGTTCCGCGACGCCGTCATTGCCTTTGAACAGATCTCGCCGCTGGGAGCGCTGAAGGTGCACTGGACCGCGGCGCCGGATGATTCCTGGAGCAGCGCCGCGATCAGTACCGATTTTGATGAGCAAGGGGCGACGCCCGAAGAAGTGGAACAGAACCATGAGTGAACCAAACGACGACGGCGGGAACGTTCGGGAGGACGATCAGCCGCGTGAAGAACAGCCGACTGAGCAGAGCCGGGACGAGCAGCAGCCGGAAGAGGCCTTGGATCTGGACGTTCTGCCCGGGGGAGCGAAGGCCGCTCTGGAAGCCGTCCTGATGGTCATCGACGAACCCGCCACGGAATTCGAACTGGCGACAGCCTTGCTGCTTCCGGTGGACCGGGTCCGGAGTCTGCTCGCTGAACTTCGTGCCGAGTATGACGGATATACTGGGGAGGATCCTGCGCCGGAATCAGCTTCAGCGGCAACCACTCCCCGTGGATTTGAGCTGCGCAATGTAGCCGGCGGCTGGCGGATATTCTCCCGGAGCACGTTCGCACCTGTG
Source organism: Arthrobacter monumenti (assembly GCF_054511255.1). Classification (NCBI taxonomy): domain Bacteria; kingdom Bacillati; phylum Actinomycetota; class Actinomycetes; order Micrococcales; family Micrococcaceae; genus Arthrobacter; species Arthrobacter monumenti. Next base: position 285,652 of record NZ_JBTNCY010000006.1, on the reverse strand, counting down.
GTGTCGCGGTTTGTTCTCGAGGGTCAGACAGCGAAGCTGACGCAGGCTTCGTTGGAGACGCTGGCGGTAATTGCCTACCGTCAACCTGTTCCGCGGGCCAGGGTATCGGCTATCCGCGGCGTCAACGTTGATTCTGTCATCCGGACTCTGACCCAGCGCGGCCTCATCGAGGAAGCCGGCACAGACCCGGAGTTCGGCGCTGTGCTGTACCAGACGACGTCGTTTTTCCTGGAAAGGATGGGCATTGGCAGCGTCGCTGAACTTCCGAAGTTGGCGCCGCACCTGCCGGGGCTGGACAATTTAGAAGAGTTTGAAGGCTTGACCTATTGAGACGTAATGATTTGTATGAACGCTGACTTGAAGGAAACCCAATGACACAGCCTCCCCGCTCCGGATCCCACGGCCGCCCCGGTCCGGAAGGACGCCGCGGAGGGCACGGCAAGGGTCAGCAAGGCGGACCCGGCAAGGGCCGCACCGGTGGCCAGCCAGGCAAGGGCCGTTCCGGCGGTCAGCAAGGTGGGTTCGGCCCCGGCGTTTCCAAGCCTGATGACGCCAAGCCGTCGCGTGCCAAACCGGCCCCGGGTGCCAAGCCTTCCCATTCCAAGCCGGCACCGGGCAAGCCATCGCGGCCAGCCGCGGCCAAAGGCGCCAAAGGACCTAAGGGTCCCAGGGCGTTTGGCAATGAACGCTTCGGCAAGAACCTCGGACCGGTCCAGCAGCGGAAGAGTCACGGCAAGCGCCGTCCCACGGCTCCGCCGGCGGATCAGTCCGACGCACATGATCCGGAAGGCGTGCGCCTGCAGAAGGTCCTGGCCGGTGCCGGAGTTGCCTCCCGCCGGGTCTGCGAGGAGATGATCCGCGACGGCCGCGTCGAGGTCGACGGCAATATAGTCACCGAATTGGGAGTGCGCGTCGATCCCCGCAGTGCGGTTATCCACGTGGACGGCATCCGGGTCCAGTTGGACGAAACACTGGTCTACTACGTCTTCAACAAGCCCAAGGGTGTCGTCTCCTCCATGGATGACCCCGAGGGCCGTCCATGCATTTCCGACTACCTGAAGAAGCGCCCGGAACGGCTCTTCCATGTGGGCCGGCTCGATATCGCCACCGAGGGGTTGCTGCTGTTGACCAACGACGGCGAACTGGCCAACCGCCTGACGCACCCCTCCTACGAGGTACCCAAAACCTACCTGGTGCAGGTGCGTGGACCGATGGCCCACGGCGTCGGCGCTCAGATGCGGGCTGGAATAGAGCTCGACGACGGCACCGCCTCGGTCGACTCCTTCAAGCTGGTCGACTCGACACCGGGACACCTGCTCGTCGAAGTAGTGATCCACTCCGGCCGCAACCGCATCGTCCGCCGCCTGTTCGACGCCGTCGGCCATCCCGTCGAGCGGCTGGTGCGGATCCAGGTCGGCCCGATCCGCCTCAATGACCAGCGCCAGGGAAGCATCCGCGCGCTCGGCAAGCAGGAAGCCGGTCATCTGCTCGCGACTGTAGGGATGTAGCGGTGACAGCAGTGAACAACGGGCATACACACCTGCGCGGGCCGGTGTTGATCATCGGCACCGGGTTGCTGGGTGCCAGTATTGGACTTGGCCTTCGCCGGTGGGGGATCGACGTCGTTCTGTCGGACACCTCTCCGTCGGCCGAGGCAGTCGCGCAGGACATTGGAGCGGGACGGCTGCTTCGGGATGCCGAACCGGATTTTGCGCCGGAACTGGTGGTCTGTGCACCGCCGCCGGATGTGACCGCCGCCGTCGTCGTCGATGCGTTGAAGCGGTACCCAAACGCCGTCGTCGTCGACATTGCCAGTATTAAGGCGTCTGTTGCTGCCGAGCTGAAGGCAGCCGGGGCGGACCTGAGCCGTTACGTGGGCACGCATCCGATGGCCGGCCGGGAGAAGTCAGGTCCGGTGGCGGCCCGCGCGGAATTGTTTACCTCGATGCCGTGGGTGCTTTGCCCTCCGGCTGCCGCCACGGGACAGGCGGTCAAGACTGCGCAGGCGCTCGCTTTGGACCTTGGCGCGATTGTGGCGAGGATGTCGGTGGAGGAGCACGACGAGACGGTTGCGCTGATTTCGCATCTGCCGCAGGTCGTTTCCTCGCTGGTGGCGAGCAGGTTGCAGGACACGCCGCCGCAGGCGCTCTCGCTCGCCGGACAGGGGCTGCGTGACGTGACCCGGATTGCCGCCAGCGACCCGTCGCTATGGGTGCAGATCCTGGGCGCCAACGCTTTCCGGCTGGTGGACATCCTCTACGGTGTCCGTGAAGATCTGAACCGGCTGATCAATACACTGGAACAGCCGGAGGCGCCGGGAGCGCGGTTGGACCTGGCGCAGCTGATGAGCGAAGGCAACGCCGGGCAGGCGCGGATTCCAGGCAAGCACGGCGCACCGCCTCGTGCGTTCGCGGAACTGACGGTCTTGGTCGACGACGTACCCGGGCAGATCGCGAAACTGCTGACCGAGATTGGCGCAGTCGGAGTGAATCTGGAGGACCTGCGGCTGGAGCATTCGCCGGGGCAGCAGGTTGGCATGGTCGAAGTATCGGTTGTCCCGGGCAAGCGGACGGAATTGATAGAAGCGCTTACGGAGCGTGGATGGAAAGTGGTTTCATGAGGGAGTCAAGAACGGTCCGCCTCGGCAAGTCCCTGGTGGTCGCCATCGACGGACCATCCGGATCGGGCAAGTCCAGCGTCAGCAAGGAAGCCGCCCGTCGGCTCGGACTGACGTACCTGGATACCGGAGCGATGTACCGGGCGGTGACCTGGCACTGCGTCGACCTCGGCCTCGACCTGGATGACGCCGTCGCCGTCGAACGCGCCACCCGCACCATCGACCTTTACATCAGCACCGATCCCGACACCGAACTCGTCAAGGTGGGCGGCGTCGACGTCACTGCCGCGATCCGCGAGCCGGAAGTTTCGACGGCGGTCAGCGCGGTGGCCACCAAGCTGGGCGCCCGGGCGGAACTGATCAGACTGCAGAAGCAAATGATCGCCGACGCCGGACGCCGGATAGTCGTCGAGGGCCGGGACATCACCACGGTGGTCGCGCCCGAGGCCGAGGTCCGGTTGCTGCTGACGGCGAGCGAAGAGGCGCGGATGGCGCGGCGCGGGCTGCAGCTCGGAGGCACCCAGGACGCCGGACAGTTGACGACCCAGGTCCTGGAGCGGGACAAGAAGGATTCCACGGTGGTGAACTTCCACCAGGCGGCCGACGGCGTCATCACGGTGGATTCGTCCGACCTCGACTTCGAAGAAACCGTGCGGGCCGTGCTCGACGCCGTCCACGCTGTTGCGGACTGAGGTCGGAGCAGGGTATCCGAACGTGTTTCAATGGATTGCAGCCGCAAAACACTTTTCTCTGCTGCGCCAGCCACACAAGAAACGCCATCGAACCGTGCTGCACCAGCTGCCGGACGATGAAGCATGCCAACAAACGTAACTCCCAAGAAGGACAGTGATCATGAGCGATAGACCGTCTCAGGACGAGAGCGCGAACGACGGGTTCTCCGATGAGGAGTACGTGCCCGCCGAAGCGGACCAGGTCAACGAGCGCTACGCGTCAATCGACGACGCCGAGGCGGATCAGCGTGCCGAATCGCTTCGTGCCGGTCTGGCGGACTACGAACTTGATGAAGAAGACGCCGCCCTGCTGGCCGGAGCGGCGGAGGACGCCGACGACGACGCGGCGCACCGGATGGAGCCGGTGCTGGCCATCGTCGGACGGCCGAATGTCGGCAAATCCACCCTGGTGAACCGCATCCTCGGCCGCCGGGAAGCCGTCGTCGAAGATACCCCTGGTGTAACCCGGGACCGCGTCTCCTATCCAGCGCACTGGAACGGGCGCAACTTCACCCTGATCGATACCGGTGGCTGGGAGCACGACGCCAAGGGCCTTCAGGTCCAGGTCGCAGAGCAGGCGGAAGTGGCGGTCGAAATGGCCGACGCCGTCCTGCTGGTCGTTGACGCCACCGTGGGTGCGACAGCCATGGACGAGGCGATTGTCCGGATGCTGCGCCGGATCAAGAAGCCTGTCATTCTGGCCGCCAACAAGGTTGACGACATCCAGGTGGAATCTGACGCATCGGCACTGTGGGCGCTGGGACTCGGCGAACCATATCCCGTCTCCGCACTGCACGGCCGTGGATCAGCGGACATGCTCGACGCCGTTCTCGAGAAGCTGCCCGAATTTTCCGCTGTCGAGGGGATCCAGCGCACCGGTGGCCCACGGCGCGTGGCCCTGATTGGGCGGCCGAACGTGGGCAAGTCCTCGCTGCTGAACAAGCTTGCCGGTACCGAACGCGTGGTGGTGGATCCCACCGCCGGCACCACCCGTGACCCGGTCGACGAGATGATCGAGCTTGGTGGCCGCACCTGGCGTTTCGTGGACACCGCTGGTATCCGCCGCCGGGTGCATATGGCCCACGGTGCGGATTTTTATGCCTCGCTGCGTACCCAGACGGCACTGGAGAAGGCGGAAGTCGCCGTCGTGCTCCTGGCCGTCGACGAGGTGTTGAGCGAGCAGGACGTACGGATCCTGCAGCTGGCCATTGGCTCCGGCCGTGCCCTCGTGCTGGCGTTCAACAAGTGGGACCTGCTGGAAGACGAACGACGCAAGTATCTGGAGCGGGAGATCGAGCAGGATTTGGCGCACGTCGACTGGGCACCGCGGGTCAACATCTCGGCGAAGACCGGCTGGCACAAAGACCGGCTGGTGCCGGCGCTGGAGCGTTCACTCGAATCGTGGGACAGCCGCATTCCGACCGGACGGCTCAACGCCTTCCTCGGCGAGCTCGTTGCGGCGCACCCGCACCCCGTACGCGGCGGCAAGCAGCCCCGCATCCTGTTCGGCACCCAGGCCTCGAGCAGGCCGCCGAAGTTCGTGCTGTTCACCACCGGGTTCCTCGACCCCGGCTACCGCCGCTTCATCACCCGCCGGCTCCGCGAGACCTTCGACTTTGAAGGCACACCGATCGAGGTCAGCATGCGCGTCCGCGAAAAGCGCTCGCGGAAGCGCTGATCGGGTCGCGGTCTGGTTCGTTACCAGCCGCGGTTTAGGGTAGGATTTCATGGTGGTCCGGGCGACAAAGCCGGACCGTCGGGTTGTGGCGCAGCTTGGTAGCGCACCTCACTGGGGGTGAGGGGGTCGCAGGTTCAAATCCTGTCAACCCGACAAATTGAAAGCCCCCGGATCGTTGGAAACCCACGATCCGGGGGCTTTCTGCGTCCGGGGTGTGAGCCGCTGCGGGGTTCATCTATTGCTTCGTTCAATTGACTCTGCTGTTTCATCCGAGGTTACGATGACAACTACGCTGCGATATTTAGCGCGACGCATCCAGTCTGACAACGACTCCAATCCAAGCCTTGAGAGTGAGGCACGATGAACGATCCGGGCTCTGAGCGGCTGGTCGGTCTGCGTGAGATCACCGAAGCTGCTGAACGCATTGGCGATCTGGTGCTGCGCACTCCGGTCATCGAGCTGCCGCACCCGGTTCGATCCGATGAAGTGCTGCACTGCAAGGCTGAGTCACTGCAGCCGACCGCTGCTTTCAAGCTCCGCGGAGCGTATAACGCAATTGCCCAGGCGCTGCCGCAAGCACGTGAGTATGGCATTCTCGCCCAGTCCTCCGGTAATCACGCACGTGCCGTCGCCTATGTCGCGCACCGGCTCGGCCTACATGCGGTGATTGTGATACCGGAGAACGCACCGCCGGCGAAGGTCGCGGCGGTGCGGGCTCTTGGGGCGCAGGTCGAACTTGTGCCGATTGCGGAGCGGGACACCCGGACGCTGCAGTTGGCGGGCGAAGCCGAGTATGTGCATGTGCCGCCCTACGATGACCTCCGTGTCATCGCGGGGCAGGGGACCGTCGGCCTGGAGCTGATTGAGCAGGTGCCGAATGTCGACGTCGTGCTCGTCCCTGTCTCCGGCGGCGGACTGATCTCCGGCGTATCGGCTGCCGTAAAGGCTCTCAGCCCGCACACCCGGGTCATTGGGGTTGAACCAGAACTGGCGGCTGATGCTACCGATAGTTGGCGCGCAGGCCAACGGATCAGCTGGACGCCGGAACAGACTTCCCGCACCATCGCGGACGGACTGCGGGTCACGGCGGTCGGAACGCATCCGTGGGAGCACATCCAACGCTATGTCGACGATTTCGTCACGGTCTCTGAGGCGCAGATTTATGCGGCGATGCGGCACCTCGCCGTCGCCGGGCGACTGGTCACCGAACCATCCGGGGCTGTCGCGGTGGCGGCGTGGATGCATGACCTGGTGCCAGCGGAAGGCACTGTTGCGGCGGTGGTCTCTGGAGGATCGGTCGAGCCGTCGCTGCTGGCCTCAGTGCTTAGCTCTTAGCCAGCCCCGGTGTGCCCGGGCCGGGTCCTGCCTGACCAGGACCCTGTCCGGGACAGCCGCCCGCTTCCGGAATAGGATGAAGCGGTGGAGGCATTGCTGGAATTCGCTGGTGATTATTGGTGGCTCGTTTTTCCGCTGAGCGGGGTATTTGCCGCGTGGGGAGATTCGTGGCGGAAGGCCAGTAAGCGCCGGCATCAACGCAAAGTTGAGCTGTACAAACTCCGCTACCACGGCCAACAGGTTGAGCAAACGCAAGCGGGTGAAGTGGAAGCGCTCATGGAAACCCACGACGCCGTCAACCAACGTTGGTTGGACTACGAACTCGATGTGGGCAAGCTCATCGATTTCCCCATGATGACCGATGTCCGTGAGCCCCTCACCGTGGCCTTCCACCGGGCGAAGCGCGACGCAGACGCCCTCCGCCCCGCGAAGCCGGATGCTGTGAGCTCTGCCCGGTTGTCCGAGTACCGCGATGCGGTGAATAGCTGTGAGGTTGCCTTCAGGATTGCCGAAACCGAAGCCCGGCGCCTCAAGACCGGAAGTTTCTCGGAGAAGGAGCGGCAGCGACTGTCCACGGCCAGGAAACTGATCACTATCGCCGTGGATAATGCTGCCACCCCGAACGAAAGGCAGACAGCTTACCGCCGCGCCCGCCGTGAGCTGGACGGCCTTATCGTGCTGCCGGACCGGGCCGTGAATTTGCTGGAGCAGCAGGTGGCCCGCCCCTTGGAGGGCGGCCGCTGGTAAACTGCTGCGACACATACGAGGGATGGCAGGTCACAATATTGAGTACGGCATTGGCACTGGTACGGCACGGACAAACGGCCTGGAATGAAGCAGGCCGTTTGCAGGGAAGTACAGATATTCCGCTCGACACAACCGGTCGTGAGCAAGCCGCAGCAGGTGGTGCGGAACTCGCCGGCAGACGGTGGGATGTGCTCGTATCCTCGCCGCTGGGTCGTGCGGTCGAAACCGCGCAGATTATTGGCCATCGGATCGGTCTAGAACCCGCGAAGCCCATCGCCGGATTGCGGGAGCGGGACTACGGAGCGTTGGAGGGTAAGTACCTGGATGGATTGTCAGAGCCTGAATACAATCGCCTGCACACCGGGGCGGAGCCCGAGGACGCAGTAGCCGAGCGTGGGCTGAAGGCGTTGTGCGGATTGTTCGAGGAGTACCCGGAACAGCGGATCATCGTCGTAGCGCACGGAACTTTGATCCGGCTGACGATGTCGGCGTTGCTCGGCCAGCCCCACCCGAGGCTCGCGAATTGCGAAGTCGTCGACGTCGAACCGGAGATGTTCCTCAACCTTCAGGCTGTCTAGCAATATCAGATCCGGTAACCGCCGCCGTCGCCCTCAGGGCGCGGCGGTTGGGGAGAGCCGACGTCGTCGGTTCCGGCTTCCACCCCGGTACTCGGTGCCTGTCCGCTGCGGTCCGCGGGCGAGCCATGTGCCTCGAACAGCCGGAGCAACTCCATCGGTACAGGAAAGACCACTGTCGAGTTCTGTTCCGCGCCGAGCTCCAGCATTGAGGACAGGGTCCGCAACTGCATTGCGGCCGGGTGGGCTTCGAGGACCTCCGCCGCCTTCCCCAGGTTCTCGGCGGCTTCCTGCTCGCCAAGGGCATGGATGACCTTGGCGCGCCGGTCCCGCTCGGACTCGGCCTGCCGGGCCATCGCCCGCCGCATGCTCTCCGGGAGCAGAACATCCTTGACCTCCACGATGGTGACCTTGACGCCCCATGGGTCGGTGACCTCGTCAATGACCCGCTGCAGCTGCTGGTTGATCTCATCCCGTTTGGTCAGTAGATCGTCCAGGCTGGTCTGGCCGATAATGCTGCGCAACGTCGTTTGGGCGACCTGCTGGGTACCGACACGGTAATCCTCGATAGAGAGCACCGCACGCACCGGATCGACCACGTTGAAGTAGGCCACGGCGTTGACTTGGACCGTGACGTTGTCCCGGGTAATCACATCCTGGGAAGGCACATCGTAGGTATGCGTGCGCAGATCCACGCGCCGCATGCGGTCGAGGAACGGGGCAATCACGAACAGCCCAGGGCCTTTCGGCGCCTGGATGCGGCCTAGGCGGAAGATGACGCCCCGTTCGTACTCCGGGACGATCTTGACGGCCCGGGTGACGATGTAGATAACCACCAGAGCCGCAACGCCCAGACCGATCAGCGTGCCGTCAATCATGCGTCCTCCTCAGTCGGCGCTTCTCCGGCCAGCGGCTCGACGACCAGGAAGAGGCCATCGACTGCCCGGACCCGCACGCGGTCGCCCGCCCTCAACGGCCCGCCGGTGCTGTGCAACGACCACCAGCTGCCCTCCACGAATGCCAGCGCGTGTGTACCTTCCGCTGATCTTACCGTGACGATCTGTCCCCTGAAATGATCTGTACCGCTGCTGCTGGATGTGGGGCGGGAGCGGCGCCAGAGCCACACGGCCAGGAACAACCCGCCGAGGGCAAGGATCAGCGTGGGCACAATCAAACTTAGGAACAGATCCCAGCCCAGGCCGAGGCCCTCGATGAAGGAGGACAGAGCAGAACCAATTTCGTCGAGCAGGTCGACCTCAGATCCGGTCACGGCAATCGCTCCGGTGTGCGCTCCGCTCGCGGTCATGCTCGGTCCTCGACTGGGTCATGCGATCCTAATGTCGTTGTACATGAGCGTATCCCTCGTGCCGCGGGAGATAAAGGTATGAACGAAGTCCGCAATGGCCGTAAGTCTCCGGAAACGGTAGAACTGATGAATGACTGAATCTCTTATCCTCGGCCCAATGATGCGCTTCGTCGACGAAACGTCGGCCAGCATCTGGGTGGAAACCCGCGACGCCCGCCGGGTGACGGTGCGGGCGGCAGGGAGCTCCTGGCAGGCATCGACCTTCGCCGTGCACGGCCATCACTACGCGTTGGTTGAGGTGAACGGGCTGGCGCCGGGAAGCGTCAATCCCTATACCGTCGACATTGACGATGAGGAGGTGTGGCCGGCGGGCGGTTCGGACTACCCGCCGTCGTGCATCTCCACGTTGACGCCGGGTAAACCAATCAAGATGGCATTCGGTTCCTGCCGCACCAGCGTGCCGCACGACGCCGGTGGCAACGGCACTCACGGCGTCGACTCGATGCGCGCCTATGCCCTGCGGATGGCATCCACTGCTGACGAAGCCTGGCCCGATCTTGTCGCCTTCCTGGGGGACCAGGTCTATGCGGATGTGACGAGCGACCAGATGCAGGAGTTCATCAGTGCGCGTCGAAGCATGGAGGAACCGCCGGGGAAGGAGCTGAAGGACTTTGAGGAGTATGCGCATCTCTACAAGCTCGCGTGGTCCGATGAAGCCAACCGTTGGTTGCTGTCGAACCTGCCGAGCGCGATGATCTTTGACGATCACGATATCGATGACGACTGGAACTCGTCCTACACCTGGAAGCAGGAGCGCGAAGCCACAGGATGGTGGCACGACAGGATTGTCTCGGGGTTGGGCTCGTACTGGGTCTATCAGCATCTCGGAAACCTTTCGCCGGAGGAACGTGCCCACGACGAAATCTGGGCAGAGATCGCGGCCTACGACGGCGATGGCGAACTGGACATGACAGAGACCATCGACGCCTTCGCTGACCGGGCGAACCAACAACCGGCAAGTTATCGCTGGAGTTATTGCCGGGATATCGGGGACGTGCGTGTGATCACGATCGATTCCCGGGCAGCCCGCGTTCTGGAATCCGACCGTCGGTCATTACTGGACGACGAAGAACTCGCCTGGCTGGACGACAAGATGCAGGGTGGCTTCCGGCACCTGCTGGTCGCCACGTCGTTGCCATTCCTTCTTCCGGAGGGACTGCATCACATCGAATCCTGGAATGAGGCTCTCTCTGAAGGGGCATGGGGAAAACGTGGCGCGAAGATCGGCGAGAAAATCCGTCAGGGCGTTGACATGGAGCATTGGGCGGCATTCCAGCAGTCCTTCCGTGCAGTGGCCGGCATGGTGACTGAAGTGGCCGACGGCAAGAGAGGCACTGCACCGGAGACTATCTGTTTCCTCTCCGGCGATGTGCACTTCTCCTACGTCTCGGAGGTTAAACGTTCCTCCGGCAGCCGCATAGTCCAGGCGGTCTGCTCGCCGATCCGCAATCCTTTGCCAAGGGTCATGCGGTTTGCCACGGCTGCATTGTCATACGGCGTGGCCGGGCCAGTGGGCGCAATAGTTGCCCGATCGGCGAGAGTCCCCAGCCCACCATTCTCCTGGAGTGGCATCAAGGGGCCCTGGTTCGACAACAATCTGGCGGGGTTGGAGGACTCAGCCGATGGCCTGAAACTATGGTGGGACACCGGCGATGTAGAGGACGACGACCATCTGCATCCGCGGTTGAAGCAAGTAGCGGCCGTCACCGTGGGGCCCCGGTAGCTGGGAAAGCTGGCGGTAGCTGGGAAAGTTGTCGATCCGACCCAAAAACGTCACCGGTGGCGAGTCGTCTCCGGAACCGTATAGAGTTCTTAGACACCCGGCTTATCGATATTTTCCTGGACCGAAAGGCACCGCTCATGAGCAATATTCCTGCCGATCTTTACTACACCGCCGAGCATGAATGGATCACGGCCCCGGATGCAGACGGCGTTGTCCGCGTCGGGATCACCGATTTCGCCCAGGACGCTTTGGGGGACGTTGTGTATGCGCAGATGCCCGAAGCAGGGACATCCGTTTCCGCGTCCGACGTCGTGGGTGAAGTTGAATCCACCAAGAGTGTCAGCGATATTTTTGCTCCACTGACCGGCGAGGTCGTCAACAGCAACAAGGGTCTCGACGACGATCCCGCCCTGATCAATTCAGACCCGTATGGACAGGGATGGCTGATGGAAATCCGCGTCGCCGACGCGGATTCTGTTAAGGGTCTGCTCAGCGCTGACGACTACCAACAGCAGGTAGGCTAGAACCAGGAATGAGCAGGCGGTTTTTGCAGTCAAAGGCACCGCTTTCTCGAAGCGGACGAAAAGACGGAGGAGGGGCAACCATGGCTGGCGATGAAGGTAAGTACGTAGGCGGTCGGCGCGCCGGAGACTTGGATGATTCAGAGTCGACTGCCCCCGAAACGACGACGATCAGCGTCCCGAATCTGGATGCCCCATTAGCTGCTCCGAAACTCACGGATCAGGAAATGGCCGCCGTCGAGGCGCTACCATCTGGTTCAGCGCTGTTGATTGCGCATTCGGGACCCAATAGTGGCGCCCGTTTCCTACTCGACTCGGAGGTAAGCACCGCCGGCCGCCACCCCAATGCTGACGTTTTTCTCGACGACGTTACAGTCTCGCGGCGGCACGCCGAATTCCGGCGCACCCAGCGCGGTTTCGAAGTGGTGGATACCGGCAGCTTGAACGGCACCTATGTCAATCAGGACCGGGTTGATCATGTCCTGCTCCGCCAGCACAACGAGGTCCAGATCGGCAAGTTCCGGTTGACCTTCTACCTTGGTCCGGCCCACACGGGTGAAGTCCCGGTTCAGGGCTAACCAGTGTCGCCGGCCCAGCCCGCGCGGCGCCAGTTCGGTCACGGCCGCGCTGACACATCCGGGGCGCCGACAGGTGTCCTCAACATCGGCCAGGTCCTGGCCGAACTCAGTGCTGACTTTCCGAATATCACCGCGTCCAAAATCCGGTTCCTTGAAGAAAAGGGGCTGATCAGTCCTCAGCGGACGGCGGCCGGCTACCGCAAGTACACCGCACAGGACGTGGAACGCCTTCGGTTCGTGTTGGGGTTGCAGCGGGACCAGTACCTGCCGCTGAAAGTCATCCGGGACTATCTGGACGCCATCGACCGTGGCGAGAAGCCGGAGAACCTGCCTGAGGGAGTCAGTATCTCCCCACGCATGGTCTCCGACGAACTGCTGACCCAGCTCAACGGCCAGGCACGGCAGCTGACACTGGAACAACTGAAGAAGCAGACCAACGCCGGCTCGCAGCTGATCCAGGAGCTGGCCAGCCACGGACTGATCAGCGCCGTCGATGACCGGTATGACGATTATGCGCTTAAGATCACCAAGGCCTGCGTGCAGCTGCAGGAACACGGTATAGAACCGCGTCACCTGCGGCCCTTCCGCGCAGCCGCGGACCGCGAGTTCTCGCTGGTGGAAACCGCAATCGCGCCGGTGGCATCGCGCAAGGATGTAGCCTCCAGGGCACGGGCCGCGGACGCCGCACGTGAAATCAGCGATATATGTCTGTCCCTGCACAGTGCACTCGTTAACGGGCAGATCGCCCGCATGGACAGGTAGGGAGGAACCTCAGTGATTGAAGTGGAAATCGTCGGAGTCCGGCTGGAACTGCCTTCGAATCAACCGCTTGTCCTCCTCAAAGAGTCACACGGCGAGCGGCACGTACCCATTTGGATCGGCACTCCCGAAGCAAGCGCGATCGCCTTGGCCCAGCAAGGCATTGTTCCCGCCAGGCCGATGACGCACGATCTGCTGTGCGACGTCGTCGAAGCTCTGGGCCGGAGCATCAAGAAAGTGCACCTGACCACAGTGGAGGATTCGGTGTTCTTTGCGGAACTGGTCTTCGATGACGATTCCGTAGTCTCCGCACGTGCTTCCGACGCCATCGCAATTGCCCTGCGGATTCCCTGCCCTGTGCTCTGTGCCGAAGCGGTACTGGACGAGGCCGGCGTCGAAATTGCCGAAACGGATGACGACGACGAAGATAAGGTCAGCGGGGAGAACGCCGAGAAGGAACTGCGCAAATTCCGCGAATTCCTGGACGATGTCGAGCCAGAAGACTTCGAAAACTAGGGCTTCCAGGAGTGCACGGCGGCGACACGCCAGCAGACAAAGGGCCAGCATCTTTGACCATTGTCCCCCGCCACTCTAACGTCGAAGTACAAGGTTCCCATTGCAACGGCAGTTGTCGACGGCTTTAATGAAGTTAGCTCGTAGACAAGGGTTGAAGCACACTTCCCCCAGGGAGCTACGACAAGGAGGATCCACGTGAGTCCGAAAGGTGATGGTGGCGAACTCTCGCACGCCGCTTCCCACGGCCGGTCGATTCCGGAAAGCGCTCAAGGGCTGCTGTTCACCGAGGACCTTCCAGTTCTTGATGAGGACGCCGGTTACCGTGGCGCCACCGTCTGCAAGGCAGCCGGTATCACGTACCGTCAGCTCGACTACTGGGCCCGTACAGGACTGGTTCTACCAGGGGTACGCAATGCCGCGGGTTCAGGTTCCCAACGCCTTTACGGATTCCGCGACATCCTGGTTCTCAAAGTCGTCAAGCGACTGCTCGATACCGGCGTCTCGCTCCAGCAGATCCGTTCGGCCGTTGAGCATCTGCGCGAACGTGGCGTTGAAGACCTCGCCCAGATCACGTTGATGAGTGATGGAGCAAGCGTCTACGAATGCACTTCCGCCGATGAGGTTATCGATCTTGTCCAGGGCGGGCAAGGAGTCTTCGGCATCGCGGTGGGCCGGGTATGGCGCGAGGTCGAGGGAAGTCTTGCCCAGCTGCCCAGCGAACATGCCACCGGTGAGGAATTCCCGGAGGACGAGTTGAGCAAGCGCCGCACTGCACGCAAGATCGGTTAGAAGTCCTTTAAAAGCAGTTGGCGTCCACCCCTCGGGATGGACGCCAATTTTAGTTTGTCTGCCGACTCGGTCCGGCTTCTGCGCCTGGGGCCGTCTTTCGACGGCGGGAGCTTACCGGTGCACCCGGTCCCGTACCCGCCCGGTCGAGACCAGGTTCATGAGCAACTGGTCGAACAGGCCGGCCGCATGCTTGGCCGATTCTCCCGGCCAGTTGTGGATCGCGTGGGCGGCACCCTGGATCTGCTGCCAGTTCGCCTGCTCGCCGACGGTGGGGGAGAGCAGCAGCTCGCCGAACATGGCGTGCATCTCCGCAAGACGGTAGCTGTGCTCGCTTGAACCGGACCGTACACGGTTCGCGACAATCCCGGCCGGCATCAGGTTCGGCGCGAGTTCGTGACTGAACACTTCAATGGCACGCAGGGTACGTTCAGTTCCCGCCACCGAGAAGAGGCCGGGCTCAGCGACCAGCAGCACACGATTGCTCGCCGTCCAGGCCATCCGGGTCAGCCCATTGAGCGAGGGCGGGCAGTCAATGAGAACCAGTTCGTACTGGTCCACCTTGCCCAGCAGGGTGCTCAGCCGGCGCAGATCGCGCTTGCCCAGATCCGGACGGTCGTAAATGCCGGTATAGGCTGATCCCATGGCGACGTCGAGCACCGGCCGGGGACCGCCGTCGTCGTGCGCCGCAACCCAGCCACTGGCGACCACATTGGCTGCGAGATCCGCCCGCCGGGCACTTTTGAGAAGCCTTCCGATGTCGGTTTCTTCATGGGCACGTACTCCAAGTCCCGTGGTCGCGTCCGCGTGCGGATCCAGATCGACGACCAGGGTGGGAATGCCTGCTGCCAGAGCGGCCGATGCCAGTCCCAGGGTTACCGACGTCTTGCCAACGCCGCCTTTGAGGCTGCTGATGCTCACTACTTGCACTTGAAGAACCAATACCTAACATTTCTAGTCATCACGAGCGTTTCGCCATTTAGAATGGCTGTGGACTGACCGTTATTTGGAGCATAACTTGAAACAAGAACAAGCTAGCAGCAATACGGCAACACCGTTCAGCCACCGACACATCGGTGTCACAACGAAGCCCCACCTTCATCATATGTTGACCAAGCTGGGATTCAGTTCCCTGGACGAGCTCTGCAGCGCCGCGTTGCCGGAAACGATCCAGTCAAGCGAACGGCTGAATCTGCCCGAGGCCGCCTCGGAAGAAGCCATGCTGGCGGAGCTGCGGTCCTGGGCGTCCCGGAACACGGTGCGGAAGTCGCTGTTGGGGCAGGGCTACTACGGCACCTTTACGCCAAGCGTGATACAGCGGAATGTACTTGAGAACCCGGGTTGGTACACCGCCTATACCCCCTATCAACCGGAAATTTCGCAGGGCAGGCTGGAGGCGCTGCTGAATTTCCAGACCATGGTGGCCGATCTAACCGGTCTGGATATCGCCAACGCCTCGATGCTCGATGAAGGAACCGCAGCCGCTGAAGCAATGACGCTGATGCGCCGGTCCAACCGCACGGCGGCACAGGATGCAGCGTTCCTCGTCGATGCCGACGTTTTTCCGCAGACACTGGCCGTCATCAATACCCGCGCCGAGGCGTTGAAGATCCCGGTGCTGGTGCACGACTTCGACGAACCGCTGCCGGATACGGACATCTTTGCCGCCCTCATCCAGTATCCGGGTGACTCCGGCAAGATCCGCGACCTGGCTCCCATCATCGAAGCGCTGAAGGAACGCAAGGCGATGACCGCCGTCGCCGCCGATCTGCTGGCGCTGACATTGCTGGAGGCGCCGGGGACGGTGGGGGCCGACGTCGCCGTCGGAACCTCCCAACGCTTCGGCGTGCCGATGGGATACGGCGGACCACACGCAGGCTATATGGCCGTGCGGAACAAGTTGGAACGCTCACTTCCGGGGCGCCTGGTAGGGGTATCCAAGGATGTGGAGGGGCAGCATGCCTATCGGTTGGCTCTGCAGACCCGCGAGCAGCACATCCGCCGGGAACGGGCGACGTCGAACATTTGCACCGCCCAGGTGCTGCTGGCCGTGATGGCGGGAATGTACGCCGTCTACCACGGACCGGAGGGACTGCGGCAGATCGCGGACCGGGTCGCCGGATATGCCGCCGCCGTCGCCGGAGCCGCCCGCGAGGCCGGACACACCGTGGTGCATGACCGGTTCTTCGACACCGTGCGGATCCAAGTCGACAGCACCAGTGGCAACAACGCGATGCGGATTGTCGCCGCCGCCCATGAAGCGGGCTATCTGCTGCGTCAGGTCGCCAAAGACACTGTGCAGATCGCCGTCGACGAGACCACCGATGATTCGGACCTGGCGGCGGTAACGGAACTGCTCGGGCACCGGACGGAGGACTGGAGCCCGGCAGCGGAAGCAGAACCGGCGCGCAGCACCGACTATTTGACCCATGACGTCTTCCACAGCCACCGCTCGGAGACGCAGATGATGCGTTACCTGCGGCGGCTGGCCGACGCAGACTATGCGCTCGACCGCGGGATGATTCCGCTTGGTTCCTGCACCATGAAGCTGAACGCCGCGGCGGAAATGGCAGCGGTCACCTGGCCGGAGTTCGCCAATCTGCATCCCTACGCGCCTGCCGAGGATACCGTTGGCATGGTGGGCATGGCGACTCAGCTTGAAGAGTGGCTGGCGGAAATCACCGGCTATGACGCGGTCTCCATCCAGCCCAATGCCGGCTCGCAGGGTGAGTTCGCCGGTCTGCTGGCCATCCGCGCCTACCAACGGGACAACGGGCAGCCGGAACGTAACATCTGCCTGATTCCGCAGAGCGCCCACGGTACCAATGCGGCGTCAGCGGTGATGGCGGGACTGAAGGTCGTGGCGGTGAAGACGGACGACTTCGGCAATATCGACGTCGACGATCTCCGGCGGCAGGTGACCGAGCACGAGTCGGACCTGGCCGCGATGATGATCACCTACCCGTCCACGCACGGTGTTTTTGAAACTGAGATCACCACAGTCTGCGAATTGGTGCACGACGCCGGCGGGCAGGTTTACGTTGACGGCGCCAACCTTAACGCGCTGATCGGGCTTGCAAAGCCGGGCAAATTCGGTGCCGATGTATCGCATCTGAACCTGCACAAGACGTTCTGCATACCGCATGGCGGCGGGGGACCCGGCGTCGGTCCTATCGGCGTGCGGGAACACCTGGCCAAGTACCTGCCGGCCCGCGAACTCGGTGAGGATTCCGCCGTCGGACTGGTGTCGGCGGCACCGTACGGGTCGGCGTCGATCCTGCCTATTTCCTGGGCCTACATCCGGATGATGGGACCCGACGGAATGCGTGCGGCTACCCAGACGGCGATCCTCTCCGCCAACTACATCGCACGCAGCCTGGCCGACCACTATCCCGTGCTGTACACCGGCGCCCATGACCTGGTGGCACATGAGTGCATTCTGGATCTGCGGAAGCTCACCGCGCAGAGCGGCATCACGGTTGAGGACGTCGCCAAACGGCTGATCGACTATGGTTTCCACGCACCCACGATGTCCTTCCCGGTGGCCGGGACGCTGATGGTCGAACCGACCGAATCGGAGGACCTCGCCGAGATGGACCGGTTCATTGACGCGATGATCGCCATCCGGAAGGAAATCGCGGCGGTGCAGGACGGACTGTGGCCGGCGCACGACAACCCGCTGGTCAATGCGCCGCATACGGCCAAGAGCCTCACTGAGAGCTGGGATCACAGCTACAGCCGGGCGGACGCCGTCTACCCTGCCGGCGTCGAACCCCGGGGCAAGTACTGGCCGCCCGTCAGCCGGGTCGACCAGGCTTACGGCGACCGGCACCTGATCTGTTCCTGTCCTCCACTGGAGGAGCTGGCGGAAGCGCCCGGATAGGCGCAGCCGGACCCATTTTTGTTAAAAAGTCCGCAAGCGCCGGACAGTGATGTAACCAAAAGCACGCTTCCACCGGCGTGTCATGTAAGTTACGCAGTACCGATTGAGCAGTTTACGCAGATAGGCAGGGCATGTTCTCGAAGATTCTGGTAGCCAACCGCGGCGAAATCGCCATCCGCGCCTTCCGCGCCGGTTATGAACTCGGTGCGAAGACCGTCGCGGTCTTTCCTCACGAGGACCGCAACTCCATCCACCGCCAGAAGGCGGGCGAGGCGTATCTGATCGGCGAGGAAGGCCACCCGGTCCGTGCCTACCTCGACGTCGACGAGATCATCCGCGTGGCGACCGAGGCCGGTTGTGACGCGATCTACCCCGGCTACGGATTCCTGTCCGAGAACCCCGGGCTGGCCACGGCTGCCAAGAAGGCCGGCATCACGTTCATCGGGCCGCCGGCAGAGGTACTGGAACTCGCCGGCCACAAGGTGCACGCCCTCGAAGCGGCGCGGAAGGCCGGCATCCCGGTGCTGGAATCCAGTGCACCGAGCGCCGATCTCGATGAACTGATGGCGGCAGCGGAGAAGGTCGGATTTCCGATCTTTGCCAAAGCCGTAGCCGGAGGTGGCGGCCGCGGCATGCGCCGGGTGGAGAAGCCCGAAGACCTGCGGGCCGCTCTGGAATCGGCCATGCGCGAAGCGGAGACAGCGTTTGGCGATCCGACGATGTTCCTGGAACGCGCCGTCCTGCGGCCGCGGCACATCGAGGTCCAGGTGCTGGCCGACGGCGAGGGTAACGTCGTCCACCTGTTCGAGCGCGACTGCTCGCTGCAGCGCCGGCACCAGAAAGTCGTGGAGATCGCCCCGGCGCCGAACCTGGACGAGAATATCCGCCAGGCGCTCTACCGGGACGCTGTGGCCTTTGCGAAGGAACTGAACTATGTCAACGCCGGAACGGTGGAGTTCCTCGTCGATACCGTCGGCGAACGCGCCGGCGAGCATGTCTTCATCGAGATGAATCCGCGGATCCAGGTCGAGCACACTGTCACGGAGGAAGTGACCGACGTCGACCTGGTACAGGCCCAGATGCGCATTGCCGCGGGGGAGACCCTCGAGGACCTGGACCTGATGCAGGACCAGATTTCCCTCAAGGGCGCCGCGCTGCAGTGCCGCATCACCACCGAGGACCCTGCCAACGGCTTCCGGCCCGACGTCGGCAAGATCTCGGCCTACCGCTCCGCCGGTGGCGCCGGTGTCAGGCTCGACGGCGGCACAGTGTACGCAGGTGCCGAGATCAGCCCGCACTTCGATTCGATGCTGGTCAAGCTCACCTGCCGTGGCCGGAGCTACGGCGCCGCCGTCGCCCGCGCCCGCCGCGCTCTGGCGGAGTTCCGGATCCGCGGCGTCTCGACCAACATCCCCTTCCTACAGGCGGTCCTCGACGATCCTGCCTTCCTGGCTGGCGATGTCGCCACCTCCTTCATCGATGAGCGGCCCGAGCTGCAGCAGGCACGCGGTTCGGCCGACCGCGGCACCAAGCTGCTGACCTGGCTCGCCGAGGTAACCGTCAATAAGCCGCACGGCGAAGCACATGTCCAGCTCGATCCGGCGCAGAAATTGCCGGTCCTGGATGACGTTCCCAACACCAGTTCCGACAGCGCTCAACGTCCAGTCGAGTCAGGATCGCGGCAACGGCTCCAGGAGCTCGGGCCGGAAGGCTTCGCTGCCGAACTGCGCAGTCAGACGGCGCTCGCGGTCACCGATACGACGTTCCGCGATGCCCATCAGTCGCTGCTGGCGACCCGTGTGCGCACCCGTGACCTGGTCGCTGCCGGCCCGGCCGTGTCCCAACTGACACCGCAGTTGCTCTCGGTGGAGGCCTGGGGCGGTGCAACCTACGACGTCGCACTCCGCTTCCTGGGCGAGGATCCTTGGGAGCGCCTTGCCGCCCTGCGCAAGGCCGTGCCGAATATCTGCCTGCAGATGCTGCTGCGCGGACGCAACACGGTCGGCTATACGCCGTACCCGGTGGAAGTGACCGATGCCTTCGTTGAAGAAGCCGCGGCCACCGGCATCGACATTTTCCGTATTTTTGACGCCCTTAATGATGTGTCGCAGATGGAGCCGGCCATCAAGGCGGTCCGCAAGACCGGGACTGCCGTGGCGGAAGTGGCCTTGTGCTACACCGCGGACATGCTGGACCCGGAGGAAAAGCTCTACACCCTCGACTACTACCTGAACCTTGCGCAGCAGATGGTCGATGCCGGTGCCCACATCCTTGCAATCAAGGACATGGCCGGGCTACTGCGTCCGGCGGCGGCATCAGTGCTGGTCAACGCCCTGCGCGAAAAGTTCGATCTTCCGGTGCACCTGCACACCCATGACACCGCGGGTGGCCAGCTTGCCACACTGCTGGCCGCTTCCGATGCCGGGGTGGACGCCGTCGACACCGCCAGCGCGACGTTGGCCGGTACCACCAGCCAGCCCTCGGCGTCGGCCCTGGTGGCGGCATTGGCCCACACCGAGCGGGACACCGGACTCAGCCTGGAAGCGGTCAGTGCGCTCGAGCCTTACTGGGAAGCGGTCCGCCGGATGTATTCGCCCTTCGAGTCCGGCCTGGCCGGGCCGACCGGGCGCGTCTACCGGCATGAAATTCCCGGCGGCCAGTTGTCCAATCTCCGCCAGCAAGCAATAGCACTGGGTCTCGGCGAACGCTTCGAAGCGATCGAGGACATGTACACGAGCGCCGACCGGATGCTCGGCCGCCTCGTCAAGGTCACGCCGTCGTCGAAGGTGGTTGGCGACCTGGCGTTGCAGTTGGTGGGAGCCAATGTGGATCCGGCCGAGTTTGAGCAGAACCCGCAAAGCTACGACATTCCGGACTCCGTGATCTCGTTCCTCAGCGGAGAACTGGGGGACCCTCCGGGAGGATGGCCGGAGCCGTTCCGGACCAAGGCGCTGCAGGGCCGCTCGATCAAGGTGCGCGATGTTGAGCTCAGCGACGATGACAGTGCCGCGCTGCAGTCGGATTCGAAAACCCGCAGGCAGACCCTGAACCGCTTGCTGTTCGAAGGCCCCACGAAGGAATTCCTGCGCAACCGCGAACTGTATGGTGATGTCTCGGTCCTCGACACCCGCGACTATCTGTTCGGCATGCAGCCCGGCGAGGAGCACACGATTGCCCTGGAGCAGGGAGTGCGGCTGATCGCCACGCTGGAGGCCATCTCCGAGGCGGACGCCAAGGGCATGCGCACGGTGATGTGTACGCTCAACGGCCAGATGCGGCCTGTGCTGGTGCGCGACCAGAGCGTCGAAAGCCACGCCAAGGTCGCGGAGAAGGCCGACCCGGCCGACAATGGACACGTTGCCGCCCCGTTCGCCGGTGCCGTCACCGTGACCGTCGCCGAAGGCGACCAGGTGGAAGCCGGCGACACGGTGGCAACCATTGAAGCCATGAAGATGGAAGCCTCGATTACGACGCCGGTAGGCGGCACTGTGGACCGGCTTGCCATCTCCAAGGTGGAACAGGTCCAGGGCGGAGACCTGCTGGTGGCAATCAAAAACTAGTTGCTTCGGTGGTGTGTGGGTTTGCCGCCGTGGAGGTGAACGACGCCGCCGGTGCGCTATGGTGAGTGCAGATTCGAGGCACCGCTGCAGCAGCCGGCGGCGCCCGCCGGACCGACCACGGAAAGACTTATGACGCCAGAGCAGAAGAAGCCCGGCCAACCGGAGGCTGGACCACACGACGACACGCTTCAACCGGATGAGGCCGGCGTGGTGGCCGATGGGCCGTGGGCCGGACAGTGGGTGGCCGGCACGCCGGTGACAGTCCCCACGGACTCCGGTTCACAAGATACAGCGGAGGCGGACAACCCGTCATCTCTCCAGACGTCGTCCTGGCCCGTGCAGGCGGGACTTCCCTCGGAACAGGCTCCGCCGATGCCGGTTGCACCGCCGGCCGGCGGTGACGAGGATGAGGTCCCGGCTGACCGCTCCACCACGCGCAGGATGCACGACGCCGGTCCGGAACCGGCGGCTGCACTGACCGCCGACCGTCTCCTCACCCGGACCAACCGTCCGCCCATGGGTGGCTGGCGGAAGTGGCTCTACGCTGCCACCTTCGGTTATCTCAATCCGGGCGATTCCGAAAAGGTCCGCGTCCAGCGTGCCTTGGAGCACCGGATTGGCGTCCGCCTGGGCGGGCGGACACGTTACATTCCCATCCTGTCCCGCAAGGGTGGGGTGGGAAAGACGACCGTCACGACCCTGCTGGGCATGACCCTTGCTGATATCCGGGAGGACCGCGTCATCGCCGTCGACGCCAATCCGGATCGCGGCACCTTGTCCGACCGTTCCCCGGGCAGCGCCGACCACACAGCCCGGCAGTTGGTCCACGACCGCTTCGCGGTGGATTCGTTCGCACAGTTGTCGGACTATGTGGCCCGCGACGGCTCGCGGCTGGATGTGCTGGCCTCGGACACTGATCCGACGGTGGCCCAGGCCTTCGACGAGGTGGACTACCGCGCCGTGACGGAAATCCTGGACCGCTACTACTCCGTTGTGCTCACAGACTCGGGCACCGGGATGGTCCATTCGGTGATGAAAGGCACCTTGGAGAAAGCGGACACCGTGGTACTGGTCTCCGGTGGCAGCGTTGACGAGGCACGTCTGGCTTCCGAGACATTGTCCTGGCTTGAAGCACATGACCGGCATGACCTCGTAGCCAAAGCCATCGTCGTCATCAACATGTCCTCCGGTGGCGGCTCGCTGGTTGACGTGTCGCAGATTGAAGAGCATTTCCAGTCGCGGGTACGCACTGTGGTTAAAATTCCGTACGACCGCCATCTGGCCGAGGGATCCCGGATTGAGCTGACAAAGCTGCGCCCGGCAACCCGGACCGCGGCCATTGAACTCGCGGCACTGGTCGTCGACGAGCTGCAGTCATAGAAAGTGGGGTCGGCACCGGTGGAACACTACGACCTGATCATTATCGGATCGGGCTCGGGCAATTCGCTCATCACGGACGACTGGAACGACAAGAAGGTTGCTATTGTGGATGGCGGAACCTTCGGGGGCACCTGTCTCAACGTGGGCTGCATTCCGACGAAGATGTATGTCTACCCGGCGGAACTGGCGCACTCCACGGTCAAGGCCGCGAAGCTCGGTATTGACGCGACGGTCAACGAGGTCCATTGGCCGAAGATCCGCGACCGGATATTCAGCCGTATCGACACCATTTCCGAATCGGGCAAAAACTACCGTGATGTCGAGTTGGATAACGTCACGCTGTATCAGGAGCATGTCCGGTTCACGGGCCCGAAGACACTGGTGACTGATTCCGGCACGGTGTTGACGGCGGAGCAGGTTGTGGTTGCCGCCGGTTCCCGCCCGATCATTCCGGAAACCGCCGGTCAGCACCTCCCGCAGGTCCACACCTCCGACACGGTGATGCGGATCGACGAACTGCCGGGCCGCATCTTGATTGTCGGGGGAGGGTTTGTGGCTGCCGAGTTCGCCCACATCTTCGACAGCCTCGGTTCCGAAGTCATCCAGATAAACCGCTCCAATCAACTGCTCAGGCACGAGGACCGGGACATCTCTCTGCGCTACACCAGCCAGGCGGAGCGCCAATGGGA
Organism: Arthrobacter monumenti; assembly: GCF_054511255.1. Classification (NCBI taxonomy): domain Bacteria; kingdom Bacillati; phylum Actinomycetota; class Actinomycetes; order Micrococcales; family Micrococcaceae; genus Arthrobacter; species Arthrobacter monumenti. Next base: position 262,208 of record NZ_JBTNCY010000006.1, on the reverse strand, counting down.
CGTCCGGCTCGGGTGCACGGTGGGGACCATCACCGAACTGCCCGATGGCCGTGTCGAAGCGGCCATTGTTCCGACCGGCGGTGGCGAAGCCCGGACCGAGGAAGTCGACATTGTGTTGATGGCGACCGGCCGCCGTCCCAATACCGACACGCTCGATGTCGAAGCGGCTGGGTTCGACATCACTCCGGACGGCCGCATCGCCGTCGACGACTGGCAGCGGGTGCTGGCCGGAGGCTCACCGGTCGAGGGCGTCTGGGCACTTGGTGATGTCAGCAGCGACTACCAGCTCAAACACGTGGCCAATCACGAGGCCAAGGTCGTGAGCCACAATCTGATCCATCCCGATGAGCTGCGGGCCAGCGACCACCGCTTTGTCCCGTCTGCCGTTTTCACCCGGCCGCAGATCGCCAGTGTGGGACTGACCGAGGAGCAGGCACGCCGGCACGCGGCCGAAAACGGCAGCACAATAGCCATGCATCTGCAGGCCTACGGCTCAACTGCCTACGGCTGGGCAATGGAGGACGACGACGGCTTCGTCAAAGTCATTGCCGAGACGGGCACCGGGAAGTTGCTTGGCGCGCACATCATGGGCCACGAAGCGTCCATGATCATCCAGCCGCTGATCCAGGCCATGTCGTTCGGCCTGGACGCGCGGACCATGGCCACCGGCCAGTACTGGATCCACCCGGCACTGACCGAGGTCGTGGAGAACGCCTTGCTCGGACTGGAACTTTAGCCTGGGACTCAAGAGCCGGACAGAAGACCCGGAGGACCCGGCCCCAATCAGGAGCGCGGTGCCAGGTAAATTTCGTTGACCAGATCGTCATAGTCTTTCAGAACCTGCACACGTTTGATCTTCAACGAAGGGGTCAAATGTCCTGACTCCTCGGTGAAGTCCACCGCAACAATCCGGAACGACTTGATCTGCTCAGCCTGCGACACCGTGGAGTTGGCATTATCAATCAGCTTCTGGATCTCGGCCTGGACCTGTTCGTTTTCCGCTGCCTGTGCCACGGTGGTCGACGACGGCAGCCCGTGCCGCTCCAGCCAGCCCGGCAGGGATTCTTCATCGATGGTGACCAGCGCTGAGATGAAGGGCCGGTGATCACCGAGCACCACACACTGGGAAACCAGCGGATCGGACCGGATCTGGTCCTCCAGCAGTGCAGGGATGACGTTTTTTCCACCGGCCGTGACGATGATTTCCTTTTTCCGGCCGGTGATCGTCAGATAGCCATGGTCGTCGAGCTCGCCGATGTCTCCGGTCGCGAACCATCCGTCCACGAACGCCTCCGCTGTCAGATCGTCGCGCTTGTAATACCCGCGCATGACGCAGACGCCCTTGGTCAGGATCTCGCCGTCGTCGGCAATTTTTACCGCATTGCCCGGCAGCGGAACTCCGACCGTTCCGATCTTGATCAGGGCCGGGGTGGTTACCGAGATGGGAGCGGTTGTTTCGGTCAGGCCGTATCCCTCGAGGACGGTGAGGCCGATGCCGTGGAAGAAGTGCCCGAGGCGTTCACCCAGTGGAGCCCCGCCCGAGACTGCATGCTTGACCCGTCCACCCATGGCATCGCGCAGCTTGCCATAGACGAGCTTGTCGAAGAGTGCGTGCCGGAGCTTCAAACCGAAGCCAACCGATCCGTCCTGCTCGGCCTTGGAGTAGGCGATGGCCGTCTCGGTGGCTTTGGCGAAGATCTTGCCTTTGCCGCCGTCCTCCGCCTTGAGTGAGGCGGAGTTGTAGACCTTTTCAAATACCCGGGGGACCGCCAGGATGAACGTCGGTTTGTAGCTCTGCAGGTCGGGCAGCAGGTGCTTGATATCCGGGGTGTGGGCGACCGTTGCGCCGGCAGCTACGCACATTACAGAGATGAACCGGGCGAAAACATGGGCCAACGGCAGGAACATGATCGTCTGGGCGCCTTCGTAGGCCACCTCGGAAATTGCTGCCACAGCATTCTCCGAGAGTTCCACAAAGTTCCCGTGCGTCAGTTCGCAGCCCTTGGGGCGACCGGTCGTTCCGGAGGTGTAGATGATGGTGGCGACGTCTGCCAGATGCGACGTCTTACGCCGCTCTTCGAGCTCTTCATCGCTGATACCGGCGCCAGCGGCACGTAAGGCGTCCAGCCCGTCACCTTCGAGCTGCCATACATGCGCGATCGCTGACAGGCTCTCTGCCTCTGCGGCCTGGCGGACGATATTTTCATGCTTGCCGGACTCGACGAAGATGGCGACTGATTCGGAGTCGCCAAGGTTCCAGGCGACTTGGCTGGGGGAGGAGGTTTCATAAATCGGCACGGACACAGCACCGGCAAACCAAATTGCAAAGTCGACCAAGGACCATTCGTACCGGGTGCGCGCCATGATTCCAACCCGGTCGCCGGCGCCGATGCCGGAGGCGATAAGTCCCTTGGCGAGCAACGAAACATCGGCCAGGAAGTCGGTTGCCTGGATGTTCTGCCAGTTTCCCTCATCGTCTTTGCGGGAGAAGAGCGCAGGGTTGGATGGCTTCTCCGCCTGCCGGATGACAAGATCGGTAATGTTGCTGTCCTGGGGTGATTCAACCATCACCGGAACGCTGTATTCTCGCACGATAGCTCCTTCGGTACCTGCCAATGCCCCCAAGGGGTTGTCAATAGCCTACCGGGGCGGAGCCGGTTCAGCCGATGGGTGACTGCCGGCAGTAGGTAACTTTCAGGTGACAAAAACGACCTTCCGTAGAATGGCCCCGTATGAGTAGACAAAGCAGCAGGCCCCGTCCCGCTTCCGGCGGCCCCTTGTGGCCGAGGACGGGACCAGCCACGGGACGTCCCCGGGTGTTGCCTGCTGTGCCGGCCAGGCTGGGACGCCGTGGGCTGGCGATCGGTATTGATATTGGCGGGACCAAGGTCGCTGCCGGCGTGATCGATGTCCACGGTCAGGTACTGGCCGAACTCGTACGTCCCACTCCCGCCACGGATCCCCGCCAGGTCGAAGACGTCATCGTTGATCTGGTCCGCGAGTTTGCCGCCAGTTACCGGATCTGGTCCGTGGGCATCGGCGCGGCCGGCTGGATGGACCAGAGCGGCAGTACGGTTCTCTTCAGCCCGCATCTTGCTTGGCGGAATGAACCGCTCCGGGAGAATCTTGAATACAAACTTCGACGGCGGGTCATGGTGGTCAACGACGCCGACGCAGCCGGATGGGCCGAATGGCGCTTTGGAGCCGGTCGCGGGCAGAGCCGCCTGGTCTGCATTACTTTAGGAACGGGCATCGGTGGCGCGTTGATAGCCGACGGACGGCTGGAGCGGGGCCGGCATGGCGTGGCCGGGGAGTTCGGCCACCAAATTATCGTCCCCCAGGGCCACCGCTGCGAGTGCGGAAACCGCGGCTGTTGGGAACAGTATGCGTCTGGAAATGCCTTGGGGCGCGAGGGCCGCGAACTTGCCCGTGCGAATTCACCGGTTGCCCAGGATCTGCTGCGGGCAGCCGGCGGCGATCCGGATGCCATTACGGGAGCGTTGGTGACGCGGATGGCGGCAGAAGGCGATGCCACCTGCATTGAACTGCTTGACGACGTCGGCCATTGGCTTGGTCTTGGACTGGCCAACCTGGCGGCGGCGCTCGACCCCGGCCAGTTCGTCATCGGCGGCGGGCTGAGCGGTGCCGGAGACCTTCTGCTGCTGCCGGCACAGCGTTCTTTCCGCCGCTATCTGACCGGCCGTGGTTTCAGGCCGGCGGCCCCGATCAGTATGGCCCGCCTCGGTGCACGGGCAGGCATGGTTGGAGCGGCTGATCTGGCGCGGATAAATGCGCGTACCGGCACCCGTGGAACACGTCCTGCAGGGACATAAAAGACGGCGTCCTTTCAGCTGACCGCACGGTTGGAATGCCAACAGGTTTTTACAAGGTGCCAGCGGATCATTATTGGCATGTCAGTTCTTCTAGAAGCAGGAGAAGCCCGTCCCGTACAAAGGGGCCGGCGCCGGAGGGTGTTTTTTATCCCGCTGGCGATCTTGGCATTACTTGCGGCAAGTCTCGGGTATCTCTTCCTTACGACCTCGGACCCTGAACCGAGCGCTCCACTGGGCGCCTCGATCCCGGTACCAGGCGGCATGGCCGGCATTACCGGTGTCACGCCGCTGGAGGTTGACGGATGGCAACCACCGGCCGCTGCAGCCATTCTCGGAACCCAGCCTCAAGAGGGCGCGCACAGGGTGCGGATCCAGGTTCAACTTACGGCCTTGGACGCCGGCGGCCTGCGGTACGACCCGCAGGAGTACTTCGTTGATGGCATCGGCTCCGGTGAACCGCATGTTCTGTGGTCCTCACCCTCAGCACAGGAGCTCGACCAGGGGGAATCCATCACCGCCACCATGGTCTTTGAACTGCCGGATAAGGCGATCGCACTGGTCCTCGAAAACGAGGACGGCAGCCGCCTGTCATTGGGCTCGGAGCACCACACCGGTGGCCCATAACTGCTCCAGAAACGTTCCTTCGGCCAAGGCTATTTAATCACCTGGCAGGAACGACTTCGGGCAAAGCTATATCGAACCAACAAATGCAGTACAGGAAGTGAACGGTCATGTCCGTATCCAGACGCGATGTCTTCAAATGGGGCGCTGTGGGAGTTGCAGGTGCGTCACTGGTGACTGTCCCGATCTCCACAGTCTCAGCGAAGTCGGCCAGTCAACTCGACGAGCGGGAGATGCCCCGCCCCTATAAAACCGCATTCGTTAAGCCACCAAAGCTGCGGCCTAAGTCCGTGACGTGGGAGGACGGGCAGCGGGTGAACCACTATGAAATTTCGATGCGTCAGAGCACGGCGCGGATCGTGCCCGGGAAGACGACCCGGATCCTGGGCTACGAGGGGATCTTCCCGGGCCCGACGATCGAGTTGGAGCAGGGAACCCGGGCTACAGTGAATGTGCGTAACAAGCTGCCCAAGTTTCATCCACAGTGGGGTCACCTGATGGCGTCATCGACCCATCTGCATGGGTCGGCTTCGCTGCCGCAGTATGACGGGTACGCCAACGATATGACGCCCCCCGGATTCTGCAAGGAATACCATTACCCTAATTTCCAGGCGGCGCGGACTCTTTGGTATCACGATCACGCCGTGCATTTCACGGCGCAGAACGTCTACTCGGGCCTTGCCGCTGTCTACGTCATGCACGACCCGCTGGAGCGCCGGCTGTTGCCACAGGGCGCGTTCGATGTTCCGCTGGTGGTCAGCGACGCCATGTTCGCTGAGGATGGCTCCCTTGCCTATGACGACCGGAGCCATTCCGGGCTGTGGGGGGATGTGATCCTCGTTAATGGCCGGCCCTGGCCGGTGATGAAGGTCCAGCCGCGGGTTTACCGCTTCCGGGTCTTGAATGCCTCGATCTCGCGTTCCTACCGCTTCGCGCTCAGCACCGGGGATCCGATGTATATGGTTGCCACCGACGGCGGCCTAATGCCGCAAACCCAGACGGTGAATAATTGGCGCCACAGCATGGCCGAGCGCTATGAGGTGCTGATCGATTTCAGTAAGTATCGGCCAGGCACCCGGGTTGAGCTGCGGAACCTGTCCAACGACAATAACCGCGACTACGACCACACGAACAAGGTGATGGCCTTCGACGTCGTCGCCCCGCCGAGCGTGAAGAAGATGAAGGCCGACCCGAAATGGAACCGGATCCCCACCACTCTGGCCCACAGCGAGGTGATGGAACTGGACCCGAAGGACGCGGTGAAGACGCGCCATTTCCGGGTACAACGCGGTGGAGAGATCGAACCTTGGACCATCAACGGCACCACTTGGGAAGAAGTCATAGCCAGCAACTTCAAGATGGTCAGCGCCAACCCGAAACTCGGGGCAACGGAAATCTGGGAGTTCGAAAACAAATCCGGTGGCTGGTTCCACCCCATCCACATCCACCTGGTCGACCACAAGATCCTCAGTCGGAACGGACGAGCACCTTTCCCCTATGAACGCGGCCCCAAGGATGTCGTCTATGTCGGGGAGAACGAAACGGTCAGGCTCCTGATGCAATTCGGTCCGCACAAGGGCCGCTACATGGTGCACTGCCACAACCTCCCCCACGAGGACCACTCCATGATGATGCAATTCAGAGTAGGCCCCGTCGGAGACGACACCATCGACGGCGATCCCATGCTCGCAGACCCGGCACACCTCGACACAGAACCGGACTAGAAAATGGCTGCGATCCGGTCGGCACCGTCTTCTGCCCCCGCCTCTTCCTGGCGGCGGAGGCGGAAGACGGTACTGGCCGTCGTCGTTATTGCCATCCTGGCGGGGCTTTTCGCTCTCAGGCTGTGGGTGATTGAACCGGTGGGCGTGGACTTGGCCAGCATGGAACCGACCCTCGATCCCGGAAGTATCGCTTTCGTGCTGAAAACCGGGCAGGCCAAGTCCGACGTCGAGTTGGGGGACCTGGTGGTTTTCCCATCACCAGCGGATGAAACACCGGTGATCAAGCGCGTGGTGGCCGAAGCCGGCCAGCAAATCGAGGTCAGGGACGGGCTGCTCTACGTCGATTCCGTTCAAGTGGATGAGCCGTTCGTGGACCAATCCACCATCGACGGAACGTTCTATCCCTTGACAGAGGTCCCTCCGGGAACTGTCTTCGTAATGGGGGACAACCGTGAACGGTCGATCGACTCCCGCGACTTCGGTCCGTTGCCGGTGAACAGCATCGAAGGCGTTGTTGTCTGGTCCTTTAATCCCGGCGATTGGTAGCAGGGTTTTCCCATGGTTTCAGCGTCACGATGCTGACATGGCATCGATCACCCTCGACGCATCGGATCGTTCTGATATCCGGTTTGCCGTCAAGCGCTTCCTCTTAATGGGGCTGGCGGCACTTGTTCTGATTGCGACCCCGGTTGCCTTCTGGATCCACGCAGCATCGGAGAACCATGCACTGAACCGGGTGGTGGGATCGACCCAGCGGTTGGCGGACAATGCCGTTGCGCCTATGGTGACTGAGGAGGTTCTGGCCGGAGATCCTGAGGCTCTGCGGGAGCTGGATGAACGACTGCAGCCCTGGCTCGAAGAGGGGTCAGTCCTCAGGTTCAAAATCTGGAATGCTGACGGACGGATTATCTATTCGGATGTCGCACCACTCATCGGGCAGCAGTTTGAATTTGCGGACACCGTAGGAAATTTCGGCTCTTCAGGCCTGGGAATCGCAACACTGGGGGTCCAAAACCAGCTCGAGAACGAATACGAAGCCGAAGCCGGTGAGTTGGTGGAGGTGTATGTCCAGCTGGCAGCAGCAAACGGACAGCCCCTGGTTTTTGAGGCATATTACGACGACGAGGACGTCCGGGAGATGCAACTGGCAGTCTTGCTCGGTGTTGCCCCCGCATCTGTCCTGGCTCTGGCGGCTTTGCAACTGGCCCAGCTGGTTCCGGCGATACGCTTGGCCCGCAGAGTCCAGTCAGACCAAGCCAGAAAGCGGCAGCTGCTCGAACGGGCCATTGACGCTTCGGAACTGGAACGCCAGCGGATCGGCCGGGACCTGCACGGCGAAATCATCCAGGATCTGGCAGGTCTCTCCTACGCAATGGAATCCGAGGAAATGCGGGGCTCCGCCGACCAGAGTCCATTGTTCAACCGGGCCCGCTCCATCTTGCAGAATGACATCCGGACGCTCGTGGCGATGACCGGCAACCTGGACCCGTCGGACCTGCGGGAGGCGGGATTGCAAACGGCCCTGTCCCGGCTGGCGGAGAAATTGACTGAGCAGGGAATCGGCGTGATCCTCAATCTGGAGGAGAACCTCAATTTGGATGCCGATCAGGCCGCATTATTCTACCGGGTCGCCCGTGAAACTCTGGCGAATGTGGCCGAACACGCCAACGCGAGGACGGTGGAAGTGTCGTTGCGTGGGTACCTGAACCGCACGGAGCTTCTGATCCGGGATGACGGCTCCGGCTTCGACCCTGAGGCCTGCCCGGGCAAGGATGCCATGGGATTGAAAATCATCCGTTCAACCGTCTCGGCCGCCGGCGGATCCCTCGAGGTCAGCTCCGGGACGGGAACCGGCACCTGCCTGATCGTCAGCCTGCCGGCGGTGGAGCAGCGCTGCTAGACGACAGCGCCGTCGTCGTTATCATCACTGCGTTCCGAGGGCAGCCTCATCAGCAGGAACACGACCGAGGCGAGGAACGCGGCAATGATGCCAACTACGGCCAGCATCGGAAGGGCACGAAAGAAGAAGGCCGACAACAGCAGCACCAGGGGACCGCCAATGGCGCCGCACCACGCGAGCACCACCAGCGGTTCGGTCCCGGCCAGCGGCGACGGCGGATCCTCCGGGACGAAGCTGTCATCCTCTTCTTCTTCGGGGGTGTAGTCACGGGGGCCGCCAAGGTGCTCCCTGTCAATCCTCCGCGGTTGCGGGGCCGCCGACCGTGGATGCCCGAATACGGGATCGGGGGCGGGAATGGATTCACCGTCTGTGTCCGGTTGGCCTTTGTCTTGCCGTTGCACCGGGCCGTGGTCTTGGTTCCGGCCGCTGCTTTCCTGGTTCTGTGCCGGCTCCGGTTCGCTGTCTGTCTGCTCCAGGCGGGATACCAGATCCCGCCAGACGTCGTCGTCGGACGGGTTGGCCCCGGATTCGTTCTGTCCGTCTCCGGTGCCGCCGCCGGAAAGCGCGGCGTCATCCGGGACAGGATCGTTGTCCTGGTCCGGATCGTAGGGGTCGTGCTCAGAATTGTTCATCGCCGGGTTCCTGCCGAATGCTGTTGGATGAAGTCACCGGTGCGGTCGAAAATAAATCCGGCATCGTTATCCATCGTTGCAACATGATAGCTGTTGTGCAGCGGCACGATCTCCAGTTCCCCGCTGCCAAGCCGTTTTTGGATCTTCGCCACGCTGCTGGGCGGAACTATCCGGTCCACGGTGGACTGGAAGACGAGTGTCGGCGCCTGTACTTTACCGAGGCAGTTCAGGGTGTCGCGGAAGAGCAACCGCAACTGGTGCACCGCGGCAACCGGGGTCATCGGATAGGCGCCTTCCGTCACACCGGACTTTTTGATGTCATCGCCGATAGCGGGAACTGTCTGGCGGATATATCTGAGGACGCCGGTGAACCGGGCCAGCGGATCGCTGAAGGTCAGCCCGGGATTGACGACGACGACGCCGCTCACCGGATGATGGGCCGCGATCCTCAGCGCCAGCGTTCCTCCCATGGACAGACCCGCGACGAAGGTGTGGTCCGTCCGTGCGGCAAGCCGCAAGTATTCAGCTTCGAAAGTGCCGTACCAGTCCTGCCATCGGCTGGCGGCAAGCTCCTCCCAGCTGGTTCCATGCCCGGGCAGGAGCGGTAGAGTGACGGCATATCCCGCCGCCGCAAGACTGCGTGCCCAATCGAGCATGCTGGCAGGCGAACCGGTGAAACCATGGCTGAGGGCAACCCCGATCCGTGCGTTTTCCCCACGGCCGGGACTGGAGAAGGCCTCGGCGCCTGCCAGAACTGTCATGTATCCATGGTGTCACTGATCGCGTGGAATCTCACTGCGCAGTACGGTGACGTCCGGGGGCAAAAAGGCCTAGGGTAATGTGGCAGAAACCACTGGAAAATCGTCAGGCTAAAAGGCTTGCGGAACCGGTCAGGAGAGGTTACAGCGTGTTCTATTGGGTGATGAAGCGGATCTTTATCGGTCCCTTGCTCAAAATGCTGTTCCGGCCTTGGGTCAAGGGGATGGAGAACATCCCGGAAGACGGGCCGGCCATTCTGGCAAGTAATCATTTGTCCTTTTCGGACTCGGTCTTCCTGCCGGTATCCGTGTCCCGCCCGGTGGTGTTCCTGGCAAAGTCCGAATATTTCACCGGCAAGGGGATCAAGGGAAAGCTGACGGCTGCCTTCTTCAGGCTGACCAACCAACTGCCTATGGACCGCTCCGGCGGCGCCGCGTCGGCGACATCGCTGGACGCCGGTATCGACGTGTTGCAGAAGGGCGGCCTGCTGGGAATTTATCCCGAAGGTACGCGCAGTCCCGACGGCCGGCTTTACCGGGGCAAAACCGGAATTGCAAAGCTGGCACTGGCGACGGGCGTTCCGGTCATACCTGTCGCGATGATCGGCACCGACAAGGTCCAGCCGATCGGACGGAAAATCCCGAATATCCGGCGTCTGGGTATCATCATCGGCGAACCTATTGATTTCAGCCGCTACAAAGGCCTGGAAAATGACAGGTTCGTCCAGCGGTCGGTCGCTGACGAGATCATGTATGAACTGATGCGCCTGTCCGGCCAGGAGTATGTGGATGCCTACGCCAGTACGGTGAAGGAACGTCTGGCCACACGCAAGAGCGTCAAGAAGCAGGAAGACGCCCGGAAGGCGGCAGCTGTAAGGGCGGCTCCTCCCGGGACGAAGAAACCCGGAACGGTCACCAGCATCGGCGGGGCAGCAGAGGCGGAGCCGGCGGCCGGATCCGAGGATAAACCACGGGGCGGCGACATCCCGCTGCAACGAGCGGATGTGCCGCCGGCTGGCGCGGGTCCAGCCAATGACCGCCAGCCAGAGTCAACGCCGGGACTCGACGAAGACCAGGGCAACCAGTCCGCGGCTGGTTGAAGCCTGCTGCTCAACAATTGTGACGTCTCCGCGGCGGCATTACGCCACCAAGGCGCGCATCGAGGTCGGAAACCATTAGGCTGGATAGGTGACTGAAACAACCCGCATAAGCTCATCCCTGCCGACCAGTCCTGCCGCCGTGCCCACGACTGCGGACTATCCTGAGCTCGACGCCTGGCGTGGACTGCCGATATCCCAGCAGCCGCAATGGCGTGACGATGCGGTCTATCAATCTTCCATTTCGGAATTGTCGACTTTGCCTCCACTGGTTTTTGCCGGTGAAGTCGATGTCCTCCGTGAACGCCTCGCCGCAGCCGCTCAGGGAAAGGCTTTCCTGTTGCAGGGCGGCGACTGCGCCGAAACCTTCGAGGCGGCAACCGCCGACCGGATCAGCGCCCGTGTCCGGACCATACTGCAGATGGCCGTGGTGTTGACCTACGGAGCCTCGCTGCCGGTTATCAAGATGGGCAGGATGGCCGGGCAGTTCGCCAAACCGCGTTCGTCCAATGAAGAAACCCGCGACGGCGTAACGCTGCCCGCCTACCGGGGCGACATGGTCAACGGTTTCGAATTCACCGATGAATCCCGCGGGCATGACGCATCACGGTTGGTCAGGGCGTACCACACGTCCGCATCGACGCTGAATCTCATCCGCGCCTTCACGCAGGGCGGTTTCGCTGATCTGCGCCTGGTACACCATTGGAACAAGGGCTTCATGGCCAACCCGGCCCACTCGCGGTACGAATCGCTGGCTCGGGAAATAGACCGGGCGATGAAGTTCATGGAGGCCTGCGGCTCGGATTTCGAGGCGCTCAAGCGGGTCGAATTCTTTGCCAGCCACGAGGCGTTGCTCCTCGACTATGAGCGGGCGTTGACACGCATCGATTCCCGCACCGGAACTCCGTACGACACCTCCGGGCATTTCCTCTGGATCGGCGAACGGACCCGCGATCTCGAAGGCGCCCACGTCGACTTCCTGTCCAAGGTACGTAATCCGATTGGCGTCAAGCTCGGACCGAAAACCACCGGGGACGATGCACTGCGGTTGATCGAGAAGCTGGACCCGAACCGCGAACCCGGCCGGCTGACCTTCATCACCCGTATGGGTGCAGGCGCGATCCGGGAGAAGCTCCCGCAGCTGGTGCAGAAGGTTACTGACTCCGGTGCCCAGGTGCTGTGGGTGTGCGACCCGATGCATGGTAATACCGTCACCTCTCCCAATGGGTACAAGACCCGCAATTTCGACGACGTTGTCGACGAGGTCCGCGGGTTCTTCGAAGTGCATAACGCGCTTGGAACCTTTCCCGGCGGGCTGCATATTGAGATGACCGGCGACGACGTGGCGGAGTGCCTCGGGGGAGCGGATCCTATCGATCAAGATGCCTTCGTGTCCCGCTACGAATCGGTTTGCGATCCACGGTTGAATCACATGCAGTCATTGGAGATGGCCTTCCTGGTCGCCGGTGCCCTCAGCAAGAGCTAGGGCCGCCGGCGGCCGCGCCTATCCGGTTCCACGCCTTCGCGACGTGATTCCGGCACGGCCACGAGGTTGTCCGGGTCTAGACCACGGTCAGGGTAACAACTGAACCTTTGGGGACGGATTGGTCCACTGGGTCCTGGTCCCGCACGGTTCCGAAGAAGCCGCCCAGGATGTTGTTGACTTCCACCTCGAAGCCAAGCCCTTCAAGCTCCTGTACGGCATCCTCGACCTGGTCGCCAATGAAGTTTGGCACCTCGACCATTTCGGGCCCTTTGGACATCGTCAGGGTCACCGGGTCGCCGCGGAAGAGCTGTCCCGCCGCGGGCTCCTGGGAAACGACTGATCCCGCCGGAATGCTGGGGTGGAAAACGGTTTCGTCGGCGATGACCGGGTCAAGACCGGCCGCCCCGAGCGTGCTCGTCGCCGCATCCTGCGGCTCGCCCACCACGGAGGGAACATCGATGGGTTGCGGGCCCTTGGACACAGTCAATTCGACAGACGTGTTCCGCCGACGCTCTTCACCTGCGGTAATGCTTTGCGTGAGCACGGTACCGGCGGGTTCCTCTTCATTGAACTCTTCAGTGACATTTCCGGCCGACATGCGGGCATCCTGGAGCGTTTTCGTGGCTGCTTCCAGACTCTGTCCGGTGACATCGGGAATGGCGAAGAGTTCCGGACCCATCGAGACGAACAGGGTAACGTCCTCGAACTTCCGGATTTCCATGCTGGCCTCCGGTTGTGCGCGGACGACCAAACCGGCGGAAATCCGCTCATGATGTATGTCTGTGACGGTCGACTCCAACCCGCGCTGGGTTAGCAACTGCTGGGCCTCGGCGACGGTCTTCTCGGTAACCCGGGGAACCGTTGTCAGCGCGCCCGGGCCGACGGCCAGGAACCAGGCTGCGGCACTGGCCAGCAGTGAGATAACCACCAGCACAATAATCCACAGCAGGGCGCGCCGGCGGGGATTGCCGCGGCGCAGGCTCTGCTCCGGCCGCTGGGCGGCCTTGGCCCGCTGTTTGTCGAGGGTCTTCTGCCTGCGCTTGTCCTGGCGGCCTTCCGCCCTGGCGGAGATCGGAGAGGCGGCGTCCGGGTCATAGTCCTGTTGCTGCCGGGGGGCAGCGTCCCCGGTGGGTGATCCCTGCCGGGAGATCACTGTCGTCGGGTGCAGCTTCGGATTAATGACTTGGGTATGACTGGGATCAACCTGTTGCCCGCCGGAATGCGCACCCGGACGGAGGGCGCCCGGCATGACCGTTGTCGCGGTGTCCGCCCCTGGTCCCTGCCGTGGAATGACCGTCGTCCTGCCGTCGTCGTTCCCGGACGCAGGGGACTCAGCAGCCGCCGCCGGCCGCTCAGCATGGAAGTCGAGTTCGGCATCAGACAAAGTGGTCCGGATATGCCGCAGCTCACCAAGGAGCGCGTTTCCGTCGATCGGCCGCTCGTCAGGATCAGCAGCGGTGCACCACTGGACCAGTTCGTCCAGGTCCTCTGCCAGTCCGGGCAGTTCCTGCGAAGGGGCCGGCACCTCGGAATTGACGTGTTGGAAGGCGACTTGGATCGGAATCTCGCCGGTATACGGATGATGTCCGGTCAGCATTTCGTAGAGCATGATGCCTACGGAATAGATGTCGCTGCGGGGATCGGCAGCGCCGCCGGTCACGAGCTCCGGGGCGATATAGGCGACCGTCCCGATGAGCGTTCCCGTATTTGTGCTTGTCGATACTGCCCGGGCGAGGCCGAAGTCGCCGATCTTGATGCGGCTGTCTTCGGCGATGAGTACGTTCTCGGGCTTGACGTCCCGGTGGACGAGTCCGGCTTCATGCGCGGCCGCGAGACCCTCAATCACCGGGTCCAGCAAAGCAAGGGCCAGCCGCGGGGTCAATGGGGCCTTGTCGTCTATGACGGCGCGGAGTGTGTGGCCGGGGACGTATTCCATCACCAAATACACCAGTTGGTCGTCCCGGCCCTGGTCAAGGACACCTACGACGTGGGGATGCGATAACCGGGCCGCGGCTTTGGCTTCCTGGCTGAACCGGTGCAGGAAGCTTGCGTCTTCGGCCAAGTGGGCGTGCATGACCTTCAGTGCGACGTCCCGTTCCAGCCGCTGATCTGTGGCCAGATAGACGGTGGACATGCCTCCCCGCGCCAATCGGGACTGCACAAAGTAGCGCTGGTCCACCACAGCGCCCACCAAAGAGTCAGTTACCCGTTCCTGCACCCTTCGATCCTAGATGTTCCGATGGAAAGGGCCCGAATCAACATGCGATCCGGGCCCAATCAACGACTTGGCTTTTGCCAGTCCGGTTTACCGGAACCGCTTCTGGTGCGCCTTGACGGACTTCACGTACTTCTTCGTATCGTCATAGAAGCCGTGCTTATTGACCGACCATTGCCCCTGGTAGTAGGAACCGATCGCTTTGTCCGTTGAATCACTCGTCCGCAGCAGCGCAGCAATAATGGCGACGCCGGCGGTGATGTTGTCATGCGGATCCAGCAGGTTCAGTTGCCGGCCGACCAGCTGCGAGGCCCACTCTCCCGAGGACGGAATCACCTGCATGGTTCCGATGGCGTTCGCCGGTGAGACCGAGCGGTGATTGAAACCGGATTCCTGGTAGGCATGGGCCAAGGCGAGCGACGGCGGAACACCCATCTGCCGGGCCGTCTGGACGATGATCTCCTGGACCTGAGCCGACGACGGGGCAGGGGCTTTCAGCAGGGCAGCCATGTTGACGTTTGCCTTGGCGACCACGTGCTTGGGGTAGGTGTAATGCAGGAAGGTATTGGGTACCAGATTGTCGGGAGCGGGGCTGTCTCCGGCAGGTGATGAGCCACCGGGAATGGACAGCTTGTTGCCCGGGTAAATGACGCTGTTCAACCTCATGTTGTTCGCCTGCAGGAGGGCGCTGAGCGAGACGCCGTGCCGGGAGGCAATGGCCCCCAACGTGTCTCCGGATTTCACCGTGTAGCTGCCCGAGGATTTCTTTTGCTTCGCCGGGGCTTTCGGTTTCTGGATGACGTTGGGCTCGTTCGACTGAGGGGCCACCCGGCTGCCCGAGACTTTGATGTTCTGTCCGGGATAGATGACAGACCGGATGTTGAGCCCGTTCAGCTCGAGGATATGCTGGGTGCTGACTCCGTGCCGGCGGGCTATGGCACTGATGGTATCGCCCGACCGGACCGTGTAGGAACTTGCGGATGAGTTCGCCGGTTTCTGCTTCTTGACGTTCCTGGGTTCCTGTCTCTGCTGCTGCGGAGCAGGTGCGGAACTGCCGGACAGTTTGATTTTCTGTCCAGGATAGATGACCGACCGCATGTTGAGTCCGTTCGCAGCGAGAACACTTTGGGTGCTGATTCCGTGCCGGCGGGCTATCGCGCCGATCGTGTCTCCGGATTTGACCGTGTAGGTTGAGGCGCTGGAGCCGTTTGAGTTGGAGCTGGCAACCCTCTGGCTCTGCGATGTACCTGCATTCTGTCCCTGGCGGGCCTTGGCCTTTCCGCCGAGCCGGATATTATCTCCCGGATAAATAACAGTGCTGGCGCGCAGATTGTTGAGCTGCAATAGGGCATGGGTCCCGAGCCCATACTGCCGCGCGATACTACCGACTGTGTCGCCCGCCTGGACTGTATGGCTCTTAGGGGCCTTCCGCTGCGTCGGGGCCAAAACCGATGGCAGGTTGGCGGCCACCATGGAAGCAGGCACCACACTGCTAACAGGTCCGGCGGCGGCAACAGACTGCGTCAACGCCTGGGGCAGTACCCGCGGCGCGCTCAAGGTTGGAGCTGCCTGGGCCGGTTGCGCGAGGGCAAGGGAAGAAAGTACAACCGCTGGAATGGCAGCAGTCGAGACTGCGGCGCTGAGTTTCGTGCTCCGCCGCGCACCACTTGGGGCACTCGCTGAACGTGAAATGGGCGTCGACTGGCGCTGGGGACTCATCTATGGGTTCCTCGTCTGGTCTGTGTTTGCGGCACCGTCAGGCATTGCCCTCATGATGGATGCGGTGAATGTTGCAATTGGTGCATATGTTTCGGATGTGACTATTGAGAATCTACACCATATTTGCCATAGCACAAGGGTGTAATTTCCACTGGCAACAATATGACTTACGGCGAGTCTTTCCGGCTGGCTATGAAGCATGACCCGCGGCGTGGCAGTCTTAACGCGTGAACGAACTTCAAAACCTGATAACCAATTGGCTGACGCTTCCCGATGCGAGCGAGCAGCTGGATTTGCCAATAAACAAGGTGCACAGCCTGTTGGACGAGCGCGCCCTGATAGGTGCGCGTATCGGCGAGCGGAATATCCGGAGCATTCCAGCCGAGTTCCTTATCGACGGGCATGTGCTGGAAAGCCTCAAAGGAACCATCATCGTATTGGGGGATGCCGGGTATGAGGATGAGGAGATGCTCAGATGGCTCTTTACCCCTGACGACTCGTTGCCTGGCCGTCCCATTGATGCACTGCGTGAGGGACGCAAGACCGAGATCCGGCGCAGGGCGCAGGCACTGGCCTGGTAAGGGCTGACGCGGAAGCTACGATGCCCGGTGGACGGCAGCCTGGGCAAGAACGGTCAACGCCTGCCGTGTAGGGGCGTCCACGGAGAGTTGCGCCAACGCGGTAAAGGCCTGGTCCGATAACTCCCGGATGAGATCCTCCGTTGCCGCAAGTGCACCGCAGCCGTCGATGATCTGCCGCAGGCGGGCCACATCTGCCTCACCCAGGTCCGGGTCGCCAAGGTTCTGCTCGAGTACAGCTGCATCGCTTTCGGACGCAAGGCTGAGCACGTGACCGGTCAGGACGGTCCGTTTGCCCTCCCGGAGGTCGTCACCGGCCGGTTTTCCAGTAGCTGAGGGGTCACCGAACACACCGAGTACGTCGTCGCGGAGTTGAAACGCCTCTCCGAGCGGGAGCGCGAACCTGGAGTATTGACCCAGCAGGTCGTCGCCGGCACCGGCCAATGCACCACCGAGCATCAAGGGATGCTCTGTGGAGTACTTGGCGGACTTGTAGCGGATGATTGCGCGTGCCCGCCCGACGGCGCTGCTCCGGTCCCTGCCCGGCCCCGCCACTTCCTCCAGCACGTCGAGATACTGTCCTGCCATGACTTCGGCACGCATCCGGTTAAACACCTTCCGGGCCGGACTGTTATGCCCGGCGGCGCCCCCGATTGAGGAGAATAGTTCCTCACTGAACGACAGGCATAAGTCGCCCGTCAGGATCGCCGCGGCCCGGCCAAATGGCTCGGGATCGAGTGCCCAGCCACGCTGGCGGTGCAGCGAACCGAAGCGCCGGTGGACACTTGGCCTGCCCCTGCGGGTATCCGAGTTATCAATGATGTCGTCATGGATCAGTGCGGCCGACTGGAACAGTTCCAGCGCCGCACCGGCCGACGTGACCTCAGGGGCCGTGGCTTCGCCGCCTGCGCCGCGCCAGCCCCAGTAGCACAGGCTCGCGCGCATTCTTTTGCCGCCGGTCGACAAATCGGCGATGGCATCGAGCAATTCAATTGCGTCGGGGGAGATGTCCAGCAGCTCCGTACGGCGTTCCGCCAGGAAGTCCGTGAGGCGGGTTCCGACCGCGGAGATAAACCACTGTTGGGAGCCGCCGTCGTTGTCCGAGGGGGGAGTGGTGCCGTTCAGCTGTGAAGTCACGTGCCCAACTCTACTGATTCAGCTGATACATGTGCCCCGATGGTATAGGTCGTCCCGCCGTCGGTCTCGACAGCTGAAATGTTGACGGTCTCCGTTCCCGCATTGCGGGCGTAGGTTTTAGACGCCGTTCCATCGATGGAGCTTCCTTCCAAGGCTTCGAAACCTTGGTCCGCAAGTGCGTCGTCGTAATAATCGAGGACTTTCGCGGCCGGCGCTTCTGTGGCCGCAACCAGGGAAATGGCGACGGCGTCGCCCGCAGTTTGAACGTCCGAGACCAGCACTTCGGAACCGTCAAAGACAGGAACCAGGTCAGTGGGGAAATCCTCCATCAGCGGATTTGCAGACGCAGAGGCCGCGGCTGCGGCGGAAGGACTCGAAGAGGGAGAAGAGACCTGTGTGGGTTCCGTAATGGAAGGGGCTGCGCTGCTGGACGTCGTTTCCGGTTCCGGCGGGGACGCGTCGTTGCCGGCAGGACCGGCGCATCCGGAAACCAGGATTGCGGCGGTTAAAGTGGTAACGAGTCCAACGGCTCTGGCCCTGCCGCTTGCGTCGCCTGAAAACACTGGTGCTCCTTGTGCTCGCGTTGCCGTGGCGGTCATGGGGCCATTTTAGCCAGTGACGCCAAAGTGCCGGAGCCAGCGCTTAAGATGTGACTGTGATGCTCCCGTCAGACGGCGGTTCGCGCGGTTCCGCTCCACAGAACCTGGACTGCACAATCCTCCATGTCGATATGGACGCGTTTTTCGTCTCCGTTGAGCTGTTGGATGCGCCACAATTCCGGGGAGTTCCAGTCATCGTGGGCTCGGAATCGACCCGCTCCGTTGTGCTGTCCGGTTCCTATGAGGCCCGGGCCTATGGTGTCCGGTCCGCTATGCCGATGGCCGTGGCGCGGCGGCTCTGCCCGCATGCCGTCATCATTGAACCTCATCAGGAGAAGTACCGGAACGTCTCGCAGCGAGTGATGGCGGTTTTCGCCGAAATCACCGACTTGGTGGAACCGCTCAGCGTGGACGAAGCGTTCCTCGACGTCAAAGGGGCCATCCGCCGGCTCGGACTGCCGGAGGAAATAGGTCAGCTGATCCGCCGCCGGGTCGAAACCGAACTGGGGATTACGGCGTCGGTAGGCGTGGCCAGCAGCAAATTCGTGGCAAAGATCGCTTCCACCCGTGCCAAACCGGATGGTCTGCTGGTCATTCCCAAGGACGAAACCGTTCCCTATCTCCACTCGCTTCCGGTCTCTGCACTGTGGGGCGTTGGCGCCAAGACCCAGCAGGCGTTGGCCCGGTTGGGAATTTCGACCATCGAAGACGTCGCCCAGACACCGCCCTCCACACTTAAACGGGCTCTTGGGGCAACGGGGGAGCATGTATACAGACTCGCGTGGGGTCAGGACGACAGGGCTGTGACCCCGGTCCGGGTGGAGAAAAGCATTGGCGCTGAGGAGACATTCGTCACAGACGTTGACTCTGGTCAGGTTCTGCGCACTGAGTTACTTCGGCTCGCACACCGGACGGCATCACGGCTCCGCTCCGGAAGCATTTCGTGCAGGACGGTCGCGATTAAGGTCCGCTTTTCCGATTTCAGTACCTTGACTCGTTCGAAGACCCTCCCCGAACCGGTGAACAGTGCTCAGCTGATCTACGCCGCTGCAGCCTCCTTGTTGACCGCGTTGGGGCCTCTTCCGATGAGTGTGCGGCTGATTGGCCTGCGCGCGGAGTCGCTGGAGGAAGACACCGGAACCATGGACCAGCTCACGATCGACCGGCGCGATGATAACTGGCGGGCAGCTGAGGCGGCCCTGGATCGGGTCAACCGAAAATACGGGCAGGACAACGTTCAACCGGCCAGATTATTGCCACGGGAGGGAAGACCGCGCTAGGAAGCCGCTTCGCAGCCTGCACCTGCGGAAATTACAGCTTTCACAACGGACGAATGCCATCTATCCTAGAGGTAGGCAGATCAATCATTTGGCAGCCCGCCTGATGGCTGTGACCCTCACCGGCCACCCGTCACGGCCATGTTGACGTCGGCACTTACCGTAAGGAGGCAGCAATGCCACTCTCGGAACACGAACAAAAGCTGCTTGAGCAATTGGAACGGCAGTTGCAGGCCGACGACCCCAAATTCGCCAGCTCGCTGGGGAATGACCGGATGCACGCCCTCTCGACGCGCCACATCGTTATTGGTGCGCTCGCTGCTGTGGTGGGCTTATTGGTCCTTTTGGTCGGCGTATCGGCGCAACTCATCTTCGTTGGCGTAGGCGGCTTCCTCATCATGGGGGGAGGAGTCTACTGGGCCTCCACCCAGGGTGCGAAAGCGGCTGCCCGCAAGGACAAGAAGGCAGGCAAGTCCAAGTCCCAGGGAAACTTCATGAGCAATCTGGAGGACCGCTGGGAGGATCGGCGCAGGGAAGAACCCTAAGGCGCTCCACTTAGCCCCACAGCAGACTAAAAGTTCGATTTCAGGATCCGCTTCGGCGGATCCTGAGTCATTTAATGAGCTATATCGCTGGAACCCTTGGAAAATTTCTGTGTGCCGGCCGCACCGGGGCGATTTGCCCTCCACTTCCATCCCCACGCAATAAATCCCACCGCTACAGGCATCCGTGGGATGACACACCCTTGTTTTCGACGCTTTGGCGTTGACGGTGGTGGATTGTGGAGTAAAGTGGAGCCTATTAGAGGGCGATGGTGGCCATGGAGGGAATTTTCCCCGGATCGGCAAGGCGGTGGCGATGTTTCTCGGAACACATTCGCCGCGGCTGGACGAGAAGGGGCGGATCATCCTCCCGGCGAAGTTCCGCGAGGAGCTTTCCAACGGTCTGGTTCTCACACGGGGACAGGAACGTTGCATCTACGTCTTCAGCCAGCGGGAATTCGAAAAGGTTCATGAGCAGCTGCGTGAGGCGCCGATCTCCTCACGTCAGATGCGTGATTACGTTCGGGTTTTCCTGTCTGGTGCCTCTGACGAAGTTCCCGACAAGCAGGGCCGGGTGACTATTCCACCGGCACTTCGCGACTATGCGGGGCTTGGCCGTGAATTGGCCGTCATAGGCGCTGGTGCACGTGCCGAGATCTGGGATGCCCAGGCTTGGAGCGAGTACCTGGACGAGAAGGAATCCGCCTTCTCCGACACCGACGAGAACGCACTACCGGGGGTCCTCTGAACGATTAGGGGCGACCGCCGCAAAACTTCAGTTTGCTTGGACGAGATCTCCAGCCGGCCCGACCGGACTGATCATCCTGACTCACCTTCCCCGGTGTCAGGCGGATCAGGAAGTCAGGTGCGGATGGGGATCTGGTTTAAGTAACCAGCCGCACGATGAAGGGAACGGTTCGAGGACATGAACGCAGAGCAGCCAACCGCCGGGCGTCACGTCCCGGTGTTGCGCGAGCGCTGTGTCTCCCTGCTGGAGCCCGCCATTCAAGCCTCCGGTGCCGTGGTTATCGACGCAACGCTCGGAATGGGCGGGCACAGCGAATCCATGCTCCAAAGGTTCCCCGGGTTGCACCTGATCGGTATTGACCGCGACGAGGAAGCCCTCGCCCTGGCTACGGACCGGCTGGCTCCCTTTCAGGACCGGATTGATCTGGTCCACGCTGTCTATGACGAGATTCCCGACGTTCTGGACGATCTGGGGGTGGATGAGGTTCAGGGAGTCTTGTTCGACCTGGGTGTCTCCTCCCTTCAGCTGGACGAACGCGACCGCGGCTTCGCCTACTCCTACGATGCACCGCTGGATATGCGGATGGATACCAGCACCGGCCAGACGGCGGCTGATGTGGTTAATAACTATTCCGAACCCGAGCTGCGGACGATCATCCGCAGGTGGGGCGAGGAAAAGTTTGCGGGCAGGATTGCATCCGGAATTGCTGCGGCCAGGACTGAGCAGCCGATTACGACGACGGGGCGGCTCGTCGAGGTGATCCGCAGCGTCGTTCCCGCCGGCGCCGCCCGCACCGGCGGACATCCGGCAAAACGGACGTTCCAGGCTCTGCGGATCGAGGTCAATGAGGAACTCGACGTCCTCGAGCGTGCGGTTCCGGCGGCCGTTGACGCGCTGGCCCTTGGCGGACGGATGGTTGTCCTCTCGTATCACTCCCTTGAGGACAAGATCGTTAAATCGGTCCTGGCCGGCCGCTCGCAGTCCTCGGCTCCGCGGGGCTTTCCCGTTGAACTGGAAGAACACAAGCCGGAACTTAAGCGTCTGGTCCGGGGTACGGAAGCCCCGACCGAGGTCGAAATCGAAGAAAATCCACGGGCCGCATCGGCCAAATTACGTGCTGTGGAGCGCATCAAAGACAGGAGAGCGGCATGAGCCAACCAGCCCCAGCCAACGTTCAGCCGTCCACCGGCGCAATAGCGGGCAATACTGCCCGGGTGCTGCCCGACGGCGGTGCGCCGCAGCAGCATCCCAGCCCGCAGAGGCGAACACCGCTCTCGCTGGTGCCGGCAAGAAGCGGTCGGCGGCGCACGCCGTTCGTCGTCTTTTGCTTCCTGACGCTCGCCGCCGCCCTGGTCGGCGTGCTGGTGCTGAACGTCTCCGTATCGTCGGGCCAGTACAAGCTCGTGGACCTGCACAACAAGCAGGTTTCGCTGGCACAGAAGAACGAAATGCTGACACAGCGGCTCAAAACCCACCAGGCTCCCCAGAATTTGGCCTCCGCGGCTGCAGAATTGGGAATGGTAAGTTCACCGTCGTTTGGAACCATCGATTTGGAAACCATGAGCCTTTCAGGCAATCCCAAGCCGGCAGAGGACACAGAAGGTCCGGAAGCGCGCATCCCGGCACCGGATGTGGCGATCCAGCCCCGGCTGGCCGAACCATCTGCATCCTCCGCAGCGTCGCGGGAGGAATCTTCGGCCCCATCCTCGGACCAAGGCACGGAAGGTTCCGGCGATGGCGGGCAGGAAGCAAGTGCATCCAGCGAAGGTGAGGCGCAGGCTTCGTCCGGAGGCGACGCGCAGTCTTCTTCCGAAGGCGAGGCACAAGCCTCCTCCGGCAGCGACGAACAAGCCTCCTCCGGCAACGTAGTTCCGGCTCCGGCGCAAGCGGAGCCGAGGGAACTAAACGGAGGCACCATCCCGGCGCCGCAGCAGCAATCGGCGCAGCAGTAAGTACTCGACAACCAATGACGGGGACACTTTGTGGCACTGATCAACGCTAAGAGCAGAAGGACAAGGCTGTCCGGCACCACCCGGAGGCTGCGGGCCGGTCTGGCGGTCATGCTGATGCTGCTGCTCATTCTGAGCGGCCGGCTGTTCCAGGTCCAGGGTCTGGATCCGGACGGTATGGCGCAGGCGGCCATCGACAACCGGGTCCGGACTTTTCCGGTGGCTCCTCTGCGCGGGGACATTATTGGCGCCCAAGGCGATGTCCTGGCCACCAGCGTGCAGCGGTATGACATCACCGTCGACCAGCAGAACGTCCTGGACGAGTTCACCCGGATTACTCCCCAGAATGAACTGGAAACGGTAACGAAAGAACAAGCGGTCCAGGAGTTGGCCGGAATACTGGGGCACGACCCGGAGGAAGTCAAAAAGGCCATCACCGGTGAGGACCGGTTCCACTACGTGGCGAAGTCTGTGTCGCCGGCCGTGCGGGACAAGATCATTGACCTCGGCATACCGGGAATCGTCGCCCAGGCAACGAGCCAGCGGACCTATCCATCCGGCGCGGTGGCTGGATCAATCGTCGGCTACCTGGGCTCCGACAACGCGGCATTGGCCGGAGTCGAGTTGACCAAGGACGACGTTCTCAGCGGAAAGCCCGGGGAAATCACCTATCAGATTGGTGCTGACGGGATTCCGATTCCCACGGCCCCACGGCAGGAGAAGCCAGCAGTCGACGGTAAGACCATCCAGCTGACCATTAACCAGGACATACAGTGGTTTGCCCAGCAGCAGATCGCCAGCCAGGTGGAGCGGCTCGATGCCGAGTGGGGCAACATTGTCGTGCTCGAGGCTGAAACCGGACGTATCGTCGCAATGGCGCAGTCGAAGAGCCCGGATCCGAATAACCCCGGAGCCACACCGGCCGACCGCAGGCAAGCGATGTCAGTGACGGAGGCCTTCGAGCCTGGCTCAACCGAGAAAATGATCACGATGGCCGCTGCCATCGAGGAGGGGATCGCCAAGCCGCTCTCCGAATTCACTGTTCCCCCGACCTACACGGTCAGCGGGCAAACATTCAGCGACGCTTTTGAGCACGGCACCCAAGAGCGGACCATGGCTGGTATCTTCGGCGATTCGATGAACACCGGAACGGTCATGATCGGCGAACAGCTCACGAAGCAGCAGCGGTACGACTGGTTGCGCAAGTTCGGGATCGGCGAACCGACCGGCGTTCCGTTGCCGGGCGAGACCGGCGGCATCCTCGCCCAGCCCGAGAACTGGGATGGCCGGCAGGAATTCACCGTTCTCTTCGGTCAGGGAGTGGCTCAGACAGCACTGCAAACCGCCGTCGCTTACCAGACGATTGCCAACGACGGCGTCAAGCTCAAGCCGCGTTTGATCGAGGCGTATATCGACCCGGATGGCACCCGGCACGAGGTTCCGGAACCGGAGGGAGTCCGGGTCGTTTCGAACGATACCGCGCAGATGGTCCAGGACATGCTGGAAACCACCGTCACCGACGCAGGCGCGCAGTTGGCCCAAATGGACAGCTACCGGGTCGGCGGCAAAACCGGCACGGCGGAGGCTCCGGGCGAACACGGCGGGTACGATGGGTACACAGCTTCGTTCGTCGGCATGGCTCCCATGGAGGATCCAAAGTATGTGGTCGGGGTAACCCTGCAACGGCCTCAGGGGGACATCTACGGTATCACCGCCGGGCCGACGTTCACGGCTGTCATGGGGCAGACACTGCATACCTTTGATGTCCCGCCGTCCACGGGAAAGCCCCCGCATCTGCCATTGTTTGCCAACAAAAAACCGGAGTAGTTCGTGCCAGAGAACAGCGGACCGTCCAATAGGACGGTCCTGGAAATGCGCCCGCGCAATACCGCTCCGGTGCGGGTCTCGACTATTGTCGAGTTCCTTCAGGCCTTCGGGGCCGGCTCAACGGCCAACCAAGGCCCGCACCCCGCGGACGCCGGGGTCTCGGTCGTCGGGGTTTCCATCGACTCGAGGGATGTGCAGCCAGGTGATTTATACATCGGTCTGCCGGGTTCGAGAAGCCATGGCGCCGCATTTGCCGGCCGTGCCGTGGAGGCCGGTGCCGCGGCCGTCCTGACAGATCCCGATGGGGTCGGACAATTGGGGGAGTGCCCGGTGCCTGTACTCGTCGGGACCGACCTGCGTTCCGTCGTCGGGCCGTTGTCCCGTTTGATTTTCCAGAGCCAGCCGGCCGGAGTTCAGCGGCCAACCCTGTTCGGCGTCACGGGCACCAATGGCAAGACGACCACAACCTATTTGCTGAACTCCCTGCTGCGGGCACTGGATCACACCACCGGGCTGATCGGCACCATCGAAATCCTGGCGGGCGAAGAGGCCATCCCAAGCCAATTAACCACTCCGGAGTCACCGCAGGTGCATGGCTTGCTCGCATTGATGCGGGAGCGCGGCCTGACAGCAGCCGCCATGGAGGTTTCCTCGCACGCTATTGCCTACCGGCGGGTCGATGGGGTGAAGTTCGACGTCGCCGGGTTCACCAATCTGACGCAGGACCACCTTGACCTGCACGGCGACATGGAAGATTACTACCGGACCAAGGCGGGCCTGTTCACCCCGGAGCGTGCGCGGCATGGCGTGGTTGTGGTTGACGACCAGTGGGGGGAGAGGCTCGTCACGGATGCGAAGATACCGGTCACTACCGTCGCTTCAGCAGGGCGCCCCGACGCCGACTGGACCGTGACCTCCGTTGAATCCGCCGGCCTCGGGCACCGGTTCGTGCTCCGCCACCGGTCGGGGGATGTTCTGAGATGCCACACCGGCCTGCCCGGGGACTTCAACGTGGTCAATGCAGCGCTGGCCGCGGTTATGGTGCTCGAATCCGGCGCATCGCAGGCCCGGATCCAGGAAGCCCTCGATGCCAGCGACCCGTTTACCGTCCAGGTCCCCGGACGTATGGAGCTGATTGCAACTGAGCCGGCTGCCATCGTTGATTTCGCCCACAATGCCGATGCACTCGAACGCGCCTTGCAGTCGGTACGCACCCCGGATTCCGTGGGCCGCGTCATTATAGTTTTTGGCGCCACCGGCCAGCGGGACCAAGGCAAGCGATCGATTATGGGCGCGGTGGCGGCACGGAACGCCGACGTCGTTATTGTTACCGATGATGACCCGCACGACGAAGATCCTGCTGGGATCCGTACAGCGGTGTATGAGGGCGCGGCCCAGACCAAGGACGACGAAGATCTCGGTTGCGAACTGCACAACATCGCGCCGAGGGCCGAGGCCATTGCGGCCGCAGTGGAGATGGCGACGGCGCAGGACGTGATCCTGGTGGCTGGACGGGGCCATGAGATCTGGCAGGAGATTAACGGCGTGAACCATTCGCTCGACGACCGGGTGGAGCTCCGAACGTCCCTCAGCCGTCGTGGATTCACCCCCGTGCCTGGCATAGCGGTAGAGTCCTGAGTCGACATGATTGAACTATCTGCAGAAGAAATCGCGACCATTACCGGCGGCAGGCTCACCGGCGCCGTCGACCCTGCCACCATCGTGACCTCGGTTGTTACGGATTCGCGCGAGGCCGTCGATGGCTCACTTTATGTGGCGAAGCCGGGCGAAAAGGCGGACGGGCACAGTTTTATCGGCCAGGCTTTCGACGCCGGCGCGGCACTGACGCTGGCAGAGCGCCCGGTGTCCAGCCCCACCGGTGCTGGGTACCCATCGGTTATTGTCGACGACGCCGTACTCGCCATGGGTGCGCTTGCCGCCGCCGTAGTGAACAGGCTTCGTGCGGCCGGTCCGCTGACGGTAATTGGAATTACGGGTTCGGCCGGGAAAACGACTACAAAGGATCTGTTGGCGGGAATTTTGAGCCGCGAAGCGCCGGCAGTGGCGCCGATCGGGTCGTACAACGGAGAAGTCGGAGTGCCACTGACAGTTTTTGCCGCGGATTTCTCCACCCGCTACCTCATCATCGAGATGGGGGCCACCGGCATCGGACACATCCGCTACCTTGCGGAGATGGTCAAGCCGGACGTCGGCGTCGTACTGGTCGTCGGATCGGCGCATGCCGGGGAGTTCGGATCGGTCGAGAATATCGCCATCGCCAAGGGCGAATTGGTGGAGGCGCTGGCGCCGTCCGGCACGGCGGTCCTGAATGCGGATGATTTCAGGGTTGCGGCCATGAAGGCCCGCACCAAGGCCGGTGTACTTTGCTTCAGCTCCGACGAAAGCCTGCAGAGTGCCGATGTGCCGGGAGAGCTCCTGCTTGCGACGGGGCTGGAAACCACTGCGGAGGGGCATCCTGCCTTTGACATTGCTTTCCCGGACGGGAGCAGCGGACATATCGAGTCGAAGCTGCTCGGTGCTCACCACGTTACCAATCTGCTCGCCGCTGCCTCAGCGGCCAACGCGGCGGGAATCAGTGGAAACAGGATTGTTGAAGCCTTGAGCGGACAGGCGCCGGCGAGCCGCTGGCGGATGGAACGGACCGAAAGGGACGACGGCGTCACCGTCATCAATGACGCGTATAACGCGAATCCGGACTCCATGCGCGCCGCCCTGCGGACTCTCGCCGAACTGGGACGGGGGCGCAGGACCTGGGCGGTGCTGGGCGAAATGCTCGAACTGGGCAACGAGTCGATCGAAGAGCACGACGCCGTGGGCCGCACCGTCGTCCGGTTGAACATTTCCCGGCTGGTGGTCGTTGGCTCCGGCGCCAAACCGATCCATAATGGAGCCGTGCTCGAGGGATCTTGGGGCGATGAGGCCGCCTACGTTGCGGACATGGATGCGGCCGAGGAGCTCCTGCAGGCTGAGTTGCAGCCCGGGGACCTGGTCTTGTTCAAATCCTCCAACGGTGCGGGACTGCATATTCTGGGCGATCGGATAGCATTGCCACCGAACAACTTGGCTTCCGCTGCGGCTCCGTCCGGTGTGGAAGTGGACGACATCCAGGCCACGCAGGAAGGGAGTGCGCAGTCGTGATCACTTTGCTCATCGGCGGTGCTCTGGCCTTGATCTTCGCGTTGGTCGGGACCCCGCTGTTCATCAAGCTGCTGGTCAACCGCGGCTATGGACAGTTCATCCGCGACGATGGGCCAACCACACACCATACGAAGCGCGGAACCCCCACCATGGGCGGCGCCGTCGTCGTCGCATCGGTGGTGGCATCCTATTTCCTCACGCATCTGATCATATTTCTGATCAATCCCGACAACACCGGACCCTCCGTCTCCGGCGGACTGCTATTGCTGTTGATGGTCGGTATGGGGCTCGTCGGTTTCCTGGATGACTTCATCAAAATCTCGAAGCAACGCAGTCTTGGCTTGAATGCAGCGGCGAAAATCACGTTGCAGAGCGCCGTCGGCATTTTGTTCGCCGTGCTCGCATTGAATTTCCCCGACAGTCGTGGCCGGACGCCTGCCTCCACCGCTATCTCATTCGTCCGGGATACGTGGGTCGATCTGGCTTTTGCCGGATCCATCATCGGCGTGATTCTCTTCATCATCTGGTCCAACCTGATCGTCACGGCGGCTACGAACGGCGTCAACCTGACGGACGGCCTGGACGGTCTGGCCGCCGGTGCGTGCGTCATGGTCTTCAGTGCCTATCTGCTGATGGGCATCTGGCAGCAGAACCAGAACTGCGGGTCACCGGGGGTCACAGGAGCCTGCTATGAGGTGCGCGATCCATTCGATCTCGCCATGCTCGCTGGAGCGCTTTGCGGTGCCCTGATCGGCTTTCTGTGGTGGAACACTTCGCCGGCAAAAATCTTCATGGGCGACACCGGTTCGCTGGCACTGGGCGGCGCCCTTGCAGGATTTGCGATCCTGTCGCGCACCGAACTGCTGCTGGCGATTATTGCCGGACTGTTCGTGATCATCACCCTTTCCGTCATCCTGCAGGTGGGTTTCTTCAAAATCTCCCGTGGTAAGCGGATCTTCAAGATGGCGCCACTGCAGCATCACTTCGAACTCAAGGGATGGGCCGAAGTGACCATTGTCGTCCGGTTCTGGATTGTCTGCGGGCTCTGCGTCGCCAGCGGCCTCGGCATCTTCTACGCCGAATGGCTGGTCGCGCTGTGAGTGCGGACCGTTTGGCTGAGCTGACCAGCTGGGACTCCGACTGGGCCGGGCTGCGTGTTGTCGTTACCGGAATTGGCGTGTCAGGCTTTTCCGCAGCCGACACGCTGGCTGAACTGGGCGCCCAGGTCGTCGTCGTCGATGCCACAACAGACGCTGAAGCCAAGGCCAAAGCGGATACGCTCAAAATCGTCGGAGTCCAGGAAGTTTTCCTGGGGGCTGAGTATCGCGAATCGCTTCCTGACGTCTCCGGAAGTGCGCCGGATCTGGTGGTGACATCGCCGGGATGGAGTCCGCGGAATCCGCTGTTGGCAGCCGCGGCCAAAGCGGGCATCGCCATCTGGGGCGACGTCGAACTTGCCTGGCGGCTGCGCCAGCGCGAGGGACGGACGGCGGCACCCTGGCTGACCATCACCGGCACCAACGGTAAGACGACGACGGTTGGACTGACCGAAGCGATGCTGCAGGCTGCTGGCAAACGCGCTA
This sequence comes from Arthrobacter monumenti, assembly GCF_054511255.1. Lineage (NCBI taxonomy): Bacteria > Bacillati > Actinomycetota > Actinomycetes > Micrococcales > Micrococcaceae > Arthrobacter > Arthrobacter monumenti. The sequence continues at coordinate 232,824 of NZ_JBTNCY010000006.1, read as the reverse complement.
TCGCCGTCGGCAACGTCGGAACCCCTGTGCTGGATGCCATCCGGGACCCTGACGGATACGACGTGCTCGCCGTCGAACTTTCCAGTTTTCAACTTCATTGGTCGCACAGCCTGTCACCGCTGGCCAGCGTTTGCCTCAATGTCGCCGAGGATCATGTCGACTGGCATGGGTCCTACAGCCAATACCTTGCGGATAAGGCCAAGGTCTACGCGAACACCCAGGTGGCCGCGGTCTACAATGCCGAGGCGCCCGAAACCGAGCGGATGGTCGAGGAAGCCGATGTCGTCGAGGGTTGCCGGGCCATCGGGTTTACCACCAACACTCCTGCCCTGAGCATGGTCGGCGTGGTCGACAACCTGCTCGTGGACCGGGCCTACATCGAGAACCGGCGCGAAGCCGCTGCCGAGCTGGCAAAGCTGGATGATTTTGAACACGGTGCTGCCCGGCACATGGTGGCCAATGCTCTCGCCGCGGCAGCGCTGGTCCGTGCCTGCGGGGTCGAACCGGAGGCTGTCCGGGCCGGCATCCGTAATTACAGTCCCGGTGCGCACCGGATACAGCTGGTGGCACACTATGCCGGCGTGAAGTGGGTGAACGACTCCAAGGCCACAAACCCGCATGCTGCCGACGCATCGCTCGGCGCCTTCGGTTCCGTGATCTGGATCGCCGGCGGGCTATCCAAGGGAGTCGACTATGACGAACTGGTTGCCAGGCATTCTGCGCGGTTGAAGACAGTAGTGCTGATAGGGGCGGACAGCAGTGCGCTGAAAGCTTCATTGCGGCGACACGCACCGGATGTTCCGGTGATTGAGGCGATGCCGCGCCAAACTGAAGGGGAACAGCCGGACACCTCCGGTATGGCGCTGACCGGGAACGGCGGCAATGTCATGTCGGCGGCGGTGGCAGCAGCAGCGGAGGCAGCCGGAGACGGAGACACCGTGCTGATGGCACCGGCGGCTGCATCGATGGACCAGTTCTCTTCCTACGCGCATCGCGGTAACGCTTTTATCGAAGCAGTTCGTGAGTACGTGGAGGGGCAGGCGCAGACCACTAAGGAGTTCTAATGGTCACCACGCCCACCCGGCCGACCGCCGGAAAGGCCGCGGGCCGCACCCCTGCCAGACCCGGCATCAGGCGGAGTCCCGCCGGCAACCGCGGCAATACTGCAGATTCACGGCCCCAACAGGGCAATGGGACCGGCGGGAACGCTAACGCCGGGAACAACACGTTGCCGGACAAGCTTAGCCGGATGTGGACATTCCTGGAGGGCAGCGACCGGAAAGCCAGCGGGTCCAGTTACTATCTGATCGTCGGTGCCACATTGGCCTTGACCGCCATCGGACTCATGATGGTACTTTCGGCCTCCTCGGTGGAATCCATTGCGTCGGGACTCTCGCCGTATGCGCTGCTGATAAAACAGTCCATCTATGCCGCCGTGGGGCTGGTCATGATGTTCGTCCTGTCCAGGATCAGTATCAGAGGTCTGAAGAAATTGGCCTGGCCGGCGCTTGGTTTGTCATTCGTGCTGCTGCTGTTGGTCTTTTCGCCGCTTGGTTATGGCGTAGGCGGTAACCGGAACTGGATTGGAGTCGGCCAGTTCAGCGCCCAGCCGTCAGAGGCGGCCAAGCTTGCGCTGGCCCTCTGGATGGCGACGGTGCTCGCGCGGAAGGCGAAGCTTATCCACCAGTGGAAGCACGTGTTGATCCCCGTCGTTCCGGTCGCTGTGCTGGCCGTCTTCCTCGTCATCCTGGGCCGGGACCTGGGAACCGCATTGATCATCATGCTCATTGTTGCGGCGGCCCTGTTTTTTGCCGGCGCGCCGGGCCGGATGTTCGTGATTGCAGCGCTGACCGGAGCGGGCGCGGCTCTGGTCCTGACCTTGACCAGCGCCCACCGGATGGAACGCGTGGCCAACTGGCTGCGCGGTGTCTGCCCCATTGGCGAAGCAGGGTGCTATCAGTCCACCAACGGGTTGTACGCGTTGGCCTCCGGCGGCTGGACCGGCGTGGGACTCGGGCAGGGACAACAAAAGTGGAGTTGGATCCCCGAAGCCCACAACGACTTCATTTTCGCCATCATCGGCGAGGAACTTGGCCTGGTCGGAACCCTCGTGGTCGTGGCGCTCTTCGGCATCCTGGCCGTCGCCATCGTTCGTGTCATCATGCGGCATGATGATCCGTTCGTGCGTATTCTCAGCGGTTCCATCATGGTGTGGATTATCGGGCAGGCATTCGTGAATGTCGGTATGGTGACGGGTCTTCTTCCGGTAATCGGCGTGCCGCTGCCGTTCATTTCATACGGTGGTTCGGCTTTGGTTTTCGCATTGGCCGGAATCGGAGTCATTCTCGCCTTTGCCCGTAAGACTCCTGCAAATGTGGAAAGCAGTTCATGACGAATCCAGTCCTTTCCGTTGTACTCGCCGGCGGCGGTACGGCGGGGCACATCAGTCCGCTGCTGGCGATCGCGGAGGCGGTGAAAGACCGCTCACCGGAGGCGCGGATCCTCGCCGTCGGAACCACCGCCGGTATGGAAACCACAATCGTGCCTGCTGCCGGGTACGAGCTTGCCACCATTCCGCGGGTGCCGATGCCGCGCAGTCCATCGGCCGACCTGCTCAAGCTGCCCCTGCGGCTCTATCGGGCCATCCGGGACTCGGCACGGATTCTCGACTCGGCACAAGCCTCTGTGCTCGTGGGTGTCGGCGGCTACGTGTCGGCCCCGATGTATATTGCCGCGCGGAGAAAGCGGATTCCGATCGTGATCCATGAAGCGAATGCGCGCCCCGGACTGGCCAACCGCCTTGGTGCACGCTGGGCGGAAGCCGTCGCCGTGGCGTTCGAAAACACCCGGCTTCCGCGGGCGGAGTGGGTCGGTATGCCCATGCGTTCCGCCATCGCGCATCTGGACCGGGCGCAACGGCGCCCCGCCGCCCGGAGCAGGCTTGGGCTGGCTCCGGACAAACCGACCGTGATAATAACCGGCGGTTCATCCGGAGCCGCCAGCATTAACCGGACAATCGCCGGTTCCCTGGAGGTCTTCGCTGCGGCAGGAATCCAGGTACTGCACATCACCGGCCGCGGCAAACAGAATCTCGATGGGGCCGGCAAGCCGGTGGAAAGTGAACAGTACCGGCAGTTGGAATACTCTGACGGCATGCAGGACGTTTATGCCGCCGCCGACCTGCTCATCGCCAGGGCTGGAGCGGCGACGGTCTGCGAAGTCAGCGCCGTTGGTCTTCCCTCGGTGCTGGTTCCGCTGCCGCACGGCAACGGCGAGCAGGCGCTCAATGCTGCAGGTCTCGTCGCCGCCGGTGGTGCCCTCCTGGTCCCGGACGCGGCCTTCACACCGGAATGGATAGCCGGACATATCCCTCAACTCTTTGCGGATCCTTCGACTCTCGCCAAAATGAGTGCCGCCGCAACCGGAATGGGCATTAGAGACGCCGACGAGCGGATGGCCGGGCTGGTCGCCGGAGCGGCGGGCGAGTCGTGAAGTTTTCGCCTACCCCTTCCGTCCAGAATCTCGGCCGTGTCCACTTCATAGGCATCGGCGGAGCTGGGATGTCGGCCATTGCCCGGATCCTGTTGGCCAGATCCATTCCGGTATCCGGTTCGGATGCGCGCGACTCAGATGGCCTGCGCCAACTTGCCGGGCTTGGGGCAACGGTGCACGTCGGGCACAGCGCCGAATACGCAGCCGCTGCCGACACGGTCGTCGTCTCCACTGCTATCCGGGAGGACAACCCGGAATTCCGGGCAGCCGCTGAAGCAGGCCTGCCCATCATCCACCGGTCCCAGGCATTGGCGGCGGCGATGGAGGGAAAGCAGATCATTGCCGTGGCGGGAACGCATGGCAAAACGACGACGACGGCAATGATCACCGTAATGCTGCACAAGGCTGGACTGGATCCGTCCTTTGCCGTGGGCGGCGATGTTGCCGCTCTTGGCGTCAATGCCGCGCACGGAGAAGGCAGGTTCTTCGTCGCCGAGGCGGACGAGTCGGACGGATCGTTCCTTAACTACCGTCCCGCCATCGCCGTCGTCACCAACGTGGAACCGGACCATCTTGATTACTACGGATCTGCCAGTGCCGTGTATTCGGCCTTTGACGGATTCGTGGACAGGCTGCCTGCTTCCGGGACGTTGATTGCCTGTGCCGATGATGCCGGAGCGATGCAGCTAGTGGACCGGATGCAGGACCGGTTCCGTGATAGTGATGATGCCCCGGCCGTGCTCACTTATGGTTATTCAGATTCTGCCGATGTTCGGATTACAGCGCAGTCGGCCGCGGATCGTTCCAGCGCCTCCAGTCTGGAATTCCTCGTTGCTGGTTCTCCTGTGCAGCAACCTCTCTCGCTGGCCGTTCCCGGCAGGTACAACGTCCTCAATGCAGCCGCTGCTTTTGCCGTCGGTTTGCGCGCAGGGCTCGAGCCTGGACCGGCAGCGTCCGGACTCGCGGCGTTTTCCGGTGCCTCCCGGCGGTTCGAATTCAAGGGGGAAGCGAATGGCGTCCGCGTATTCGACGATTATGCGCATCATCCGACGGAGGTGCTGGCCGTCCTGACGGCGGCGCGGACGGTGGCAGGCGGAAACCGCGTGCATGTATTGTTCCAGCCGCACTTGTTTTCCCGTACCAGGGAGTTTGCACCCGAATTCGCATCCGCCCTCGGACTGGCCGACACAGTATCCGTACTCGATATCTATCCGGCCCGTGAGGATCCGATTGAGGGTGTGACGAGCAGGCTGATCGCGGACAGGATCGGCGATGACGCGTACCAGCCGGATGCTGGCAGTGCCGCGGCCAACGTAGCGGGACGCGCCCATCCGGGAGACATCATCCTCACCGTAGGCGCCGGTGATGTAACGCGGTATGGTCCGCAAATCTTGACAAACCTCGGCAAAGGGACGGAGGCCGACAATGGGAACTGACAATAAGCCAAGGGTGCCCCGGTCCGGTTCCGGTTCCACCCGGCTGCGCACCAGCCGGCGTAGTCAGATGACTGAGCCGGCGGCCGGCACAGTGGAAGCCGGAGACACCATGGTGGAAGTTGGTGCCGAGGAAACGACTGTGGATGAGCCGGCTGGCGCGGAATCGGCTCCCGCGCAGGATTCGGTGGTGAAACTTCCGCGGTCGAAGCGGTGGCGCCGCCGTCGGAATTGGCTGATCGGACTTGGCACCGCCGTCGTCGTCATTGGCGGTCTGATCGCCGCGGTCATTTTTACGCCGATATTCGCGGTCAAAAACATTACGGTTGATGGAACCAAACTGGCGTCTGAAAGCACGATTCTAAAAAAGCTCGACTCTCTGAGGCAGGTTCCGTTGCCGCAGATCAGTACCGGTGAGGTGCATTCGTTGGTCTCCGATGTGCCGCAGGTGCGCGAAGTCAGCATTGAAGCCAGCCCACCATCCACTCTGGTGGTGCATATTGAAGAGCGCGTCCCGGTGGCAGTGCTGAAAGACGGCAATGAATTCAAACTGATCGACGAGGAAGGCACCAGGCTGGGAACTGTCAAGGACAGGGCCGATGCGCCATATCCGTTGATCGATGGAGACCAGAAAGATCTTGGCGATGATATTTTCCGTGCGACGACGGCGGTACTCAGCGCCTTGCCGCCCGACATCCTGGGCAAAATGGAGCACGCTTCCGCCGAATCCGTGGATTCAGTGGAGCTGACCCTGGAAAACGGAAAGCGTGTTTTGTGGGGAAATGCCGAGCGCAGCAAGCTTAAAGCCAAGGTGCTGGGTATCCTCCTCGAGGAGACCGGGGCAAAGCCTTCGGAGGGGGAGCAGCTGGAGCCTCAACCGCCGATAGAGGTCTACGACGTCAGCGCACCCACGAGACCGGTCACGCGATAATTCCGTGCCCGGTGGCGTTAGTTGTGCCGGTGCAAGCGATGGGATTTTAAGTTTCACGCGACACGCGGCACCGGTCATTGCAAGAGCATCCGATGACCCATAGCGTCTCGGTTAAGGAGTTACTTGACATAACTATAACCCTCAAGTAGAGGGTTAGGGTTAAGAAAACAAGCTTTAGGCCGCTGAACGCGACCGGCTCCAGCAAGATCAGTCAGTGCAGAGATTCGAACAAGGGACACAGGACGTGGCAGCACCGCAGAATTACTTGGCCGTCATAAAGGTCGTCGGCATCGGCGGCGGTGGAGTGAACGCCGTCAACCGAATGATCGAGGTTGGACTCCGTGGCGTGGAGTTCATTGCCATCAACACCGATGCGCAGGCTCTGCTGATGAGCGACGCAGACGTCAAACTCGACGTCGGGCGTGAGCTTACCCGCGGGCTGGGCGCCGGCGCCGATCCAGAAGTGGGCCGCAAGGCCGCCGAAGACCATCAGGATGAAATCGAAGAAGTGCTCCGAGGGGCGGATATGGTGTTCGTCACCGCAGGTGAGGGTGGTGGAACCGGTACGGGAGGTGCGCCAGTTGTCGCGCGTATCGCCCGCTCCCTGGGTGCGCTGACCATCGGTGTCGTGACCCGTCCCTTCACCTTTGAAGGGCGCCGCCGTTCCAATCAGGCGGAATCCGGCATTGACTCGCTGCGCGACGAGGTTGATACCTTGATCGTCATTCCCAATGACAGGCTTCTGTCCATCAGTGATCGTAACGTCTCGATGCTGGACGCCTTCCGCTCTGCGGACCAGGTGCTGCTTTCCGGTGTGCAGGGCATTACCGACCTGATCACGACGCCGGGGTTGATCAACCTTGACTTCGCCGACGTGAAGTCCGTCATGCAGGGTGCAGGCTCGGCGCTGATGGGTATCGGCTCGGCCCGTGGCGACGACCGGGCGGTCAAGGCAGCGGAACTTGCCATCGCTTCGCCGCTGCTGGAGGCTTCCATCGACGGTGCACACGGCGTGCTGCTGTCCATCCAGGGCGGGTCCGACCTCGGTCTCTTTGAGATCAATGAGGCGGCCAGGCTGGTCCAGGAAGTCGCACACCCGGAGGCAAACATCATCTTCGGTGCGGTCATCGACGATGCGCTGGGCGACGAAGCACGGGTAACCGTCATCGCGGCCGGATTCGACAACGTGGATACAACATCCGCGCCAGCCGTTCCTGCCCAGGAAGAGCAGCAGAGGCCCGAGGCGGCACCGATGCCCGCAACCGTCGGAGCCGGCGCGTGGTCCAGCAACTACCAGCAGGGCCAAGGCAGTCAGCTTCCGGCCGACGCAGGGTTTGATGTCGACCTCCCCGCCGTCGTCGAGCCCGAGGGCAACGGCCGCGTCCGTCACGACGATCTGGATGTGCCGGACTTCCTGAAGTAATACGGCGGACTGAGGCAGTGTTCTGGTGGCGCCGGCAGGTCGCTGACGGGCTATGGGTGGCGTTCACCGACGCCGGGGCGGGAAATCTTGCCCTGCACGTCGGCGATGACGCCCCTGGAGTCCGGCAGCGCCGCTCACGTCTGGCAGCCGCAATGGACAAACCACCGGAATCGCTGCTGTTTATGAATCAGGTGCATTCGGCGCATGTCGTATGGGCGGATCAGCTTGTCCCTGCTGGACCGCCCAACGACGGCGGCGCCCAACCCGGCGCCGACGCTATGGTGTCTCCTGGCGGACTTCATCCAATGGCAGTGATGGTGGCGGATTGTGTTCCGGTGGTGCTTGCCGGCTTCAATGCAGAGAGCGGGATGGTGACAGGAACCGCCGTGGTCCATGCCGGCCGCCAGGGACTTTACGACGGCGTCGTTCCCGCGGCGGTCCGCGAACTGCGGTGCACCGCCACCGGTGAACTCAAAGCCTGGATTGGACCTGCCATTTGCGGACAATGTTATGAAGTCCCTGAAGAGATGGCCGATTCCGTAGCGGCCCAGGTCCCCGGAACCAGGACGACGACCAGACAGGGAACAGCCGGACTTGACTTGCGCGGGGGTGTGAGCAGCCAGTTGGCTGGCCTCGACGTCGTCGTCGAACAGATCGATGGGTGCACCATGGAGGAAGGCCGGCTGTTTTCGTACCGGCGCGATCATCGGACGGGACGATTCGCAGGATTGGTGTGGCGTGAGCAGACAGGATGAATTGGCGGGCGGCCTTCAGTCGGTAAGGCAGCGGATTGCCAGCGCGGTATCGGAGGCCGGCCGTGAAACAGATCCGGCATTAATCGTTGTCACGAAATTCTTTCCTGCATCGGACGTTGCAGTCCTGGCGACCCTCGGGGTCAAAGACGTGGGGGAGAACCGTGACCAGGAAGCGTCCGCTAAAGCGGCAGAGGCGGCAGCGGATCCTGAGTGTGCAGAGTTGCGCTGGCATTTCATCGGGCAGTTGCAAAGCAAGAAGGCAAAATCGGTCGTCCGGTATGCCTACGCAGTTCATTCCATCGACCGGTCTTCGGTGATTAAAGCACTCAACAAAGCCATGGCAACGGAACAACAGTCGCGGCAGGACGCAGGCTCGGGGCCGAGGGAGAATCTGAAGTGCTTCATCCAGGTCAATCTGGATGAGACCGGCGGCGCCACTGACCAGGACGTTTCAGCGGAACAGAGCGCGGAGCGCGGCGGGGCGGCTCCGGCGGACGTGCTGGCGCTGGCAAACAAAATCGAGAATGCCGAATACCTTGACCTGGCCGGCGTGATGGCCGTTGCGCCGCTGGGCAGCGACCCCGATGCCGCCTTCGGCAGGCTGGCGGATATTTCGCAGCAACTGAGACGTGAATACCCGCATGCCGGTGCTGTTTCGGCAGGCATGAGCGGGGACCTCGAACAAGCCATAAAACACGGGGCGACACACCTGCGTGTCGGTTCCAATGTCCTCGGTCCGCGCCCCGGTTTACGGTAGCGTTCCAGCTAGGGCACACAACTGGGCGCCATTGACAAATCAGCGCTTTAATTTGGCACGATAGGAGCTAACCATGGCTGGTGCATTGCGCAAGACAATGATCTATCTTGGGCTCGCCGATGGTGACGAGCACTACGAGCCTGAGCAACATCACTCGGGACACAAGAATGAGGACTATTCAGTGGACTATGATCGCGACGAGCACCGCACGGAGTCATCTGCCGTGGAATCAAACCGGGTGGCAGAGGATGAATACCGTGCTCCGGTGACCCCCATTAAGCGTGCACCCTCATCAAAGGAAGAGACCTACGGGTTGCGGCAAATCACCACCATCCATCCCCGCTCCTATAACGACGCCAAGCTGATCGGTGAAAGTTTCCGCGATGGCGTCCCGGTGATCATGAACGTCACGGACATGGGTGAAGCGGACGCCAAGCGACTGGTTGACTTCTCTGCAGGACTGGTTTTCGGACTGCATGGAAGCATTGAGCGCGTCACCAATAAGGTGTTCCTTCTCTCACCCTCAAATGTCGAAGTCCTTGGCGATGACAAGAGCGTCAGCGACAACCAGGCCAGCTTCTTCAATCAAAACTAGGGACCTCCCGTCTGTGCCGTTACTATGGGGTACGTCCTGTTATCTGGTGTCTGTAAGGAATGTGGCTGACGCGTGAGTATTGTTTTGTCGCTGCTGTACGTGGTCCTGCTGTTGTTTCTCCTCGCCCTGCTGATTCGATTGATTTTCGACTGGGTGCAGGTCTTTGCCCGTGACTGGAAGCCAAAGGGGCTGGCACTTGTTCTGGCGTCCGGCGTTTATTCGGTAACAGATCCTCCGCTACGGAAATTGCGCCGGGTCATGCCCCCGCTCCGTCTGGGAAATATCTCGCTGGACCTCGCGTTCCTGGTTCTGGTGCTGGCCACCTACATTGCCATGTCGATCGTCTCGGCATCGGCGTCGGCCGCTGCCGGGGCACTTTAGGAACTTCATGGAGGTTAGTCTTCGTAATCTAAAAGATATACTCTGATTCACATATAGAGTGAACTAAGTTTGATAAAAGATCGGTACCGTAAGCGACGACGGCCGCGGCAGGTCGTTGCAGATATAACCAGTATGAGGTGACCAGATGGCGCTAACGCCAGAAGATGTTGTCAATAAGCGGTTCCAGCCCACCAAATTCCGTGAGGGCTATGACCAGGACGAGGTCGACGATTTCCTTGATGAAATCGTCGTCGAGCTGCGCCGTCTGAACCAGGAGAACGACGAGCTGCGCAAGAAGCTTGCGGATGCTGATGCGAGCCCGAAGACCCAGGCTGTGGCCGCGCCCGTCCCTGCCGCCGAGGCAGCGCCTGCGGAAAAGAAGGAAACGGAACAGGTCAAGGAACCCGAGCCCGCGGTCGAAGAGGCACCGGCGAAGGCCGAGCCGGCCGCTCCTGCCCAGCAGCAGCCCACTTCCGAATCCGCGGCCGGAGTTCTGGCCATGGCTCAGCGGCTGCACGACGAATATGTCAATGCCGGTGTCGAACAGCGCGACAAGATCATTGCCGAGGCGCAGGTCGAAGCCCACGGGTTGGTCAACGACGCTCAGGAGAAGAGCCGCAAGACTCTCGGCGAACTTGAACAGCAGCGTTCGGTACTGGAGCGCAAGGTTGAGCAACTGCGTGGCTTTGAGCGTGACTACCGCTCACGTCTGAAGGCCTACATCGAAGGACAGCTGCGCGACCTTGACGCCCGCGGTTCCGTCGCCTCTGCAGACTCCACCGATAAATCCGAAGTGTAATTTTCGAATTTTCTCATCAAGTGCAATGGCCGGCGACTGAGTCCTACTCAGAAGCCGGCCATTGTTCTTAAGCATCACGAAAGCGCCATGACAGATAATTCCCCTGGCACGCCGGAGGCCGCCGGCGGCAAGAACCCCGTTGCGGGTTCCGCAGCCGATGTCAACACCGGTACATCCGGCGACGTCGGCCGCAGGCGGAAGAGGAGCACTTGCCTGCTGATAATGGCCGCGGCCGGACTTTTCGCCTACGCATTCGATCAAGTCACCAAGCTGTGGGTCGTGGCAACGATGACGGAAGGGGAGATAACAGAGGTCCTCCCGCCGGTCCTCAGCTGGCATTTCATCCGCAACTCCGGCGCCGCATTCTCGATCGGAGAGGATGTGACCTGGATTTTCACCATCATCCAAGCGGCCGTGCCACTGATCGTCTTTTGGCTCAGCCGGCGTCTCGGATCCTTTTGGTGGTCCATCGCCTTCGGGCTCCTGGCTGCCGGAGCGTTGGGCAATCTGACCGACCGGTTGTTCCGTGAACCGTCTTTCGGAATGGGACACGTCGTCGACTTTATTGCCTTTCCGAACTTCGCTATTTTCAACATCGCCGACTCGGCCGTCGTCGGAGCCGTCATTTTGATCTGCATCCTGACTTTTAAGGGAATCGGTCTTGATGGACAGCCCGTGACGGAGGAAGACAATGACAGCCGCCGCGGCGGGAAGCGCTCAACCCGCGGGCATCCAGACGGTGGCCAGGACAAGGGCAGCCAAGGAAACCACGGAGGAAGATAATGCGTCACTCCATCCAGGTTTCCGAGGAGAACGCCGGGCAACGTGCAGACGCCGGCATAGCAAGCCTGCTGGGCGTCTCCCGGTCCGCTGCTGCCGCGATGTGCAGCGAGGGGCACGTCTCCGCCAACGGTTCGGTCCTGGGAAAATCCGACCGGCTCGAGGCGGGCAGCTGGTTGGAAATCCAGATTCCGGAACGCCGGGACCCCTTGGAGGTGGTCGCGCAACCTATCGATGACATGGCGATCCTGGCCGACGAGGAAGACTACGTCGTCATCGATAAGCCGGTGGGTGTTGCGGCCCATCCGTCTCCGGGGTGGGTTGGGCCTACAGTTGTGGGCGGGCTTGCCGCCGCCGGTTTCAGGATTTCGACGTCGGGATCCAGGGAACGGGCGGGCATAGTGCACCGGCTCGATGTCGGCACCTCGGGTGTGATGGTGGTTGCCAAAACGGAATCGGGATACACAAACCTCAAGCGTGCTTTCAAAGAACGCACGGTCGAGAAGGTCTATCACGCTCTCGTCCAGGGACTCCCGGACCCGCTCTCCGGCACCATCGACGCACCGATCGGCCGTCATCCGGGGCACGATTGGCGCTTTGCCGTCATCGAAGACGGCCGTCCGTCAATCACCCACTATGAGGTTATTGAAGCCTTTGGCAGGGCATCGCTCGTTGAGGTTCACCTGGAAACCGGCAGGACGCATCAGATCAGGGTGCATTTCTCTGCGCTGAAGCACCCCTGCGCTGGGGACCTCACATACGGAGCCGACCCACGATTGGCGGCCACCCTCGGCCTGACAAGGCAATGGCTGCACGCCCGCTCGCTTGCCTTCAGCCAGCCGGGCACCGGCGACCGCGTGGAGTATGTCAGCGATTATCCTCAGGATCTGCAGTATGCATTGCAGGCTCTGCTCGAAACCACCCGCTGACATTCCAGTCTCCGAGCCCGGCGGACTGGAGCAATCCTTCCTTCTCCGGCGACGCCTGTCGAACCCGGCCTGTTGTCCCATCTAGACTGTTGACGTGGCACCTACTAAGACAAAAGATTCATTCGTACACCTGCACAATCACACCGAGTACTCCATGTTGGACGGTGCCGCCCGCTTAACCGATCTGTTTGAGCAGACCGAAGCGCTGGGCATGAACTCACTCGCCACCACCGACCATGGATTCGTTTTCGGCGCCTTCGATTTCTGGTCCAAGGCGAAGTCCGCCGGTATCAAGCCAATTATCGGCGTCGAAGCGTATGTCACTCCCGGAACCGCGCGGCAGGACCGAACCCGTGTCCAATGGGGTAATGGCGGCCGGGGTGACGTCTCCGGTGCGGGCGCTTACACGCACATGACACTGCTGGCCTCAAGTACGGAGGGCATGCATAACCTTTTCCGGATGTCTTCGCTGGCGTCGCTGGAAGGCTTTCTATATAAGCCCCGTATGGACCGGGAATTGCTCAACACGTACGGCAAGGGGCTCATTGCCACCACTGGGTGCCCGTCCGGCGAGGTGCAGACCCGGCTGCGTTTGGGACAATACAAGGAAGCCGTCGCGGCCGCCGCTGAGATGCGTGACATCTTTGGAGCGGAAAACTACTACTGCGAGTTGATGGACCACGGTCTGGACATCGAGCGCAACATCTCACAGGACCTGCTGAAGTTGGCCAAGGACCTCGGGCTCCCGCTGGTCGCCACCAACGACCTGCACTACACCAATGCCGAGGATGCAAAGGCGCACGCGGCACTGCTGTGCGTTCAATCGGGTGCGACCATGGCGGATCCCAAACGGTTTAAATTCGACGTCGACGAGTTCTACCTCAAGTCGCCCGCCGAGATGCGTTCCATCTTCCGTGACCACCCCGAAGCGTGCGACAACACCCTGCTGATCGCCGAGCGCTGTGAGGTGGAATTCGACACCAGTGCCAGCTACATGCCCCGCTTCCCGGTTCCCGAGGGCGAAAACGAGCAGTCCTGGTTCGTGAAGGAAGTCGAAAAGGGACTGCACTACCGGTATCCAGCCGGCATTCCTGACGATGTCCGCAAGCAGGCCGAATTCGAGGTCGGCGTCATCTCGCAGATGGGCTTCCCGGGTTACTTCCTGGTGGTCGCCGACTTCATCAACTGGGCGAAGAACAACGGTATCCGGGTCGGTCCGGGCCGCGGTTCCGGCGCCGGTTCCATGGTGGCCTACGCGATGCGCATCACCGACCTCGATCCGCTCAAGCACGGTCTGATCTTCGAGCGGTTCCTCAACCCCGAGCGCGTCTCCATGCCCGACTTCGACGTCGACTTTGACGATCGCCGCCGCTCCGAAGTGATCCGGTACGTCACCGAAAAGTACGGCGACGAGCGCGTGGCCATGATCGTCACCTACGGAACGATTAAGGCCAAGCAGGCGCTGAAAGACTCTTCCCGGGTGATGGGCTATCCGTTCTCCACCGGTGAGCGGCTGACCAAGGCCATGCCGCCGGACGTGATGGGCAAAGGCATCACGTTGCCCGAGGTGCACAATCCCGATTCGCCCCGGTATTCGGAGGCGGACGAGATGCGCGAATTGCTCAAGTCCGACCCCGATTCGCAGAAAGTCTTTGAGACGGCGCTGGGGCTGGAGGGGCTGAAACGCCAGTGGGGCGTGCACGCGGCCGGGGTGATCATGTCCTCGGATCCGCTGATCGACATCATCCCGATCATGCGCCGCGAGCAGGACGGGCAGGTCCTGACCCAGTTCGACTACCCGACCTGTGAAGGCCTTGGCCTGATCAAGATGGACTTTTTGGGTCTGCGGAACTTGACGATCATCACCGATGCGGTGGAGAACGTGAAGCTGAACAAGGACTTCGACCTGGAACTGGAGGACCTGGGGCTCGACGACAAAGAGTCCTATGAGCTGCTGGCCCGCGGTGACACCTTGGGCGTCTTCCAGCTCGACGGCGGCCCGATGCGCGCGCTGCTGAAACAGATGCGCCCGGACAACTTTGAAGACATCTCCGCCGTTATCGCGCTGTACCGGCCGGGACCGATGGGCGCGAACTCGCATACGAACTACGCGTTGCGCAAGACCGGCCTGCAGAAAGTCGAGCCAATCCACGCGGAGCTCGAAGTACCACTGGCGGAGATCCTGGGCGGAACGTACGGCCTGATCGTCTACCAGGAGCAGGTCATGGCGATCGCCCAGAAGGTGGCGGGCTACTCGCTTGGCCAAGCCGATATTCTGCGCCGGGCGATGGGCAAGAAGAAGAAAGCCGAGCTGGATAAACAGTACGTCGGCTTCGCTCAGGGCATGAAGGACAACGGCTACTCGGACGCTGCGGTCAAGACCCTCTGGGACATTCTGCTCCCGTTCTCCGATTACGCTTTCAATAAAGCCCATTCGGCCGCCTACGGCCTGGTGTCCTACTGGACGGCGTACCTGAAAGCCCACTATCCGGCCGAGTACATGGCTGCCCTGCTGACCAGCGTCGGTGACGACAAGGACAAGCTCGCCATGTACCTGAATGAGTGCCGCAGGATGGGCATCACGGTACTGCCGCCCGACGTCAACGAATCTGCCGTCAACTTCACACCTGTTGGCAAGGACATCCGCTTTGGGATGGCAGCAGTGCGCAACGTGGGCACCAACGTGGTCAACGCGATGACGGCGGCCCGCACCGAGAAGGGTAAATTCACCTCCTTCAACGACTTCCTGCAGAAGGTTCCCGCCGTCGTATGCAACAAGCGCACGATTGAATCTATGGTCAAGGCTGGAGCTTTCGACTCCCTCGGCCACCCCCGCCGTGCCCTCGCGATGATCCATGAGGAAGCCGTCGACTCGGTGGTGGCCGTCAAGCGCAAGGAAGCCGAGAACCAATTCGACTTCTTCTCGTTGATGGGTGAGGAGAACCCCGACGCCGGATTCGCGGTCGCTGTTCCGGAACTGCCGGAGTGGGACAAGAAGGACCTGCTGTCGTTTGAACGCGAGATGCTCGGCCTCTACGTCTCCGACCATCCGCTCAGCGGCCTGGAAAGCATACTCAGCCAGCACGCCGACTCCAGTATCACCCAGATCATTGGAGAAGAGGGACCGCCCGACGGCGCGATGGTCACGATCGCGGGCATGATCACCTCGCTGTCGCGCAGGATCGCCAAGAACAGCGGAAACGCCTACGCGCGGGCCGAGATCGAGGACCTGGGCGGGTCCATGGAAGTGATGTTCTTCGGCAAGGTATACGGGCCGATTTCGACCATCCTCGCCGAGGACCTCATCGTCGTCGTACGTGGCCGCCTCCAGCGCCGCGACGACGGCGCCGTCACCCTCAACGCGCAGGAGTTGACGGTTCCCGACCTGAGTGACGGGCATTCCGGTCCGGTGATGATTTCGATGATCAACCACAAGGCAACTGAAACCGTTGTGACGGAACTCGGTGACGTCCTCCGGAACCATCCTGGCACCACCGAGGTGCAGTTGAAATTGACTGGACCGCGAAAGGTCGAACTCCTCAGACTCGGCGTCGACCTGCGGGTCAGCCCAACGCCCTCCCTCTTCGGGGATCTGAAGGTGCTGCTCGGACCGGCGTGCCTGGATGCCGGGTAAGCAATGAAAGATTCTGCCCGCCGCGGTGAGCCCAGCGGTGCACGGAAGGCGGCGTACCCGCCGGACGTCTACGCTCCCCGGATGCCTGACGACTTATCGACGGCACCTCCGGCGTCATTGGTGCGTTGGTTCGCCATGACAGCCGCAGCGGGTCTGCCCGCCGGCCTGTTGTGGTGGCTGTGCGCTCCCGGCGGCGCATTCTATGGCGACGGTTCGGTACCGCAAACGTGGTTGCCGAGGGAATTGATGCTGGGCTTGATTGGGCTCGTAGCAGGCGTTGCCGCGGGTTGGTTGGTTGCACGCCAAAAATCGACGCCTGGTTCTGTATGGAAGGCGGCGGCAGCAGCAGGCGGATCGATCCTTGGCTCCATAATTGCCTGGCAGACCGGCGAAGCAATCGGCGCCTGGTTGCAGCCGGTACCGGACGCCGCACCATCCGAAGATGTGGCATTCTCGGTGATGTCCTATGGCGTGCTCCTCATCTGGCCTGCCGCAATGGCCGTAACGACGTTTGCCATAGCGCTCACCAGCTTGTTACGCACAGGGTTGCGGTACTGACGCCCGTATCCGGCCGGGCACGTAAACTGGCAAGGTGACACTTTCTGATTCAACCCCGGAATCCTCACTGCTGCGGACCATCGACTTCCGTGGCAGTACGCTGAGCTACGCGGAACTCAAGCGGGCGGTCCCGCGTGCGGAAGCGGGCTTTGAAGCTGCCTCGGCTTCGGTCGCCGCGATCATCGACGACGTCCGCACCCGTGGGTTCGCGGCTCTGTCGGAGCTTGCCAGTAAATTCGACGGGGTGGAGCAGACTCATCCACGTGTTCCCGCTGCTGTGCTTAGTGAAGCGTTGGCATCCCTCGACGCCGGTGTCCGCTCAGCCCTGGAGGAATCGATCAGCAGGGCCAAAACCTTCGCGGAGGAACAACGGCCCGGCGATGTCGATGTGGACTTTGGACCGGGAGCCGCCGTCCGGCAGAAATGGATACCGGTCCGCCGTGTCGGTCTCTATGTTCCAGGCGGGCTGGCAGTATATCCATCTTCCGTTGTGATGAACGCGGTTCCTGCTATCGCTGCAGGCGTGGAGTCGATCGCTCTCGCATCCCCGCCGCAGAAGGAGTTCGGCGGCCAACCCCATCCAGTGATTCTCGCGGCGGCGGCGCTGTTGGGAATTGAGGAGGTCTACGCCATTGGAGGGGCGCAGGCTGTGGCTGCCTTCGCCTATGGTGTGGAGGGCACCGGTAAGGCTGACGGCTTGGAACCTGTCGACGTCGTCACTGGACCGGGCAATGTCTTTGTCGCCACGGCCAAACGGCTGGTCAAGGGGGTCGTCGGTATCGACGCGGAGGCCGGCGCTACGGAAATAGCCATTCTGGCGGATGACAATGCCAAGCCGGGACTGATCGCTGCGGACCTGATCAGCCAGGCAGAACATGACCCGGCGGCGGCATCGGTGCTGGTGACAGATTCACCGGCACTTGCCGAACAGGTTCAAGTGGAGGTTGCCGCCCGTACCCTTCAGACCAAGCATTCCGGCCGGGTGCGCGAAGCGCTGACAGGCAGGCAATCGGCCATAATCCTCGTCGACGACCTGGCACAGGGGAGCGCAGTGTGCGATGCCTACGCCGCCGAGCACCTGGAGATCCACACCCGGAATGCCTCCGAAGTTGCCGAAGGGATCCGAAATGCAGGAGCCATCTTTATCGGCGACTACAGCCCGGTCAGTCTTGGAGATTATTGTGCCGGTTCCAACCACGTCCTTCCCACCAACGGAACGGCTTCGTTTGCGTCCGGACTGAATGTGACAACTTTTATGCGTGCCGTGCAGTTGGTCAACTATGACCGTAGCGCCCTCGGGGAAGTCAGGGACCACATTAAGAACCTGGCAGAGGCCGAAGATCTGCCGGCTCACGGGGAAGCTGTTTCGGCAAGGTTTTCCTGAACCCGAAAATGGGTGAAACCACAAGATATGGTAATCACGCTCTTGTAATTCACCTACATGTAGTCCTATGATGGTTCAAGAATCCGCATCGGAACAGGGGAGCGAGGAGCACAATGTATTGTCCGTTCTGCCGCAACCCTGATTCACGCGTCGTGGACAGCCGCATGGCCGACGACGGTTCCGCAATCCGCCGCCGTCGTCAATGTCCCGACTGCGGACGCCGCTTCACGACTATCGAAACCACAAGCCTGACTGTGATCAAGCGCTCCGGCGTCGGAGAACCGTTCAGCCGTGCGAAAGTCATCAATGGGGTCCGGAAGGCATGCCAAGGCAGGCCGGTGACCGAGGATGACCTGGCAATGCTGGCGCAGGAAGTGGAAGAAGCGATCCGCGCCAGCGGAGCAGCGGAAATCGAAGCGCATGAGGTTGGTCTCGCCATCCTCGGCCCGCTGCAAAAACTCGATATGGTCGCTTATCTCCGGTTTGCCAGCGTGTACCAGGCCTTCGAGTCCCTCGAAGATTTCGAAGCCGCCATCCAACTGTTGCGGCACGAGGCGGATGCGGCAGCTTCAGATGCACCGCAAATGCCGGCACCCCGCTCAACCGGGCAGGAGACTGCTCCTGACGTGTCCCGGGAACAGGGAACGCTGCTATAAACTCCGGTGGTGGCTGCGGAGGGGAAGCCGAAGCCACCACCGGCACCAAATTCTAGATGTGCTTAAAGCGCTCCGCGGAGTGAAGCGCGGCCCCGACGATTCCCGCATTGTTCTTGAGCTTGGCCGGTATGATTTTGGTCCGCAGGTCGAGAAGCGGCAGGAAGTCTTCGCTTCGTTTGGAGATTCCGCCGCCGATGATGAAAAGCTCCGGCGAGAACAGGAACTCCACGTGGGAGAAGTAGCGTTGCAGCCGGACGCCGTATTTTTTCCAGCTGAGATCTTCGCGTTCCCTGGCCGATGCTGAGGCGCGTGATTCGGCGTCGTAACCGTCAATCTCGAGGTGGCCAAGTTCGGCATTTGGAACGAGCAAACCGTCCATGATGAAGGCCGAACCGATTCCGGTTCCCAGAGTAATGACCAGCACGACGCCGTCGACATCTTTGCCCGCACCCCAGCGTGCCTCGGCGAGACCCGCGGCATCGGCATCGTTCATCACCTCCACCTCCCGTCCGAGGATCTCGGTGAACAAGCTATCCACGTCCGTGCCAATCCACGACTTGTCCACGTTGGCAGCCGACCGGGCGATACCGTGCGAAATGATGGCGGGAAACGTCACGCCGACCGGGGAACCGCCGGCAGGAGCCATGTCCCGGGTGGACAGCTCATCAACGATGTCCTTGACACACCTCGCAACCGCCTCAGGCGTCGACGGCTTCGGCGTACTCACACGGTAACGGTCACCGATGACTACGCCGGTTTCGACATCGACGATGCCGGCCTTGATTCCCGTGCCGCCGATGTCGACGCCGATAACCGTCGTCGGCTCAGCACCGGAAGTGCCGCTCTTGTCTGCGGACTGCTGGGTGGCATGGTTCTCTTGGGGCATGGATTCTCCGAAGGTCAGGCGTGGAAGGTGATCGGGTGCGTCCGGCCAAGTGAATGCCGGTGAGGAGCGATGGTCAGGGCAGGGTCAGGATTTCAGCGCCGGATTCTGTCACCAGCAAGGTGTGCTCGAACTGGGCGGTGCGCTTGCGGTCACGGGTAACGACAGTCCAGTCGTCGTCCCACATATCCCATTCGACAGTGCCCAGCGTCAGCATAGGTTCAATGGTAAACGTCATGCCCGGTTCAATCAGCCGGTCGTATGAAGGAGCGGCGTCATAATGCGGGATGATCAATCCGGTGTGAAAGGCCTCGCCGACGCCGTGGCCGGTGAAGTCGCGCACAACCCCGTAATTGAAGCGTTTGGCATAAGACTCGATGGTCCTGCCGATGACGTTAATCTGCCGTCCGGGAGCCACCGCACGGATGGCGCGGTTCAATGCCTCCTGGGTCCGCTCCACCAAAAGCCGCGACTCTTCGTCGACATCGCCGGCGAGGAAGGTGTAGTTGGTGTCGCCGTGGACGCCGTCCTTGTACGCGGTGATATCGATGTTGATAATGTCGCCGTCCTGGACAACCGTGCTGTCCGGGATGCCATGGCAAATCACTTCATTGAGCGAGGAGCACAGCGATTTCGGGAAATTCCGGTACCCAAGGGTGGAGGGATATGCCTGATGATCGAGGAGGAACTCGTGGCCGACACGGTCCAGTTCGTCCGTCGTGACACCGGGAACGATGTGGCCGCCGACCTCGACAATTGCCTGGGCCGCAATCTTCGAGGCGGCGCGGATCTTCTCGATGGTTTCTGCACTCTTGACCTCAGACCCGGTGAATTCCGCCGGTGCGGGCTTGCCGACGTATTCGGGGCGGGCAATGGACGAGGGGACGGGGCGCAGCGGGGCGACTTTTCCTTGGGTTAGTGTGCCGATAGGTGCGGTTGAAACATTTGGAGGCATACCATCGATCATATAAGGCCCGTCCCGGTTCAGGCGGACAGATGATCGTTGAACTATTTGAGGAGAATCATGGCTGACTTTTGGTACAACATCGTGACGCACGAGGTCGAAGAAGGTGCACAGTCGGACTGGACGCAACTCATTGGTCCGTATGAGACCCGCGCTGAGGCGAAGCGCGCGTTGGAAAAAGTGGAGAAGCGCAACGAGGCCTGGGACGCCCAGGACGACTACTGAGCAACGCCATGCCGGAGTGGGCTATACCCGGCTGAGGTGCCCGTTCCGGCCGCGCTGCCTGCCATTAGAAGGAATGTTCCGGGCCGGGGAACGTACCGTCCCGCACCTCCTGCGCATAGGCCGATGCTGCCTCGGACATGATGCCCCTGAGGTCCGCATATTGCTTGACGAACCTGGGAGACTTGCCATTCCGTAATCCCATCATGTCCTGCCAGACGAGAACCTGTCCGGTGGTGGCATTTCCTGCCCCAATACCGATCGTGGGTACAGCAACCGCCCGGTCGACGGCGGCCGCTACATCAGCGGGAACCATTTCCATCAACACACAGAACGCCCCGGCTTCGGCCAACGCCACGGCGTCGTCGATTACGGCCTGCCCCGCTTCACCTTTGCCTTGAATACGGTAGCCGCCAAGAGCATGCTCACTCTGTGGAGTGAAACCGACGTGAGCCATCACTGGGATGCCCGCTGCCACCATCGCCCGGACATGCCCGGCGTAAAAACTTCCGCCCTCCATCTTTACGGCGCTCACAAGCCCTTCCTTCATCATCCGTACGGACGACTCGATGGCCTGTGCCGGGGAAACCTCGTAGCTTCCAAACGGGAGGTCGGCGACGACGAAGGACCGCTTTGCCCCGGTTGAGACCGCACGGCACAACGGGATCATCTCGTCCAAGGTAATGGGAAGCGTCGTCGCATGGCCGTAGACGTTATTGGCGGCGGAATCGCCCACCAGCAGAACCTCCACGCCAGCCTCGTCGAAGATCTGCGCTGCGTATTGCTCGTATGCGGTCAGCATGGCGAACCGGCCGCCCGAGTCTTTGATTTGCTGTAAATGATGCGTGCGGATCCGTTTGGCCGGTACTGACTGCTGGCCGGAGGCGCCGTAGGGGGAGGGGATTTCGGCGGAGGTCATGTTTCGAGCCTACTGGACCGACGCCGGTGACTGTACAGTCCTCCTTCAAATGCCTCATTGCTTAGTAGAGTGTGGGCAGGAGCATAAACAGGGGTCCAATAGCGAGGAAAGAGGTAGCAGTGAACCGCCAGCAGGAGTTTGTCCTCAGGACTATCGAAGAGCGCGACGTCCGGTTTGTACGGCTGTGGTTCACCGACGTCGTCGGATCGCTTAAATCCGTTGCCCTTGCCCCCGCAGAAGTGGAAGGAGCTTTCGCTGAAGGACTGGGATTCGACGGTTCCTCCATCGAAGGCCTCGCCCGTGTCTTTGAATCCGACATGCTGGTGCAGCCGGATCCGTCCACCTTCCAGATTCTTCCCTGGCGCGGTGAAACCGATGAGACCTCGAGGATGTTCTGCGACATCCTGACACCGGATGGCATGCCCTCGTCGGCCGACCCGAGGAACGTCCTCAAGCGCGCGCTGGCGAAGGCCGCCGACATGGGATTCACCTGTTACACGCACCCCGAAATCGAGTTCTACCTGTTGAAGTCCTCCAAGCCAGGCCCCGACGGCGTCCCGGAGCCGGTCGATGAGGCCGGCTACTTCGACCACGTTCCCGGCGGCGTGGCGCAGGACTTCCGCCGTACGGCGGTGAGCATGCTCGAAGCGGTGGGAATTTCGGTCGAATTCAGCCATCATGAGGCAGGTCCCGGGCAGAACGAGATTGATCTGCGTTATGCCGACGCGCTGCAGACGGCCGATAACATCATGACGTTCCGGACCGTTATCAAGGAGGTCGCCCTTACACAGGACAGTTACGCAACGTTCATGCCCAAACCTTTCTCGCACCATCCAGGGTCCGGCATGCACACGCACTTCTCGCTGTTCGAAGGCGACACCAACGCATTTTTCGAGGCAGGAAGCGAATTCCAGCTGTCCAAGACGGCACGTCAGTTCATCGCAGGCTGGTTGCGGCATGCACCCGAATTCACCGCGGTCACAAACCAGTTCGTCAATTCCTACAAGCGGTTGTGGGGCGGGGGAGAAGCGCCCAGCTATTTGTCCTGGGGACACAACAACCGGTCCGCCCTGGTCAGGGTCCCGCTCTATAAACCAGGCAAGGGACAATCGGCGCGGGTGGAATACAGAGGCATCGACTCCGCAGCCAACCCCTACCTGTCCTACGCGGTCTTGCTGGGTGCAGGACTCAAGGGAATTGAAGAAGGTTATGAACTGCCCGCCGGGGTGGAAGAGGATGTGTGGTCGCTGTCGACGGCGGAGCGCCGGGCGATGGGGCATGACCCGTTGCCTGCCAATTTGCACGATGCCGTCCGGTCATTGGAAGACTCCGAACTGATGGCGGAAATCCTCGGCGAGCAGGTGTTTGAACATTTCCTCCGGAATAAGCGCGAGGAATGGCACGACTACCGGATCGAAGTCACCCCACATGAGCTGAAGCGCAATCTTGGCGTGCTGTAGATGACAGGAAAAAGCTTCAACCGCCGGTTAATCGCGGCGGGTTTTGCCGACCTGGAGAAAAGCACTCGCTTTCTCCAGGCGCCGGAACTGTCCGGTATCGAGGAGCCGTGCCTTTTCGACGGTCTCGCTATGGCAGCCGACCCGGACCAGGCACTGCAGTCACTGGTGCGGCTGTTGGAGAAGAGCCCGGATCTCGGCAAGCTGGTCAATCGGGGTCCTGAAGCCAGCGAGGCCCTGTTCCGCCTGCTGGGGGCCTCGGAGGCTCTCGGCGATTTCCTGATCCGGCATCCCGAAAATCTGGATGTGCTCGAAGTCAGGGTCAGCCCGGAACCCAGCGGCACGGCCCCGGACGTGTTACGCTCCTCGCTGCTGAAATCGGTTCAGGCCGACCCTGCGGCGTCGTTGCCGGTAGCAAAAATGGTGGGGCAGGAAGCCTACAGGAGCCTGCGCGCACGGTACCGGCGGCATCTGACCGAGCTTGCCATCCGGGATGTTTGTTCTGCCTCACCCGAAGACTTCTTTCCAATGGCCGCGCGCGAATTGGCCGATCTGGCCGCTGCCGCCCTGGACGCAGCGCTCGCGGTGTCGCGGGCGGAACTGGCCGCCCACCACGATTCCGGGGATATCGCCGACGTGCGTCTTGGGGTCATCGGAATGGGCAAGTGCGGCGCCGGGGAATTGAACTACATTTCCGACGTCGACGTCATCTATGTGATTGAAAGCGAGCACTTGGAAGACGGTAAGGCTGCCACCATCGGAACCTCGCTGGCCACCGGCATTTCGCGCGCCATTTCTTCCGCGGCAAGCGAACCCGGGCTGTGGGAAGTCGATGTGGCGCTCCGCCCGGAAGGCAAGGAGGGGCCACTGGTCCGGACCCTGGACTCGCATCTGACGTATTACCAGCGCTGGGCCAAGAGCTGGGAATTCCAGGCATTGCTGAAGTCCCGCGCCATCGCAGGGGACATAGAACTGGGGCGCAGATACGAGGATGTACTGAGCCCGCTGATCTGGAGTTCGTCCGAGCGGGAGGGCTTCGTCGAATCCGTACAGTCGATGCGCCGCCGGGTAACCGAACATATCCCCGCACATGAAGAAGGCCGGCAGATCAAGCTGGGATCCGGCGGGCTCCGCGACGTGGAATTCACTGTCCAGCTGCTGCAACTGGTGCATGCGAAGGCGGATGAAACGCTACGCTGCAAGGACACGACGTCCGCGATAGCGGCGCTGTCGGAGGCTGGCTACATCGGCCGGTCCGACGCGCGTGAATTCGACCGCGCCTATCGATATTTGAGAGTCCTGGAACACCGGATCCAGTTGGCACACCTGCGCCGGACGCACCTGATGCCGCAACAGGAGGCTGCCCGGCGTGCCCTGGCCCGCAGCATGGTTGGTGCACTCAGCACGGCCCGGCCCAGCGCCGACTCCTTGATGGAGAACTGGCAGCGGACAAAACGGGCGGTGCGGCGGCTGCATGAACGCATCTTCTATCGTCCCGTGCTGGCCACCGCTGCCCACCTCAGCGCCGAGGACGCCAAACTCTCGCCGGAAGCGGCCGGCGCACGGCTGGCCGCCCTGGGATACCAGGACCCGAAGGGCGCCATGCGGCATATCCAATCGCTGACGGCGGGCATCAGCCGGCGTGCGGCACTGCAGCGGCAACTGTTGCCGGTTCTGCTGGGATGGTTGGCCGAGGGGGTGGATCCGGATGCGGGACTGCTGGGTTTCCGCCGGATCAGCGAAGCACTTGGCACTAGCCCCTGGTATCTGGGTATGCTCCGCGACTCGGCCGCCGCAGCGGAGCGTCTGTGCCACATCCTTTCAAGTTCACGTTTCATCACGGACCTGCTGGAAGTCTCTCCGGAGGCGGTGAAATGGCTCGGTTCCGACCATGAACTGGCCGTGCGCAGCTTTGACACCCAATGGCAGGAAGTGCAGGCAAAGTTCCGGAGGCACGACGATCCCGGCAACGCCATCCGGCTTATCCGGTTGATCCGGCGACGGGAAATTCTCCGCATCGCTATCGCCGACAGTTCGGGACTCCTGCATCAGGACGAGGTTGGCCAGGCTCTCGCCGACACTGACAGGGCAGCGATGCTGGGCGCCCTGCATGTGGCAGAGGAGTCCGTTTACTCGAGCGAAGAGGTCCGGACCAAGATGCTCATCGTGGCAATGGGCCGCCAGGGTGGACGGGAAATCGGTTACGGCTCCGACGCGGATGTGCTGTTCGTGCACCGGGCGGTCGACGGTGCGGCAAAGGAGGCCGCCCAACAGCAGGCGGAAAAAATCGTGTCGCAGACTATGTCGTTGCTCAAGCAGCGCTGCACGCCGCCCATCCAGGCAGAGCGGATTCTGGAAGTTGATGCCAATCTTCGGCCCGAGGGCAAGAACGGGCCGATGGTCCGTTCCCTGGCCTCCTACCGGGAGTACTACGGCCGCTGGTCCCTGATCTGGGAGGCCCAGGCACTGCTGCGGGCGCGGCCGGTTGCGGGCGATGACGAACTTGGCCACGACTTCATCACGCTGATCGATCCAATCCGGTATCCAGAGACACTCAGCGAACAGAACGAGCGGGAAATCCGGCGGATCAAAGCGCGGGTGGAAGCGGAACGGCTCCCGCGCGGGGCAGATCCGGCACGTCAGCTCAAGCTTGGGCGGGGAGGATTGTCCGACGTCGAATGGCTGGTCCAACTCTTGCAGCTGGAACACGCCCATACCATCGAGGGCCTGCGGACGACGTCGACCATTGAAGCACTCAAGGTCGCGGCCGCCAAGGAGCTAGTGCCCGAAGACGAAGCCAGCATCCTGACGGATAGCTGGCACCTGGCCAGCCGGATCCGCTCGGCCAATGTCATCTGGAGCGGCAAATCGTCGGACCTGCTGCCATCCTCCCGCCGAGACCTGGAAGCCGTAGCCCGCTGGTGCGGTTACGAGGCGGGTATGGCTTCCGTCATTGAGGAAGACTACTTGCGCCTGACCCGCCGGGCGCGCGGGATCTTTGAAAAGCACTTTTTCCGCGAGTAGCGGCCGTCACCGGCTAGGCTGAGTTTCACAGCACCGGATCCGGCAGGAGAATCGATGACCGACATTGCGCAACTCGCCGATGAACATCTCGCACTTGCGAGGGAAGCCACTCACGGACGGAGTGCCGTGCTCCTTGGCCAGGATGGGCCATTGCGGCAAACCATCATTGCCCTGCGCGCCGGTGCCGAACTTGGTGAGCATAATGCTCCAGTGGCGGCTTCGGTTTATGTACTCGAAGGCGCCATCACCGTGGTCAGCGACAGTGGACGGAACTCCATTAGCGAGGGTGAACTGGCCATGCTGGTGCACGAACGCCACTCGGTGGAGGCGAACGAGGACTCCGTGTTCCTGCTCACCGCCGTGACGGCACGGGATTGAATACTTCCGCCGTACCCTGCGCTTAACGATCTCTTAAGCAGCTTTGCCCCGGCCGCAGTGGCCGGGGCAAAGCTGGCTGCGTCGACTAGACGCCGTAGTAGAGCTCGAACTCGTAGGGGTGCGGACGCAGGGTCAGCGGAGCGATTTCGCTCTCCCGCTTGAAGGCAATCCAGGTATCAATCAGGTCCTGGGTGAAAACCCCTCCGGCCTGCAGGAACTCATTGTCGTTTTCAAGCGCCACGAGAGCCTCTTCCAGCGTGCCAGGCGCCTTCGGAATATCCTTGGCCTCCTCGGGCGGAAGTTCGTACAGGTCCTTGTCGATCGGGTCCGCAGGTTCAATCCGGTTCTTGATTCCGTCCAGTCCGGCCATCAGCTGTGCGGCAAATGCGAGGTACGGATTTCCGGATGCGTCAGGGGCACGGAATTCGAGGCGTTTGGCCTTCGGATTGGAACCGGTGATGGGGATCCGGATCCCGGCCGAACGGTTGCCTTGCGAATACACCATATTGACGGGAGCCTCGAAGCCCTTGACCAGGCGGCGGTATGAATTCACCGTCGGGTTGGTGAAAGCGAGGACGGCGTCCGCGTGCTTGAGCAAGCCTCCAATGTACCAGCGGGCGACATCGGACAGACCGGCATAGCCCGTTTCGTCGTAGAACAGCGGTTCGGAGCCGTTCCACAGTGACTGGTGGCAGTGCATGCCCGAGCCGTTATCGCCGAAAACGGGCTTAGGCATGAACGTGACGGTTTTGCCCCAGGCATGGGCGACGTTCTTGACGATGTACTTGAACTTCAGCAGATCGTCGGCCGCAGCGGTGAGAGTCGTGAACTTGTAGTTGATCTCGGCCTGTCCGGCTGCACCGACCTCGTGATGGGAGCGTTCAACTTCGAGACCGGCCGCAGCAAGTTCCATGCACATGGCGTCGCGCAGGTCGGCTTGGTGGTCGACCGGCGCGACCGGGAAGTAGCCGCCCTTCTCGGGGGTCTTATTCGCCATGTTGCCTCCTTCTTCCTCGCGTCCTGAGTTCCACCAGGCTTCCTCGGAATCAATCTTGAAGAAGGTGTGGCCGGGCGTCGTCTGGAAGCGGGCGTCATCGAAGACGTAGAACTCTGCCTCGGAGGCGAAGAAAGCAGTATCCGCGATACCGGTGGATCCCAGGTAGGCTTCGGCACGCTCAGCTACGCCGCGCGGGTCACGATGGTACGGGTCGCCGGTGCGCGGATTGACGATGGAGAAGTTCAGCGCGAGAGTCTTCTCGATACGGAACGGGTCGATGTAGGCGCTGGTGGGATCCGGAATGAGCTGCATGTCCGACTCCGCAATTCCCTGGAACCCCCGGATGGATGACCCATCAAAGAGCTGGCCATGGACGAAGAAATCCTCATCAACGCTGGCGGCCGGTACATTGAAGTGCTGCTGGACGCCGGGAAGGTCCGTAAACCGGACATCCACGAATTTTACGTCTTCATCGGCGATGTATTTGAGGACTTCGTCCGCATCTTTGAACATCGAATTTTGCTCCTTAAGCATAAAGGGTGTTGGCCGGTGGGCTGGGAAACCGTCCCGCCAGGCTTAGCTCGTGCTTGAATACGCCCCGACGACCAGCACGATGCCTCCAGCCTAGGCGGCGGTGGTTTCAAACCGGTGTCGGAATTGTTTCCGGCATATTACGTCCTCTACCAACCTCCTTTTAGCCTAGGCTTACTGTGTGGTTGATAGAAACGATCTTGGTTCCTGGCTGGCTGGCCCACCCGGCGGAGAAACACAGAAATGGCCCGGGGAGCGTCTCGGACGTCCGCAATCCGGGCCCGGCTCCATAGCCCGGATGGGTCGACGGGCGCTCGCCTTGATCATCGACTGGTCGCTGAGCTACTTGATAGCTGCGGCGTTCTTCGGTGGCAATCAATGGACGATTCTGACTATATTCGCGCTGGAGCAGATACTGCTGGTGGGGACCCTCGGGTATTCCATTGGGCACAGAATTGTCGGAATCCAGGTGCAAAGTCTGGACGGGCGCGCGGCCGGACCGATCGCAGCGGGAATCCGCACGGTGTTGCTGTGCTTGCTCATTCCGGCAGTCATCTTCGACGCCGATCAGCGAGGCCTGCACGACCGCAGTGTGGGAACCGTACTCGTACGGATCTGAACCGGGGCTCCCGGCGCTGCAGTTTGAGGGACACATCTTCGAATGGCGCACCCTAGCGGCCGCGGGCCGCCTTTCGGTCGGGGCGGGCCTTGAACGGATCGATCCCCTTCGGGATAGGCAGTTTGTTGCCCAGCGAGGAGATGCGCTTGTTGACCTGCTGCACTTCCTGTTTCGTCAGTTCCTTCTTCATCTTCTGGATGCGGCGGGAGACTTTGCTCAGCGGAACCTGACCTTCGCCGTCGCCGGTCTGGATGACGTGGATGGACACATTCGGCAGAATCCGGCTCAACCTCTTGCGTTCGCCGTCAATCAGGCGCTTGACCCGGTGCGGCGGTCCTTCACTGACAAGTACGACGCCGGGACGCCCGATGGCGCGGAAGACGGCATCCTTGCTGCGCGGGTCGACGGCGGCGGGCTGCTCTTCGGTAATCCAGCCACGCCGGAGGGTGCTTAGAGCAGCTCCGGCCGCGCCCGGCTGTCCTTCAAGCTGCGCAAAGGCGGCTCTTTCGGCGCGCCGGGACAAGATAAACATCGCCGCCAGCAGTCCCAACGGGAGGGCAACGATGAGCGCCGTGATCCAGTTGTTGATCAGCAGACCGATGACCAGACCAACGGCAACGATTCCCAGGAACGCCAGCAGCATCAGCCAGACCACATTGGGATCATGGCGGCGGGTCATCTTGAACACGTCCCGCATCTGCTTCATGCGCCCGGGCTTTTTGTTAGCCTTGTCCGCCTTGTTTTTGCGCTTAAAGAGTCCGCGCTTCCGGCTCGGATCGCCAGCGTCGGCGTTGGTCACGTCTGAGTCAGTCCTTTTGGCCATAGTGCTATCAATTCTACGGGATAAGGCGGCGGGTGGTTGACGCCCGGCAGGCTAATGCAGGCATTGTGCACCGTTTGGCGGCCTTCCGCCCGCGCTTCACACGAGGCTGGCTGCCTCCTGCAGAGTTGAGCCCGATTCCTGGATGTGCGCCAGCTCGGGAGGCAACTCGAGCCCCTTCTTCCGCATAGCACCTGCCCACATCCGGCCGGCGCGGTACGAGGACCGGACCAGCGGGCCGCTCATAACGCCCAGGAAGCCGATTTCTTCGGCCTCGTCACGGATTTCGATGAATTCCTGCGGCTTAATCCAGCGGTCAACTGGGTGATGACGGTTGCTGGGCCGCAGGTACTGATTAATCGTAATCAAGTCGCACCCGGCTTCGTGCAGGTCCCGCAGCGCCTCGGAGACCTCCTCGCGGGTCTCGCCCATGCCGAGTATGAGGTTCGATTTGGTGACCATACCTGCGTCCCGGCCCTGGGTGATGACATCAAGGGAGCGTTCATAGCGGAAGGCGGGGCGGATGCTGCGGAAGATCCGGGGCACGGTCTCCACATTGTGGGCGAAAACCTCCGGTTTGGCGTCGATTACTTCCTGGATGAGCTCAGGCTTGCCGGAGAAATCGGGAATAAGAATCTCGACGCCGGTGCCGGGGTTCATCGTATGGATCGCGCGGATTGTTTCGGCATACAGCCAGACACCCTCGTCCTCGAGGTCGTCCCGGGCAACACCGGTCACGGTGGCATAGCGCAGCTCCATCGCCTTGACGGATGTCGCGACCTTGCGCGGTTCGGCGACATCGAGCCGTGATGGCTTTCCGGTATCAATCTGGCAGAAGTCACAGCGGCGGGTGCACTGCGACCCGCCGATCAGGAAAGTTGCTTCTTTGTCCTCCCAGCATTCAAAGATGTTGGGGCAACCAGCTTCTTCGCAGACAGTGTTGAGCCCCTCCTTCTTGACCAGGTTTTTGAGCCCGATGAACTCGGGTCCCATCTTGGCTTTGGACTTGATCCAGTCCGGCTTACGTTCAACAGGCGTTTCAGCGTTGCGGGCCTCTACGCGAAGCATGCGCCGGCCTTCCGGGGCTACAGTCACAGTAATGCTCCTTCCTTCCGGGCACTGCCGGTTTCGGGCCGTCCCTGCCGGGCGCCGCCGGTGTCCGGGCCGGCGACCAGTTGTTCTTCATGGCGTCCGAGTTCCTCAATGATGCGTGGGAGGATATCGGCCGGACTGACGTCCTGTTTCGTCTCGTCCTTAATGGAGGCGACCGAGGCGTCCGAAATTCCGCAGGGAACGATTTTGCCGAAGGGGCGCAGATCGTTGTTGCAGTTGATGGCGAAGCCATGCATCGTCACGCCGTTGGCTACCCGAATACCAATTGCTGCAATCTTCCGTGCCGGTCCGCGGGAATCTGCCGGCAACCATACACCGGAGCGTCCCTGGACGATTTCACCTTCGACCCCGAAGTCCTTCAGAACGGTGATGATGATCTCTTCAAGCAGCCGGACATACTCGGATTGTTTGATCGGATCGGGCAGGTCGAGGATCGGATAGCCGACCAGCTGCCCCGGTCCGTGCCAGGTGAGCTTGCCGCCCCGGTCAACATGAACGACGTCGGTGCCGTCATAGGGCAGTTCGTGATCTTCGGTCCGCTTTCCCGCGGTGTAGACGGCTTCATGTTCCAGAAGCAGCACGGTGCTGGGAGCAGTGCCGGCCAGAACCTCGGCGTGCAGCTTCTGCTGGGCCGCCCAACCGTCCTCGTACTTAACAAAGTGGGGCGCGAGCCCGAGCTGTGAAAACTCCAGAGTCATGCTTGTCACCCTAATGTCCGGGTGGCCAACTCCTCTAGACGTATGATTTATGGGCTGAAATGAGGAATTGTGGATAACTTCTGCAAGGGTTTTCCAATTGCTGTATCCATGGACCATGGAGCAATTTTCCGATCACAGACCATCGCCGAAAGAGGATCCGGCCAATCCCGGGCCGCCGGTTCTCACGGGTTACTGCCGCGGCAGGAAACTGGGCGCCGGAGGCAGCGCCGAGGTCTGGCTCGCCAGCTCGGACAGGACCGGCGGGTTGTTCGCTGCGAAGGTCTTCAACCCTGTTGGACGGAACGATGCTCCCGGCGGGGTGGCAGCCGGACAGGCGCGGCGGGAGATGCAGCTGATGGACAGGTTGGGGCATGAACACCTGGTGCGCCTGCACGACGTCCTGGAGAGCGGTGGCACGACCACATTGATCATGGACTATGCGGCCGGCGGCTCGTTGGCTGCGCTGGTCGGCACACGCGGTCAACTGCCCGTGGGGGAAGTCGTCACCATACTGACCCCCATAGCCCAATGTCTGGCCTACCTCCATGGCCAAGGCATCACGCATTCGGATGTGGCTCCGGGCAATGTGCTGTTTACCGAGCTTGGTAAGCCACTGCTGTCGGACCTCGGACTCGGACGGATGACCGGCGAGAGCGGGACGGCGTCCGCCGGTACGGCTGGCTTTGAAGCCCCGGACGACCAGTCTGAATGGCGCAAAGAGTCGCTGCACCCCGAAGATGACATCCACGGCCTGGCCGCGCTGGGATGGTACGCCCTGACGGGTCGTGTGCCGGCTGCCAAGGACAGGAGACCGCCACTGTCGATCCTCGTCCCTGGTGTCCCCGAAGAACTGGCCGCAATCCTTGAGGCGGGACTGGAACCCGACGCTGCGGTGAGGCCATCCGCAACGGAGTTCGAGCAGGCCGTGTACAACAGTGCCGAGGCAATACCCGTCAATTTGGTTCAGGCGGTACACGAAAGCGTTTTGCCCCATCTGCTCACACGAAGGGCTGTGCTCGACAAGAAGCGGAAAGGCCTCCGCCGGGGGCTCCCGTTTAGAGGACGTTCCAGTCAATCCGGGCCCCGGCGCCTGTCCGGGCGGTATCTCCGGATACCCCTGGCGGCGGCGGCACTGCTGACCGCAGCACTCGTCGCCGGCGGGATGTTTGCCAACAGTTCAACCGAACCTTCATCAAAGCCCGATCTGGCGGAAGCCGGAATATCTGCCTCCGTACCTCCGTCTGAGCCGCCTCCGGATCGTGAGCAGGCTTCCGGGCTGCCGGACAGGATTGAAGACGGACTGCGGTCGGCCAGTCCAGAGGAAGCGGTGCCCGCCCTGGCGTGGGTGCGGTCCTACGCCTTCAGCAGTGGCCGGACCGGACTGTTGGAGCAAGTCAATGTACCGGACTCGCCGGCGATGGCGGCTGATTCCAAAATCGCCGGCCGGCTTAAAGAGTCCGGCCACGTGCTGGCCGGCTTTGAAACCAATATTGAGCAGGTCAAACGGTTACCGACCGGGAGCACCGGCGGGAAGGATCCAGGTGGAAAAGAGGAAGCTAAGGAAACAGCCCTCCTGGCTGTCACCGCGCACACCACCGGTTTTACCGATTTGGATCCGAAGGGCGATGTCGTACGCCAGGAGAAATCTGGAGGCAGGCAACAGTTGACGTTGCTGCTGCGGAAGATGGACGGACGGTGGCTTATCGCGGAGATATTGGAACCACTAAACGACAGCACATCAGCTCCTGCCCAATAGGGAAACAGCGGGGCGCGCGGTGCCCTGCCGGGCTCGCCAAAACGAGGTAATCTTTTGGCTAAGATCGAAAGATGACCTCATCCAGTTACTTCCGGTACCCGCATCTGCACGGTGATTCAGTGACGTTCGTTGCTGAGGACGACGTATGGGTTGCGCCGCTCTCCGGTGGCCGGGCCTGGCGAGTATCGGCCATGCAGTTGCCAGCCCGTAACCCGCGTTTTTCGCCGGATGGCTCCCGCATTGCGTGGACAGTCATCCAAGGCAGTGCCCCGGAAGTGGTGACTGCCTCGGCCGACGGCGGTGATTACCGGCAACTGACCTACTGGGGGCACGCTTCCACCAAGGTTAAGGGTTTCGCCTCCGGGAACGAGGTCCTGGTCACCAGTTCTTTCGAGCGCGAAGAGAGCCGTCACACCTGGGCGTATGCCGTTCCGCTCGACGGAGCACCGCCCCGGGTTCTTCCGTATGGGCCCGTGGACTCCGTTTCCTTTGGTCCCTCCGTGGGGGATGAACGGCCCGTTGTGCTGTCCAGCGTGCTTTCGCGTGAGCCTGCCTGGTGGAAGCGGTACCGCGGAGGCACGGCCGGGAAGCTCTGGATCGATGTGGACGGATCCGGTGATTTCAGCCGGCTGGCTCCCGAAATCGACGGAAATATTGCCGATCCAATGTGGATCGAGGGCAGGATCGTCTTCTTGTCTGATCATGAGGGCTACGGAAATCTCTACTCCGTCCGTCCCGATGGCAGCCAGCTGCAGCGGCACACCGACCATGAGGAGTTCTACGTCCGCCACGCCTCCACCGATGGCGAACGGATTGTGTTCGAATCAGCTGGATCTCTTTGGCTCCTGGACGATCTGAAATCGGAGGCAAGGCAGCTGGACATCACTCTTGGATCTGCTTCCACTTCCCGACGTGAGCGTCCGCTGAAGGTTGCCAATCACTTGAGTGACGTGGTCCCCGATGAAACAGGGCGTGCCAGCGTCGTCGAAACCCATGGAACAGTTCACTGGTTGACGCACCGCGATGGTCCTTCCCGGGTCATTGAAGCTGCCCCCGGCGTCCGCGCCCGCCTTTCCCGCCCAATGGGAACGCGCAAGGTCATTTACGTTGCGGACCACGGGGGAGAGGAAGCGCTCTATCTGAAGGACGTCTTCGCCCGGCCCGTTGCCGGCGCGGGTCCGGGCCCCGCCGCGACAGAACCGGCGGACCGGTCCAATGCCCCCTCGGGTGAGCCGGCATTACCCAGCCCGGTTTCGGCAGCAGAAGTCAATACCGCCAAAAACGGGAACGGTCAGACCGGCAAGGCCGACGGCGGGAGCGGTAACGGAGAGAGCAGTACCGGCACGGAAACAGTCCGGCCGCAGGGCCAGGCAGGCGATGCCGGACCAGGGAAAAATCAGAACGCGGGTGAAGCTCATGGGATGGAAGATGACACTGTCCGTATTCCGCTGCCCCATCCGACGAGAATCAGTGAAATAACTGCCAGTCCCGATGGGACTCTTGCCGCCGTTGCCACAGAGTTCGGCGAAGTGTTTGTGCTCGACGGCGCCGCGAAGGAATTGCGCCGCATCTCGTCCACGGATCACGGCGCCATCGATGAGCTCGCATTTTCGCCCGACTCGGCCTGGGTTACCTGGGCGGAGCCTGTGACCGGTGAGGGTGGACGTCGAAAGATCCGCATTGCCCGCGCGGCCATGCCGTCCGCGGGCGGCAACGGTCAAAAGGATGCGGATCAGCCGGCCAGCGACATTATCGACTTGACCGACGGCCGTTTCCACGACCACTCTCCGGTGTTCACCCGGGACGGGCGTTTCGTCGCATTTCTGTCCGAACGCAGTTTTGACCCGGTATACGACACGCATCGTTTCGATCTGAGCTTCCCGTCCTCAACCAAGCCGTTCCTGGTGGCACTGTCCGCTGAAACGCCCTCGCCCTTCGGACCATCACCGGATGGAACAGGTACTGAGACGGACATGCAGGCAGACTCCACTGAGGAGTCTTCGAAGGAATCGGAGGGCAACGGGCAGGCAAAGAACGATCAGACTTCCGCGCCGGTTACCGTAGACCCGGAAAATATTGCGGACCGGCTCATCTCAATACCGGTTCCGCAGGGGAGCTACGACAGCTTGGCCGCTGCGGACGGCGGCCTGTTGTGGATCGCCAGTGACATCTATGGTGTGACCGGAGACGGTCGGGCGTCCCTGACCGATCAGGATCCGGCGCAGCGTTTGGAACGGTTCGATCTGGCCAAGCGGGAAGTTTCGACATTGGTTCCTGCCGTTACCCGGTACCGCATTACAGGCGACGGAAAGCGCCTTGTGGTGGTGCATGAAAACCAGGTCCGGGTTGTTCCGGCCGGCGGGAAGGTGGACGAAGGATCCGCCGAGAGTGTCGACGTCGACCTCCTGCGGATACGGGTCCGGCTTGACCCGGTCCAGGTGTGGGGCCAGGCGTTTGACGAGGCTTGGCGTCTGCAACGCGACTTCTATTGGGCGCCGGATATGGCCGGCATTGATTGGCAGGGCATCTACGAGCGCTATCGACCGCTGGTGGATAAGCTGGGTTCACACGACGACCTGATGGATCTGTTGTGGGAACTGCATGGCGAACTGGGCACTTCACATGCCTATGTGATGCCCGCCCTCATGGTTGAACCGGGCGCGGGTAAACAGGGACTGCTCGGCGCCGACTTCAAGAGACATGAAAGCGGCTGGGAGATCGTCCGCATTCTGCCGGGTGAATC
Source organism: Arthrobacter monumenti (assembly GCF_054511255.1). Classification (NCBI taxonomy): domain Bacteria; kingdom Bacillati; phylum Actinomycetota; class Actinomycetes; order Micrococcales; family Micrococcaceae; genus Arthrobacter; species Arthrobacter monumenti. The sequence continues at coordinate 197,193 of NZ_JBTNCY010000006.1, read as the reverse complement.
ATCCGATCCGCTGGCGCGCTCACCTCTGACGGCCCCTGGGGCGGCCGCCCGCAGGGGCGACATTATTGCTGCTGTCGACGGCGTCGAAGTGTCCGGGTCACGAAGTCTCAGTTCACAACTGGCCGGTTCTGCCGGAAAGACGGTTGAGCTGACCATTATCAACGGCGCCGGGCATGGGGAAGCAGCAGGCACCCACCGCAGGATCGCCGTCGTACCAGTCCATGACGAGGAGCGGCTCCGGTACCAGGACTGGGTGGCAGGTAACCGCAGAATTGTCAGGGAGGCGTCCGGCGGGAGCTTCGGGTATTTGCATATACCGGACATGGTGGCCCGGGGATGGTCCCAGCTGCACCGGGATCTGGACAGTGAAACGGCCAAAGATGCCTTGGTCATCGATGTCCGGCGTAATCGGGGCGGACATACCTCGCAACTGGTGGCAGAGCTGATCGGGCGGAAAGTCTCCGCTTGGAACCTGCCCCGCGGCGAACAGCCGCAGACCTACCCGGCGCACGCGCCGCGTGGCCCTGTCGTGATTCTTGCCGACGAATTTGCAGGGTCCGATGGTGACATCATTACCCAGATATCCAAGCTGCGGGCGATCGGTCCGGTCATTGGTACGCGGACCTGGGGCGGCGTCGTCGGCATAGACGGCCGGTTCAAACTGGCGGACGGAACAGCCGTGACCCAGCCGAGGTATGCGTTCTGGTTCACCGGAGGAGTCGGATGGGCCGTTGAAAACTACGGTGTTGACCCGGACATCGAGGTACCGTTCCCACCGCACGCGTACGCTGCCGGTGAAGATCCCCAGCTCGAACATGGCGTCGGAGTGCTTAAAGAGATGCTGGCGGAACTGCCCACGGACCGGCCGCCGGAATTCGCCGGGTACAGGAAACTGCAGCCGGCATCGTTGCCGCCGCGTCCTCAGAACGACTAAAGGATCCGGAGCACGAAGAAGCCCCGTTGCAGAACCTGCAACGGGGCGTCTTTCAGGTAACCGGAGACGGAAACCAATGGAAGGACTATCCCTCCAGAGTGGCGTCCAGAGTGATCGTGGTTCCCTTCAATGCTGCAGAAACAGGGCAATCGGTCTTCGCCCCGTCGGCGATCCGCTGGAAGTCTTCATTGTTCAGACCGGGCACACTGGCCGACATCGTTAAGTGGATACCGGTGATGCCTTCGCCTGGCTGGAACGAAACGTCCGCTTTGGTTTCCACCCGCTCCGGGGTCTTGTCCTCTTCCTTGAGCGCGGCGCTGAAAGCCATTGAGAAACAGGCGGAATGCGCCGCGGCGATGAGTTCTTCCGGGCTGGTCTTCCCGTCTGCCTCCTCCGCACGAGCCTTCCACGTCACATCGTAAGTGCCGATGCCTGAAGTATCGAGGGACACCTGGCCGGAGCCGCTGGGAAGGTCACCGCTCCAAATAGTATGCGCTGTACGTGTTGTAGCCATCTGCACTCCTTGGTTTCGTCGGTCGCTAGCAGTGCAGCGGAGCCGGCACCGGTCAAACGGCGTCTGCGTCGCTGCTGCTCCCAGCCTATGTGCTCAGCAGACTTAGTTCCAAAGAGTGTCTGATTAAATGACTGTGGGCACCGCCATTCGGCAGTGCCCACAGTCATTCAGCTCGTACCTGCAGGATTAGAGCCCGAGGTCAGCTTCGAACGCGCCTTCTTCCAGGCGTGCCTTGAGGCTCTGGAGGAATCGTCCCGCATCCGCGCCGTCGACCAGCCTGTGGTCGTAGGTCAGCGACAAGTAGACCATTGACCGGATGGCGATCGTGTCGTCCCCGTCCGCATCCGTGACAACGACAGGACGTTTCACGATGACTCCCGTCCCGAGAATGCCAACCTGCGGCTGGTTGATGATCGGTGTGTCGAACAAGGCCCCAGCACTGCCGATGTTGGTAATCGTGAAGGTTCCGCCGGAGAGCTCGTTGGGCCCGATGGTGTTGTCGCGGGTGCGCGCACCAACGTCTGCGATCTTCTGCGCCAGGCCGGCCAAGTTGAGGTTTCCAGCATCATTGATTACCGGAACCAGCAACCCGCGGTCAGTATCGACCGCGATAGCAAGATGCTCCGCCGCGTGGTACTGGATTTCCTTGGCTTCCTCGTCGAATGACGCATTCAGCTTCGGGTGCTGCTTCAATGCCTCAGCTACTGCCTTGGCAAAGAAGGGCAGGTAGGTAAGCTTGGCGCCGTTTTGCTCTTGGAACGACTTCTTCGCGGCATTGCGCAGTTTCGAAATCTTGGTCATGTCCACCTCGATGACCTGAGTCAACTGTGCGGAGACGTCCAGTGATTCGCGCATCCGGCGGGCAATTGTCTGCCGGATCCGGGGAGCCTTTTCCACGGTGCCACGCAGTTTTGAACTTGCCTCGCTGACGGCGCCACCGCCGGACGGCTTCCCTGCCGCTGCCGGAGCCTCGGATTCAGCAGGGGCGGCCTCCGACTTCTTGGCATCCGCGGCGGCAATAACGTCCTGCTTCCGGATGCGGCCGCCAACACCGGTGCCTTTGACGGTGGAAAGGTCGATGTCGTTCTGGTTGGCCAGTTTGCGGACCAACGGCGTTACGTAGTTGAAGTCAGTTCCGGATTCGTCCGGGGATGGCTTGCTCTCCGGTGCGGATTCTTCAGCAGACTTCGACGACTCTTCCTTGGTGCGGTCGTCCTTTGCTTCCGCGGTTTTCTTCTCGTCGCTGGCCTTGTCGTCCTTGGGCGCTTCGTCACCGCCGGATTCTTCAGCCGACTCCTTGGGCTTTTCGACCGGCTTTTCACGCTCACTTGATTCGGCCGCTGCAGCAGGTTCTGCATCGTCGGCGGAAGCGGACGAAGGTGCGCCTTCACCTGAACCGATGACGGCCAGCACGGCACCAACCTCGACTGTCTCGTCTTCGGCGACCTTGATTTCCTGCAACGTTCCAGCCACAGGAGAAGGAATCTCCGTATCGACCTTGTCGGTGGAAACTTCGAGCAACGGCTCGTCGACCTCGACACTGTCGCCGACCTGCTTGAGCCAGCGGGTGACAGTACCCTCGGTTACGCTCTCGCCGAGAGCAGGGAGCGTAACGTCGGTTCCCTCGCCGCCGCCGGAGCCGCTGTCGCCGGACGATGCTTCGTCGCCGCCGGAAGCCTCTTTGCCGCCGTCGGAACCGGACTCATCCGCTGACATCGCCTCTTCCGGAATCTGAGCAGCCTCCGTGGCTTCCCCCTTGGTGGCTTCCTCGGCTTCTTCTTCCGCATGCTCTTCCGAGCCGGAATCCGATTCGGCTGATTCCGAAGACTCGTCTGAATCGCCCGATCCGCCGCCTTCGCCGTCGCCGATAGTAACCAGGGGAGCACCAACCTCAACGGTCTCATCCTCGGCCACGAGGATTTCCTCGATCACGCCGGCAACGGGAGAAGGGATCTCCGTGTCGACCTTGTCGGTGGACACTTCGAGCAGGGGCTCGTCGACCTCGACCCGGTCACCCACTTGCTTCAGCCATCGGGTCACCGTACCTTCGGTGACACTTTCACCTAGTGCGGGTAAGTTCACGGATTCAGACATGTCGTCCCCGTTTCTCCTTGTAGATCCAAGATTCTTTTGAGTTCCTAATTGCCAGCTTATTCCACCCGGTACGCCTCCGTAGTGGCATTACGGAGGCGTGTGCCGCAAGTCCTAGCCGTGCAGCGGCTTCCCGGCCAGAGCCAGATGCGCCTCGCCGAGGGCTTCGTTCTGCGTGGGGTGGGCGTGGATGAGCTGGGCAACTTCCTCGGGGAACGCCTCCCAGTTCACAATCAGCTGCGCCTCGCCAACCTGCTCGCCCATGCGGCTGCCGATCATGTGGACTCCGATGACGGGTCCATCCTTTTCCCGGACCAGTTTGATCAAACCGCCGGTACCGATGATCGAGCTCTTGCCATTGCCTGCCAGATTGTATTCCTGGACCTGGACTGAATCCTCGCCGAGCTTTTCCTTGGCTCCCTTTTCGGTCAATCCGACCGAGGCGATTTCCGGTTCACTATAGGTAACGCGGGGGATTCCGGACTCATCGATAACGGCCGGGTTCTCTCCGCCGATCTCCTCGGCGACGAAGATGCCCTGCTGGAAGCCGCGGTGTGCCAGCTGCAGCCCGGGCACGATGTCACCGACCGCGTAAATGTTTCCGACGCCGGTGTGTAAACGTTCGTTCGTGATGACGAATCCGCGGTCCATGGTGATCCCGGCTTCCTCGTAACCGAGTCCGTCGGTAACAGGGCCGCGTCCGACGGCGACGAGCAACAGGTCGGCGTCGAAAGTCTTGCCGTCCTCCAGCTTGACCTTGACCCCGTCGTCGTTCTGCTCCACGCCTTCAAACCGCACGCCGGTGGAGAAGTTGATGCCGCGCTTACGGAAGGAGCGCTCCAGGATCTTGATAATCGCGTCGTCTTCGTTGGGCACCAGCGAGGGCAGTGCTTCAACGATCGTGACGTCCACGCCGAACGACTTCCAGACGGAAGCGAATTCGCAGCCAATAACACCGCCGCCAAGCACCACGACGCTCTTGGGGACATAGTCCAGCTTCAGCGCCTGGTCAGAGGTGATAACGCGGTCCTTGATCTCCAGCCCGGGGAGGCTCTTGGAGTAGGAACCGGTGGCCAGGACGATGTTCTTACCCGTGTATTTCTTCCCATCGACCTCGATGGTGTCTTCACCCACGAGCTTTCCGGCGCCCTCGATGACCGTGACGCCTTTCTTCTTGAGCAGCCCCTGCAGGCCCTTGTACTTGCCGGCAACAATGCCGTCCTTGTACTTATTGACGCCGTCCATGTCGATGGAGTCGAACGTGGCCTTTACGCCGTACTTTTCGGCATCCCGGGCGCCGTCGGCGATTTCCGCGGTGTGGAGCAGTGCTTTGGTGGGGATGCAGCCATTGTGGAGGCAGGTGCCGCCCAGCTTCCCCTTCTCGATAAGTCCAACGGATTTCCCGAATTGCACTCCGCGCAGGGCGGCGGCATAGCCGCCACTTCCTCCACCGAGAACCAGGATGTCAAATTCTTGCGCAGCTGAATCGGCCACTTGGACGCTCCCTCGCGTAATCGATGACGTGCGCTGCACGCCGAATTGTGATTTTGGTGCTCTATCTCCGTGTTCACCTTAGCGCCCATCCGCGCCCGCGCTCCACTTACTACAGGTGGATCCGCGCCCGATGGGAGGCCGGTGTGTCCAGTGTCACGCCATTGGTGCTCTGGTTAGCTTGTACGGCTCAGAACGTCTTCGGCATAAGCGATCAACGTCCGCACACCAACACCGGTGCCCTCCTTCGGGGTGTAACCATATGGTGCAGTTTCGTTGAAAGCGGGGCCGGCGATGTCCAAGTGAGCCCAGGGGATCCGCTCCCCGTCTGCTTCACCGACGAATTCCTGCAGGAAGATCCCTGCGGTCAGCATTCCGCCGAATTTGTCGCCGATGTTCTTCAGATCCGCGACCTGGGAATCCAACGTCTGACGCAGTTCCTCGGGGAACGGCATCGGCCAGAATTGCTCGCCTGACCGGTCGGCAGCCTCTTTCACCGCCGCGCGCACGCCTTCGTCGCCCATGACTGCCGATACCCGCGAGCCCAAAGCCACCATCTGCGCACCGGTCAGCGTGGCCACATCCAGGATCACATCGGGCTTTTCTTCACTGGCCGCGGCGAGTCCGTCGGCCATTACCAACCGTCCCTCGGCATCAGTGTTGAGGACCTCGACAGTGCGGCCGCCATAGGTGGTAATAATGTCTGAGGGACGTTGAGCCGTGCCGGACGGCATGTTCTCTGCAAGACACAACCATGCCGTTGCTTTTACCGGAAGCCCCATCTCGGCTATGGCCAAAACGGAATTGAGTACGACGGCGGCTCCCGCCATATCGAGCTTCATCGTCATCATCCCGCCGGCCGGCTTGAGGGACAATCCGCCGGAGTCAAACGTGATCCCCTTGCCGACAAAAGCCAGATTCACCTTTGCCTTGGCGGGCGAGTATTCGACTTTGACCAGGCGGGGTGGACGGGAAGAGCCCTTCCCGACTCCGAGAATCCCGCCATAACCGTCCTTCTCCAGCTTCTTTTCGTCGATCACCGTTACCTTAACCGGCAGGTTGCGGGCGAGCTCCTTGGCCGACTGCGCGAAAGATTCGGGGTAGAGATCGCTCGGCGGCTGGTTAACCAAACTCCGGGTGGCATTGACCGTTTTGCCAATGACCAATGCACGATTGAGGGCATCCTTAAGCGGCTTTTCGTCCGCTGCCGCGGTAAGGATGGTGACTTCCTTGACGATTTCCGGCTGGGACTTCGCACTGGTGTTCCGGTACTCGTTATAGGAGTAGGCACCCAAGGCGCACCCTTCGGCAATGGCGGCCGCCAGCGGAACCGTTGAGGCAGGCAGTGCCAGAAGTACCGAGGACACACCCGCCAGTTGGCGTACTGCCGATCCGGCCGCCCGGCGCAGTGACTCGTCGTCGACGGCGCCACCTGGCCCTGTTTTGCCGACCCCCGCCAGCACAAGCAGATCCGCATTCAGCTCGGGCAGACCGGGCAGGCGCCGGACTTCATCGAGAGCGCCGGTGAGACCGAGTAAACCAAGAGTTTCGCTGAGTGCCGTTGCCGCCTTGGGGGAGAGCGGGTTCTCCAGGAGGAAGGGCCCTTCCGTGCCCTCACCCACACCGATAACAATTGCATCGCACTGCACCTTTTTGGCGTCCTTTGCGATGGCGTGGAGTTTGAGTTCGCTGGCTTTGATCACGGAGACTTTTCCTCACTTCTATGTGCTCGATGCTGGTTGCCTCTTAGGAGACACCTTACAAACCTGGACCGGCGATTGCCCGATGATGCGCCGGGCAGCGGTTCTATTGATCGTAGTCTTTCCGTTGCAGCTCTGCTGTACGTTTATTGTGACCGTAGTCAAGGTTGTGGATAGTCCCAGCTGCGGAATTGATTGGGGTGTCCCGGACGTTCTATTGGTGAACGCATACGACCCAGCGATGGCTGGCCAAAGAGATGGAGGAAACCATGCTTGATCCGTTGACCCTCTTTAGCACCAACGCAGAGGTAATGGGCACCGGGGACCTCAAGGGTCTGAACATGCTGATGGGATTCACCGGCTACGCCGAAGCGGGTCAGGTCACGTCGCAGATCAGCGAAGAGCTGCTGAACCATCTGGACAACGAGCTAATTGCCTCATTCGATGCCGACCAGCTGATCGACTATCGATCCCGACGCCCCCACATCACCTTTGTTGAAGACCACTTTTCCGAGTATCAGCCACCGCGGCTTGATCTCTACCGGCTGTACGACGGACTGCAACAGCCATTCCTGTTACTGACCGGATTCGAGCCGGACCTGCAGTGGGAACGGTTCGCCAGTGCCGTGGTCGCCCTCACCCGCAAGCTCGACGTGAATCTCGTAACCTGGGTCCATTCAATGCCCATGCCGGTTCCGCATACTAGGCCGCTGGGCGTCACCGCCCACGGAAACCGGCCGGACCTGATCGAGGGCATCACATCCTGGAAGCCGACGGCAGAGCTATCAGCTTCAATTGGCCATCTGCTCGAGCTCAGGCTGGCGGAGGCGGGAATCAGCGTTGTGGGATACGTGGTTCACGTTCCGCACTATTTGGCTGAGGCGACCTATCCTCCCGCCGCCGTCGGTGCCATGGAGTACCTCGGAGCGGCCGCAGGACTGATGCTCCCCGCTGACCGGTTGCGGGAAGCAGGCCGGACCGTCGAACGACAGATTTCAGAACAAGTGGCCGGTTCCAGCGAAGTCCAGAGTGTGGTCTCGAATCTGGAGAAGCGCTACGACGAGTACACCGGCGGATTGGAACGCCGCTCGCTGCTGACCAAGAATAACGATGAGCTTCCTGACGCCGAAGAGCTCGGTGCGGCGGTCGAAGCCTATCTTGCCACCCGGGATGGTAATGACGGGGAGAACCCGGGCAGCAGCGAAGAACCGGACGACGGCGGCGACCCCGCCTAAGCTGAAGCGCCGGCACCCACTCGTCCTCCCCAACGCGCCGTCTGCAGGAAGTTGCGCACAAAGCGGCCGGCGCGCCTTTTCGCCGCTTCCGGGCCGGTCAAGACTTGGCGGTATGACTAATGAAAAGCCGTACAGAATCCGAACCTCCGCCGATATCCTGAGCTATATCCCGCACGCCCTTGGTTTTTGGCCACGGGAGAGCGCTGTCTTCATCACGATGAGGGGAGGACGTGTAGGCGCGACATTGCGGGTGGATCTTCCGGACGATCCCACTCCTAATGAGGCGGGCGATTTCGCCGAGCAGATCAGGGACTACCTCGGCGGCGATACAACGCGGGATTCAACGATCGTCGCCTTGTACACCGATGCTCCTTGGGGCGACCAGTCGGCACGGCCGCACAGCAGAATCATGGATGCCCTGGAAGCATGTCTTGCCTTTGCCGGGATCCCAATCCGGGATGCCTGGTGGATTTCGGGTTCAGTTTGGCGGGACTACTTCTGCGACGACATCAAATGTTGCCCGTGGCCCGGACGGCCGATCGATGACATCACTTCAAGCGAGCTCAACGCCGAGCTTGTTTTCCGCGGCAGCCATTACGGACGCAGTATTGAAGAAGCAACCGGCATCGGCCCTGAACTGCAGGTCAATACAGACCGGGCGATTGAAGAAGCCATACGGGAGAATGTTCACCGCGTCGGCACCTCATGGCTGCAGGAAGATCAATTCGCCGCAACGATGGGCGCTTGGCAAACGGCTGTGGACACCTCTGACGACGGTTCCCGGCGCGCCGGCAGATTGCCCTCGGGGATCCTGGACGAAGACTCGGCAGGCTTTCTGCTCGCCAGTCTCACATGCAAAACCGTTCGCGACTGTCTGTTGGTGCAAATCAGCGTCGGTCCGGAAACCGCTCTAAAGGGAGCACTTTCCGGCGGTTTATTGTCGGAACAATCCGGCGCGTTGGTGGTTCCGGACGTACTGAAGCTGAACCACGCACCCGGGCGAAGGACCGACGAAGATCCCGACGGGGCAGCGGAGGCGCTCGCCGTATTCCAGACCGTACTGGTGGGCGGGCATGACGGTCCACCTGACTGGAGGACGATAAACCGCGCGGCGGATGTCTTCAAGATGCTGCTGCAATTCAGCTCCGGTCCATCGTCAACGGCCCTGCTGACCATGCTGTCGTGGATTGAGTGGACCAAGGGACGGGGTTCGCATGCCCAAAGCTACTTGGATAAGTGCCTCGAGCTGGATCCCAAGTACAAGCTGGCGGTGCTTTTAGAGCAGCTGTTTGCCACTGGCCGCCTGCCGCGGTGGGCCACCAGAGCGGATACTGCATGGAGCAGCATCGGCGCTGAAGCAGCATAAAAGGGTCCGGGGCAGCCCTCTGCCAGCCGCCCCAAAGAGTGTACCGAGGCCATGGAATCGTGAGACAATACAAAGGAGACCCGGTTGGGTCCGTGCTTCGAGTAGTCGAATGGACGCCGAATCCGGGGAACATTAGGCCCGGGCTGATAGTTTCACATGGTGGATCTACCAGCGGCGTTACGCCTCGAAATCAATCACGGACTTGACAGGGTCATAGTGGTGTTACCCCTTTGGTGATGCCACAGACCGCTGTATGAAAGGTTTTCTGTGTCACCGGCTTCTAAGAAGACAACCGCTACGTCCGCCAAAGAGGGCACGACGGGCGTAAAGCCCAACTCCGCGGCGAAGGGCGCAAACGGCTCCCCGGAAGAGGGAACCGAGCTGACCAGCGTCAGGAAAAGCATGTCCGGTAACGCCGGTGCGAAATCAAAGACAGGGTCCAAGGCGGATACGGTTAAGGCTCCGGCGAAACCGGCAGGCAAAGGCGGAACGCGGAAGAAGGACGTCGTCGACGAGATAGTCGAAGAGGCCACGCCTGCGGCCGATGCCGACGTGGAGGACTTGCCGGAAGGTGCCGCGGAAGCAGCGGCTGCCGAAGAGGAGGCTCCCACCGGATCCGGCTTTGTCTACTCAGACGCCGACGATGACGATGCCCCGGCCCAGCAAGTCATTTCCGCCGGAGCTACAGCCGATCCCGTAAAGGACTACCTGAAGCAGATCGGCAAAGTCGCCCTTCTGAATGCCGAGCAGGAAGTGGACCTGGCGCTTCGAATCGAAGCGGGCCTCTTCGCCGAACATAAGCTTGGCGGAGAGAAGGACCTGCCGGAAAAGCTGAAGCGGGAGCTGAAATGGGTTATCCATGACGGCAAGCGGGCGAAGAACCATCTTCTCGAAGCAAACCTTCGCCTCGTTGTATCTCTGGCCAAGCGTTACACTGGCCGCGGCATGCTGTTCCTTGATCTGATCCAGGAAGGCAACCTCGGCTTGATTCGTGCCGTCGAGAAATTCGACTACACCAAGGGCTTCAAGTTCTCGACCTACGCGACATGGTGGATCCGTCAGGCGATTACGCGTGCCATGGCCGACCAGGCACGTACCATCCGCATCCCGGTGCACATGGTGGAGGTCATCAACAAACTGGCACGCGTCCAGCGCCAGATGCTGCAGGACCTCGGCCGCGAACCAACTCCTGAAGAATTGGCGCTCGAACTGGATATGACCCCCGAGAAGGTCGTCGAGGTCCAGAAGTATGGCCGGGAGCCGATTTCACTGCATACGCCGCTTGGCGAAGACGGTGACTCCGAATTCGGTGATCTGATCGAGGATTCCGAGGCGGTAGTACCGGCTGACGCCGTGAGCTTTACACTCTTGCAGGAGCAGTTGCACTCCGTCCTGGACACCCTGTCCGAGCGGGAAGCCGGAGTCGTGGCTATGCGGTTCGGGCTTACAGACGGACAGCCCAAAACGCTTGACGAGATCGGAAAAGTCTACGGAGTGACGCGCGAGCGCATAAGGCAGATAGAATCCAAGACCATGTCGAAACTTCGGCACCCTTCGCGGTCTCAGGTGCTGCGCGACTACCTGGATTAAAACCAACCGGCTTCCGCAAATGCGGACCGGCGCAGAGCACGACGAAGGGGCCCTCCAACAGGAAGGCCCCTTCGCTTTTAAGTTTTAGACGCCGTGAGGTGCAATGAACCGGCGGGCGGTTCGTTACAGATCAGCCCTCGCTGGCGGTGCCGGCCTTTTCGTGCAGTCGGCTTGTCTCATCCTGCCACTCTGATGCGAGGGACTTCAGCTTCGGCTCATGTTCACGGGCATGATGTGCACAGAACAGGAGCTCACCACCGGAGGATTCAAGCACGACACGTACATAGGCCTGCGCTCCGCAACGGTCGCAGCGGTCTAGCGCGTTTAGTTCGCGGCTGGCTACAGCTGTCGTCATGACGACCTCCTTAGTAGTTCGTACACTCTATACAACCATTATTCGGTCCAATTTCTTCGCAGGATTGGCCGCTTTCGCTATCCGCGTACGGATGTTGCAGAAGCTATCGCCCCGTTCCGAACCCGGAGGTGGTCCGACTCGCCCCGGGAGGCGGTGTCATCAGGCGTGGGAAAAGGTCGATAGCCTAGTAAGGGTCCAGATTATCCGCCGGTAGTTCCCGGCAGTTCGAAGCCGAGGAGTAAGACCACAGTGGTGCCTACGAAATCCGAGTACACAGCACGGCATCTTTCTGTTCTGGAAGGGCTGGAGGCGGTCCGGAAGCGCCCAGGCATGTATATCGGATCAACTGATTCCCGGGGCCTGATGCACTGCCTGTGGGAAATCATCGATAATTCCGTGGATGAGGCGCTGGCTGGATATGGCCAAAGCATCACAGTAATCATGCATCCGGACGATTCCGTCGAGATCCATGACGATGGCCGGGGTATTCCCGTGGATATCGAGCCCAAGACAGGTTTGTCAGGTGTGGAAGTGGTATTCACGAAGCTCCACGCGGGTGGCAAATTCGGTGGGGGTTCCTATACGGCCTCCGGTGGATTGCATGGCGTCGGCGCCAGCGTGGTCAACGCTCTATCATCGCGGCTGGACGTGCAGGTGGACCGTGGCGGCAAGACATACCAGATGTCCTTCCGCCGTGGTGAACCGGGACATTTCAGGGACAAGGGTAAAACGCTAACTCCGACGGCGCCGTTTGAGCCGTTCACCACCGGGTCGACGCTGGACAAGAGCGGGACCACGAAGCGGGGCGTGAGCGGCACACGGGTGAGGTATTGGGCCGATCCGCAAATCTTCACCCGGGACGCTAAATTTTCCTACGAAGAGCTCCAGGCCCGTGCCCGGCAGACGTCTTTCCTGATCCCGGGGCTCAAAATCACTCTCCGGGACGAACGGGGATTGCCCGGCACCCCTGGGGAGAACGGTCCCATCGAAGAAATATTCGTCCACGACGGCGGAATTTCCGAGTTCGCGGATTATCTGGCCGCCGACAGCCCCGTCACCGATATCTGGAGACTGCACGGTGCTGGGAAGTTTTCCGAATCGGTGCCAGTGCTTGACGATAAAGGACACAGCCACATTACCGAGGTCGAACGTGACTGCGAGGTGGATATCGCTCTGCGTTGGGGGATCGGTTACGACACGACCGTGCGCAGCTTCGTGAACATTATTGCCACTCCCAAGGGAGGAACGCATCTCAGCGGCTTCGAACAGGCGCTGCTGAAGTCTTTCCGAAAGGCGATAGAGGCGAACTCCCGCAAGCTGAAGGCGGGCAACGACAAAATCGACAAGGACGATGTCTTTGCCGGTCTTACTGCTGTTCTGACTGTGCGGCTGGCCGAGCCGCAATTCGAGGGACAGACGAAGGAAATTCTCGGCACGCCGGCGGTGCGCCAGATCGTCGCAAGGGTGGTCGAGAAGGAGATCCTGGCAAAGCTGAACTCCAAAACACGCGCCGACAAGCAGCAAAGCGCGGTGTTATTGGAGAAAGTCGTATCGGAGATGAAATCACGGATCTCCGCGCGGGTACATAAGGAAACGCAGCGCCGCAAGAATGCCCTGGAAACGTCGGCAATGCCGGCCAAACTCGCGGATTGCCGGATCGACGACGTGGACCGATCCGAACTTTTCATCGTTGAGGGGGACAGCGCTCTCGGAACAGCAAGATTGGCCCGGTCGTCCGACTATCAGGCCCTGCTGCCGATCAGAGGCAAGATTCTCAATGTCCAAAAAGCTTCGGTGGGGGACATGCTCTCCAACACCGAGTGTGCGGCGTTGATCCAGGTCGTCGGTGCCGGCTCCGGGCGGAGTTTCCAGATTGAGGCAGCGCGTTATGGCAAAGTCATCCTCATGACCGACGCCGATGTGGACGGGGCGCATATCCGAACGTTGCTGCTGACGTTGTTCTTCCGCTATATGCGTCCTCTCGTTGAGGCAGGGAGAGTTTTCGCTGCGGTACCGCCCCTGCACCGGGTTGAGGTGATCCATTCCGGTTCGAAACCGAATGAGATGATCTACACCTATTCCGAGAATGAGTTGAATGTCCTGCTGGGGCGGCTTGAGAAGGACGGAAAGCGGTACAAAGAACCAATCCAGCGCTACAAAGGTCTCGGTGAGATGGACGCCGATCAACTGGCGGAAACGACGATGGACCCGCGGCACCGGACGCTCCGCCGGGTGGGAGTGGAAGACGCGCAGGCAGCCGAGAGGGCCTTCGACCTGCTGATGGGCAGCGACGTGGCTCCCCGCAAGGAATTCATTATCGCCGGCGCCGCTGTCCTGGACCGTGAACGGATCGACGCGTAAGCGGACAGGCCGCGGACCCCGGACAGCTCAACAGCAACCGGAGCGGAAGCAACCGGTCACAGCCCCAACAGTCCCGGAACAATCAGCAATACTGTCGGCGCCGCGAGCAACGCGGCGGACACACCCACTATTACTGACTGCCCGGATTGCGGCAGGGCGGGGCGGGGCGTGATCAGACGGCTGATCCGGTGCGAGGTCGTCACGGCATCCATACCGGACTCCATCGGACTTCCGGGCGTGCCGGGAGGACTGCCGCCGGTGTTGTAATGTCCGTTGGCAGAAGATGATCCGGCCAAGTCGCTGTCGTCGTCATCCGTGCTCTCAGATGGACCGGTTCCGGAGGCGACGATGGCGATCGCTTTAATCAACGACGCCGTGTCGACCGATTTCAGTGCCTCATCATCGGCCAGCATCTCGATCAGTTCATTCACGGAGCGCTGGGCCAGTTGAGACGTGGGCAGCCATGGCAAGGCGGAACGCCAGGCCGCGAACGCCCACAGCAGGAGATGGTGGCGCTGGGTCAAGTGGGTCTGCTCATGGATGAGCACGGCTTCGAGCTCATCCGGTTCAAGTAGATTGACCAGACCGTCGGATAAAACCGTCACCGACCTTGCTCCTCCCGGCAGGCAGTATGCCACGGGGGCGGGATGGTTAATCACGACAGTCGAGGCAGACTCCGGGGAAGGTGAACTGAGGATACGCAGTAAATCCCGGTGCCGCCGTCGCTGGCGTTGAATCCGGATGTACGTCAGCAGCAGCGTGAAGACAAGATGCAGGCCCAACAGGAAGGCTGCACTGAGCGCAAAGACGTGCCAGAAGCCCAACGCCTCCGTGGACCGGCTCCCTAATACGATCTCCGCCAGGACGCCCATGCCTTCCAGCAGGTTGTCTCCAAGCGGATCGAGCCCCCATACCAGCATGGCGCCGATCATTGAGAGCCCACCGGCCAGCGCGATTGCCTGCCACAGGATCATCGCGGTAAAGGGGGATCGTGCCGGCCATTGCGCCTTCGAAAGGATGATCGGAGCCGGCCAGGCCAGGATGATGGCGAGAACGGCCAGCGCGTACGATGCCCAGATCATGCGATACCGTCCGGCGCCCCGCGGCGCCTAGCTGTGTCCGAGCAGTTTACGCAGGGTCGCCGCCTCGCCATCGCTGACGGATCCGAGGAACCGGGCCAACACTGCCTCGCGGTTGGGCGCAGATCCAAGAACCTCATGCATCAGGTCCGCCGTATGCTCTTCCCTGCTGGTGACTGCCTGATAGCGGTGCGGCCGCGTGTCGCGGGCGCGTTCCACCAGACCTTTTTTCTCCAGCCGGGAGAGAACAGTCAGGACCGTGGTCACCGCCAGTTCCTTGCTGGCCTGTTCCCCATGCGTTCTCCGGGCGAGCATGTCGCGGAGTGCATTGGCTGTCACCGCTTCGGGGTTCTCCCACAGAAGATCCATCACTGTGCGTTCGAGCTCGCCGAGAGTGGCCATCCGGATTCCTTGTCTGCCTGTAACGCCATTGCAGGTGGCGTCGTAGTCCTGTATTCCAAAGTTCACTATGAACTTGTACCTGTCATTAATTTACCCGGTTTTCGGTCAAGGTTCTACATTGCGTAGAACCTTTGCGCGCCGCACGGTCCGCCGTAGGCTCCCGGCATCAATTCGAAGGAGGTAAATTTCAAAGCGGTGGGCCGATAGTCTTGGAATATGACAGCCAGCATCCCCGCCCCGTTGCCCGATTCTTCGACCGGTTTGACGTGGCGCAGCATCACGCCGGAGGACGTCGATTCCTGGTTGGAATTGATTGAGCGAATGGCTGAGGCGGACAAGCCAATCTGGTTTGAGCGGCGGCAGGACCTGGAGGAGGTCTTCAACTCCTCAAGAAATGATCCGGCACTGAACAGTCTCTTCGGCATCGATGAAGCGGGAATTCCACGCGCTTTCGGCAGGGTGACCAGCAATGACGGATCGCTCAAGGTCTACTCCTGGGGCGGCGTCGATCCCCAATGGCGCCGGAGGGGCATCGGCACGGTTGTTTACCGTTGGCAGGAGGCGCGGGCCAGGCAGCGGTTCGTGGAGGCCGGTGCCGCGCCGGGAGTACTGCGTACCTACGCGGAAGAAAACAACCGGGGTCACATTGCCTTGATGGAATCCATGGGTACCAAGGTCGTGCGCTACTGGACCGAAATGACCAAACCGCTCAGTGAGCCGATCCCCGAGGCAGGTCTGGACAGCGGGTTGGAGTTCGTGACCTTCAATCCGGAAATTTCCGACAGTATCCGCCAGGCCCACAATGAAGCGTTCCAGGATCACTGGGGGAGCGAACCCCGTGACGAGGAAAGTTGGCGGTTTACCGTTAGCCATCCGGATTTCAAACCCGAATGGAGTATGGCCGTGATCGACGGGGCCAGCGGCGAAGTGGCCGGATACCACATTGCCAGCATGGACCCGAACTCGGTCAAGATCCATGGGTACAGCGAGGGGTATACGGAGCTGCTGGGAGTGCGCAGTGGCTGGCGCGGACGCGGGATAGCCCCGGCGATCCTGGTTGAGGCCATGCGCCGGTTTAAGGCCGGTGGAGTGGATAATGCAGGGCTGCAGGTCGATACCGAGAACCCGTCAGGCGCCCTCGGCTTGTATGAACGGCTCGGTTACACTCCCACCCACCGGACGCTGACTTTCGACCACGCTTTGGAGTAAAGAGTGCGGGGACGCCTATTAGTGTCCCGTATCAACCGCAGACGCATCGGCGAGTACGGCGTGACTAAAGGAGTCGACAATGCCATACGTATTTCTCGCCCTGGCCATCGTTTTTGAAGTAGCCGGGACCTCTCTGCTGAAGCTCTCGGATGGATTCACCCGGTTGTGGCCCTCGGTGGGTGTGGCGGTCGGTTACGGCCTGGCGTTCTGGATGCTGTCGTTGACCCTCCGTACGGTACCGGTGGGAGTTGCCTACGCCATCTGGGCCGGTTTGGGGACTGCTTTGATAGCCGTCATCGGCGCCTTCTTTTTCGGCGAGCAGTTGGGCATGGTCAAAGTCATTGGCATAGCCCTGATCGTGGCAGGAGTCGTGGCGCTCAATTTTGATAGTGGAGCACCCTGACTCCTACCCGCCGCCCGGCGCCGCCTCTGTCGCGGTTGGCCAGCTTTGCGACGGACCCAACAGTTCGACAGTTTGTGAGAGCGGTACACCCGAGCCGTCCCGGCGGCCATATTCGTTCGGCAACGCCCTGGAAACACCGTTTGAGGAAGAAGCCTTCGCCGGACCATGGCCGGCCCAGGCGACGGTCAGCGCGTCCTCGCCTTTAAGGAAGCGGTGGGCCCGCACCCCTGCAGTGGCCCGTCCCTTCGCCGGGAATTCGGAGAATTCCGTGACCTTCGCCGAGCCGGCTGACATGCCGGGCAGTACGGATGAGGCAGTTGCAATGGTGACGACGACGGCGGAAGGGTCCTCTGCCTTGACCCCGCCAAAAAAGAGCACCGTGTCTTCAGCGGCGACCTTTATCCCGGCCATACCGCCCGCAGTGCGGCCCTGCGGCCTGACCAGGCTGGAAGCGAAAGTGAGTAACTGAGCCTGTGCCGTAATGAACACGAGCTGGTCGTTTTCGCCCACGGCTGCCGCGCCCACAATCCTGTCTTTCGGCTTGAGCGCAATGACGTCCCAGTCGTCACGATTGAGCGGATATTCAGGGTTGACGCGTTTGACCACGCCCTGCTCCGTGCCCAGGGCGATGACCTGGTCCAATGGCACCAGCGACACCAGGGATTCGCCCTTGAGCAGAGTGATGAATTCGTTGGAGGGCACGCCGCCGGTGAGATTGGGCAGTCCGGACGTTGCCGGCAGGACCGGCATATCCATCACCTGCACACGCACCATCCGGCCCAGAGACGTGATTGCGGCAATTTCGGCCCGGGCCGTAGTGCCAATCACCGCTTTGAATACATCGTGCTTCGTCCGGGGCCCCGATTCGGCCAAAGGATTCCGGTCCGATGTCCGCGCCAGCTGCCCGGAAGTGGATAGGACAACCCAGCATGGATCGTCTGCGATTTCCAGCGCCATAACCGGCTTGGCGCTCTTGCTTCCGATTGCCGGTGCGGACGCCATGGCCGGTGCTGCGGCCTCTGCCTCCAGCAGGACGGTACGGCGCTCCGTCGCATACTTAGCGGCTACTTCTGCCAGTTCGTTGGAGACCAGATCCCTCAGCAGCTCCTCGGAGTTGAGGATCCTCTCCAGCGCCTCAATATCGCGCCGCAGCTCGTCCTGCTCCTTCTCAAGTTCAATGCGCGAGTATTTCGTCAGTTGACGCAACCGGAGTTCAAGAATGTGGTTTACCTGGATCTCGGTCAGGTCATAGATCGCCATCAGCCGCTCACGTGCGGCGGCGGCCTCATCGGAGGAGCGGATGATCTGGATAACTTCATCGATGTCGACAATGGCTATTAACAGACCTTCGACCAGGTGCAGGCGGTCCTTCTTTTTCGCCAGTCGGAAGGCGGTGCGCCGGCGGACAACACTGATCCGGTGGTCGATGTACACCTGCAGCAGTTCGACGAGCCCCAAGGTGCGTGGCTGCCCGTCGACGAGGCTGACATTGTTGATGCCGAAGGAGTCTTCCATCGGCGAATACCGGTATAACTGCTGCAACACGGCGGTCGGATTGAACCCGTTTTTCAGTTCGATCACGAGCCGCAGCCCGTACGTACGGTCCGTAAGATCGACGACGTCGGAAATTCCCTGGAGTTTTTTGGAGGTGACGGCGTCCTTGATCTTCTCGATCACTTTTTCCGGCCCGACGCCGTAGGGCAGCTCCGTGACGACCAAACCTGTCCGGCGGGCGTTGAGCTGCTCGACCTCCACCTTGGCGCGCATCTTGAAGGACCCGCGGCCGGACGCATAGGCGTCGCGGATGCCGCTCAGCCCGACGATTTTGCCACCACCGGGAAGATCCGGACCCGGTACGAATTCCATCAGATCGTCCAAGGTGGCTTCAGGGTTGGCAATCAGGTGCCTGGCCGCGGCGATGACTTCCCCGAGATTGTGGGGAGCCATATTGGTGGCCATGCCGACGGCGATACCCGAGGAGCCGTTGACCAGCAGGTTCGGATAGGCCGCAGGCAGGACCTCCGGCTGGGTGAGCTGGTTGTCGTAGTTCGGAACAAAGTCGACGACGTCTTCACCCAAATGGTCCGTCAGCGCCAGAGCAGCGGCAGTGAGGCGCGCCTCGGTATAGCGGGGCGCCGCGGGACCGTCGTCGAGCGAGCCGAAGTTCCCGTGTCCATCGATCAACGGCAGCCGCATCGAGAAGGGTTGCGCCATCCGGACCATCGCGTCGTAGATGGCGGCGTCGCCGTGGGGGTGGAGCTTTCCCATCACCTCCCCGACGACCCTGGCCGACTTCACGTGTCCGCGGTCCGGGCGCAGGCCCATGTCCGTCATCATGTACAGGATTCGCCGATGCACCGGCTTGAGGCCGTCACGGGCATCGGGGAGAGCGCGTGAATATATGACGGAATATGCGTACTCGAGGAACGAGCCCTCCATTTCGGAGGTGACGTCGATATCGACGATATTTTCCGTAAAATCCTGGGGCGGTGCAGTCGCTCGGCGCCGGGCCATAGAGAAGTAAATCCTCGCTTCAAGGTGTAAGGGACAATAATCGCTAAGCTGAGTCTATGGCGGAACAGGGAGATTACCCCGAATATTGGGAAGCCGACGTCGTGTTGCGCGACGGCGGAACCGCGCATTTACGGCCCATCGGCCCGGCGGACGCCGTTGCCGTTCAGGCTTTCCACACGGCCCAGTCACAGAACTCCATTTATATGCGGTTCTTCACCTACAAGTCCAAACTCAGCAGCAAGGAGCTGAAGCGATTCACCGAAATGGACTACAGGGACCGGGTCGCGTTCGCCATCGTCCGCGGGACCGAAATCATCGGCATCGGCCGCTATGACCGGTTGGATGATCCAGCCGAGGCGGAGGTGGCGTTCAACATTTCGGACCATCACCAGGGCCGTGGCCTTGGCTCAATACTGCTCGAGCACCTCACGGCCGCTGCCCGGGAAAACGGGATCCGGAAGTTTTCGGCCGAAGTCCTGCCTGCAAACCGCAGGATGCTCGACGTCTTTTCGGATGCGGGGTATGAAGTCGAACGGCATTTCGACGACGGAGTGGTTGCACTGAGCTTCAACATTGATCCCACGTCCCGGTCCAGGGCGGTGATGGAATCCCGTGAGCACAGGGCCGAAGCCAGGAGCATTGCCGAGCTGTTTTCCCCCTCCTCGGTCGCGGTCATCGGTGCCGGCCGCACTGCAGGATCCGTCGGCCATCAATTGCTGGAGAACATTATCGAAGGCGGCTTCACCGGACCCGTCTACGCGGTCAATCCAGAATCCCTCGAGATTGGCGGGATGGTCTCCCACGCCAACGTGTCGGAGATCAAGGATCCGGTGGAGCTGGCCGTCATCGCCGTTCCCTATGAAGAAGTACTTCCGGTGGTGTCTCAATGTGGAGCTGCCGGTGTCCGCGGCGTCCTCGTGGTCACTGCCGGATTTGCCGACGACGGCGAGCACGGCAGCGAGCGCCAGCGGGCTTTGGTCCGGGAAGCCCGGGCCAACGGAATGCGTGTCATCGGGCCGGCCTCACTGGGAATGATCAATACACATCCCGAGGTGTCGCTGAATGCTTCGATGGCTCCACAGTTGCCGCAGCGGGGCGGTTTCGGATTGTTCAGCCAGTCTGCCGCGGTCGGTGTCCTGCTGTATGCCGCCGCGAGCCGGCGCGGAGTAGGAGTCTCCTCATTCCTGTCGGCAGGCAACCGGGCTGACGTCTCCGGCAACGACCTGATGCAGCATTGGGAGGACGATCCGGATACTTGTGCGGCGGGGCTCTATCTTGAGTCGATCGGCAATCCCCGCAAATTTTCGCGCATTGCCCGCCGGCTGTCCCGGCGTAAACCTGTGATCGTCGCCAAATCCGATGTGATGGGACTTCAGTTGCCTCCCGGACACCTGGTCCGCACCACGCAAGCCCCCCATGGGGCGTTGGACGCAATGCTGCGCCAGGCCGGGGTCATCAGGGTCACTACGAGCGAGGAGCTATCCGATATCGCCCAAATCGTGGTGAGCCAGCCGCTGCCGGCAGGTCCTTCAATAGCCGTTGTCAGCAATTCACTCGCTCTCGGAAAGGTGACAGTCGACGGCGCAGAATCCCACGAGCTTGCCGTATCCCAGCTGGCCGCTGATCTGGATCTGGATACTGGAATGTCGGCGGCCCTGCCCCTTCTGAAGCGCCGCGTGCTTGAGGTACTGCAACTGCCCAAGGTGGACGCCGCCGTCGTCGCCCTGTTGCCCGCCCGCGGCGTCAGTGTGGAAAATATTGCAGTCGTCCTGCACGAATGTTCGGTACAGGCCGGCAAGCCGGTTGTGGCAGCCTTCAGCGGAATATTGGATCCGTCCATCCGGGCGGAGGGGTTGCTTGAAATTCCTCGGACCCAGCCCCCGGCGGCGACGGTGCAGCCGGAGCCATCTGCGGCGCTATCCGGCCCGTCGCCGGCGCTGCCTTCGGCCACCTCCGCATCCGACCCGTCCCAGGCGCGCCAGCAGGGTCTGCCGTGCTACTCGACTCCCGGCAAGGCTGTGGCCGCCCTCGCCGCCGTCGTTCAGTATGCCCAATGGGTCCAACGGGACCACGGTGAGTTCGTGGAACCGGATGGTATCGATACCGATGCCGCGGCGGCGCTCGTGGACCGGCTGCAACAGAACGTCCCGGGCAGTGGTCTGTACCGGCTCAGCCAGGAGGAAGCCGCGGAATTGTTGAGCCACTACGGCATTCCAATCCTGCCCTCGGCACCCTTCCAGACGGCGGAAGAGGCAATCGCTGCCGCGGACCGGCTGGGCTGGCCGGTCGCCATCAAGACCATGGATGAACACCTCCGCCACCGGCTGGATCTGGGCGGCGTACGGCTGAACATCACCGGGCCGGAATCGCTGCGCAGCAATATTGACCAGATGCGGCAGATCCTCGAACCATATGGGACATTCGGGCTGGAAGTTCAGACCATGGCGAGGACCGGCCAGGCCTGCAGCCTGCGCGCTATTGAAGACCCCCTGCTGGGCCCGGTCGTTTCCTTCGGCCTGGCCGGTGATGCTGTCAATCTGCTCGACGACTGGTCGCACCGCATTCCGCCGTTGACCAATGTCGACGTTGCCGACCTGGTTCGTGCCCCACGGGCCGCCCGGAAACTCTTCGGTTATCAGGGGCTCCCACCGGTGCGGATTGAAGCCCTTGAGGACTTGGTTGCCCGGCTGTCGGTGCTGAAGGATGAGCATCCTGAACTGGCGTTGATGGAGTTCAATCCGGTGCTCGTTTCGGATACCGGGCTCAACATCTTGAACGCGGACCTGCGCATTGGCAATCCCGCCCAACGCACGGACAGCGCCCGGCGTGCCATGCGGGATTAGGGGAAGCGGCAAAGGCCAGGCAACTGTCTCCGCTTGTGGATAAGTCCCGTCCCGTTATGACCTGCATAGTCTTTCTGGGAAACTGACATAATGAATCCTTCACCTGGAACCCAGCCGGACGAAGCGCAGCGACTGGACGGCTCGCTGCAGCGCGCCGGATTCTATCCACGCATGGTGGCCGACGTCGTCCACGATGCCCTGGACGGCAGGGAACCGCTGTCGCACCTGGTTCACTTGGAAACCCATTTTGACCGCACCGAGGTCCACCGGCATATCACCGTTCTGGTATTGACCGAGGACATGATGGTCATCACGCACGTCGACGATCAGCAACTCGACGAAGCGGGGGACCAGGTCGTGGCGCAAATATCGACCGAATCCGTTCCTGTCACCCAGATCCGTTCCGTGGTCCTCAGCTACCTTTACGCCCAGCCTCAGAACTATGAACCATCCGACGAGGCCCGGGAACTGACGCTGGCTATTGCCTGGTCCGGCGGGCAACGCATCGACATGGGGCCGGCCAGCTGCGGAGATCCGCAGTGCGACGCCGATCATGGTTACACTGGCACGATCGCACAGGAGGACATCGTCCTCCGTGTCAGCGAGGAAGCCGACGGGGCAGACGCAGTGAAGAACGCCAAGTCGTTTGCCCGGGCTCTGCGCCGGGCCAATACCAGCCAGGCTCCGGCAGTACGGCAGGAGCAGGCACCGCTGGATCAGTCCCGCACCCGGCTGACCAATCTGGGCGGCCGCGCTGCCCGCGGCCATCACCAGCGGTAGAGAATGAGCCATACCGGTGAACAAGTCCTCCCCGCTGCACCAGGCTACGGCAGGAATTCGATAGCGGAAGTCTTCGTTAGCTCGGCCTCAGCGCTCGGGCTGCCGGGATACACCAATCATCTGCGGTTACCATCGGCGGACCGGATTTGCGTGGTGCTGGTGGATGGACTCGGCAAGGCCCAACTCAAGGACCGCGGGGGCCACGCGCCGTTTTTGCGACGCTGCATGGACGGTGCCACAACACTGTCATCTGCCTTCCCATCGACGACGGCGACGTCCCTGGCTTCACTGGGCACCGGCCGGACGCCCGGGGAGCACGGCATGGTCGGCTTCGACGTGCTGGATCCGGATCAGGACAAAGTCGTTAATATGCTCGGCGGCTGGGATGCGAACGTCGATCCGGCGCGCTGGCAGCCGCACCCCACAATATTCGAGCAGATTGAAGCAGAGGTGCCGGTTGCCACCGTGAGCCTGCCGAAATTCGAGTCGTCCGCAATGACACGGGCGGCCCTGCGGGGCGGGTCCTTTATCCCGGCGACATCGTCCCACGCCAAAACAGCGGCCGCCGCCGGGGCGATGGCAGACAATCCCCGCATGCTGATGTATCTGTACTTCAATGAGTTGGACCGTGCGGGACACCGGTACGGATTCCAATCCCCGGAATGGGAACAGGAACTGGAGGAGCTGGACGGGGCAATGCGCCGGCTGAGCTCGCAGCTGCCACCGCGGACCCAACTCCTGCTGACCGCCGACCACGGGATGGTCGATGTGCCCGAATCCCGCCGGTATGACTATGCGGCAAATCCACATCTGATTGACGGCGTCCGGCACACTGCCGGCGAACCGCGCATGGTGCATTTGTACCTCGAACCCGATGGCGGTGAAGGGCAACGCGAACGGCTGCTGGCCGCGTGGCGGGACGCTCACGGTCACGAAGCGTGGGTGATGACCAGGGAAGATGCGATCCGCTCCGGCTACTTCGGCGGAGTTGTGGATCCGCACGTCAACGGGCGGATCGGCGACGTACTGATAGCGGCCCGGGAGCAGGTGGCGTTCTACGACACGCGCCGGGTTCGTCCCACGGCCTTGGAGGTGGTGGGGCAGCACGGGTCCCTGACCCGTGCTGAACGTGAAATACCACTGGTGAATATCGAGGTTACGGCCAACAAAGGACGTTCTGGATCACGGAAGGCTGTACGTGGCTGAACTGGTTTTCTTTTCCGGAACCATGGATTGCGGAAAGTCGGCGCTCGCCCTCCAGATGGACCATAATCACCGCGCACGCAACCGAGGAGGAGTCCTTTTCAGCTGCAGAGACCGGGCCGGAACCGCCGTGATCTCCAGCCGCCTGGGCTTACAAACGCCGGCGGTTGAGGTTACCGGGAGTACTGATTTCCGGGCTGAAGTGGTGGACAGGCGTACCCGTGGAGAAAGAGTGGACTACCTCATCTGTGATGAGGCCCAGTTCTATAGTCCTGAACATGTGGAGCAACTGGCCGGTCTTGTCGATGAAATGGACGTGGACGTCTTTGCCTTTGGCATCACTACTGATTTCAGAACGCAGCTCTTCCCGGGATCGCAGCGGCTCATCGAGTTGGCGGACAGGGTCCAGGTCCTGCAGGTGGAAGCATTGTGCTGGTGCGGAAACCGGGCCACACACAACGCCCGCACCATCGACGGGGTGATGGTGGTTGAGGGCGATCAAATGGTGGTCGGCGACGTCGGTGATGATGGCATGACCGCAACGGATGACGACCCGCGCCAGGAAGTATTGTCCGGGGGTGGGCTGGACAGTCTTTTGGAAACTGCGCCCGCTGTGGGCTATGAGACACTCTGCCGCCGGCATTACATGCGTCGGACCACAGCCCACCGTGCGAACATCATGGCTGAGGCAGATCAGTTGCTGCCCTTTGAACCTAAGTACTAGTCACCTTTTGTGCCGAAGACAATTTCGTCCCAGCTCGGCACGCTGGATCGTTTAGGCTTAATTTGCTTCCGGTCCTGCTCACTGTCGACTGGCCGCTGCGACTGGGAACCGGTGTCGGACGATTTATCCGACGGCTCGGTCTGCCTTCCCGGTGCCGCCGATATGGTGATTTCCCGGGTCTCAGTGCTGACGCCTTCGTGGAGTCGGTGGTCGTCTTCATCTTCACGGTAGTTCGGAGCAAGGCTAAGGGCGGGGAACGCATCCTCGTCCGCTATGGACTCGCCGTCGTCGTCCGCGCCGCCAGGCGCCTCTTCGTTGCGGGGATGGGCCGCTGGAACTCCGCCGCTGTTGAGCATCAAGGCCAGAGCGTCGTCTCCGTCCTCGTCCGAACCTATGCGTTGACCCCTGCGTGACCTGAGAACATCCAGCAGGTTATCGGAATCGAGATCGTCTGCAGGCTTGTCGTCGTCGGCGTCGTCCTTTTCGGCTTCAAAATCGAAGACCCGGTCGGCCACTGCCGAGAGCCGGCGGGCCGGCAAGGGACCGTCCATAGGCTCCAGTTCGCTCAGGACCTGGGCCCAACGATTGCCGTTCTGTACGGTCTTCCGCATTGGATTGAAGGTCCACTGGGCCGGCGGTTGCTCCCCGATGCTGTCCGCTGCCTCTGAATCAGCTTCAAAACGGGCCACGACGTTCCAGGATCCATCCGGACGGCGCCAGGCGTCCCATTCCACAGTGTTGGACTCGAGTCCGTACGCCGTCAGGCGATGCGACACCATTTCGCCCAGGGTCGCCGCGTTGTCGCCGAATGCGGAGCGGTATCCATCGTGGTGCGGCAGGGCAGCTGCTACTTCCACTTTTTGTGCCTGCTGGGCCATGTAATCGCGTTCGGCGCGGACCGGCCCTTCATAGCGTTCGATCCGGGCCAGATTCAACCCGGATTCCCCGGCTACTTCCTGCGCCGTCGCACCTGCACGGATGCGGGCCTGGATGTCCCTGGGTGAGAGATTGACAACCGGTTCGCTGCCGCCGGTGGAAGCAGGCCTGGAAGGCACTTGGCGGGCGGAGCGGTGCGGCGCGCGGGAGGACGCAACCCGAAGCGCTTCGTCGATGCGCAGGCGGTAGATTTCCCCGCCGGTGCCGCTCAATAGCAGATGTTCACCACCATCATGGACACCCACCAGTCGTAGATCCTGCATGAATAACCCTCCGCCAGACATATACTCTTGGACGAAACTTTGCCACCGAATGTGGTGTTTTCCTACTAACGCGCCAGGCGTGGCGGGACACTTACTGCGCCAAGGGCACAAAAACCGGTCTGCAGACGTTATGTACCACGAGCCGGGTTCAGATCAGTTCGGGCCGGCCAACCGTGGAACCGCAACGACCGGAGCGTGAACGACAATCATGGCCACAGACTACGACGCACCGCGCAAGGGCGAAGATGAAGACAGCGAAGACTCGATTGAAGAACTGAAGACGCACCGGACCAACAAACAGTCCTCCGCGGTTGACGAAGATGAAACGGACGCCGCCGAAGGTTTCGAGTTGCCGGGTGCCGACCTGTCCGGAGAGGAACTCCAGGTCCGGGTGCAGCCGGCTCAAGCCGACGAATTTACTTGTGCTTCATGCTTTTTGGTCCGCCACCGCTCTCAGATCGCAAGGGAGAAGGACGGGATGTATTTTTGCAAGGATTGCGAGTCCTGAACCATCACGCATTTGCAGGCGTCTGCAGTGCAGCCGCCAACCGGTCGGGGTGCCTCGTCGAGGTCAGCCAGTATGGCGTTGGATCCGTATCGTCGGTAATCTCAATCCGAACCACAGGACCCACCCAACCGCGGATACACAGATAAGCCAGGCCGTGCAGTTGCGGTCCACGCTGTTCCGTGGCTGCGCTGTCCCGGAACGCCTCAGCCGCGCCAACATACTGCCGTTCAATGGTGGCACGGCCGACCTGCAACGTCCGTTCCGTGACAACGATGCGGGGGGTCGTCAGTATCAACAGGACCGTCATCGTTATGGCCAGAATGATGGCCGCAATAACGCCGGCGGTGATGCTGATCGGTGCGAAAATGAAGATTCCGGCCGCCGATAGGCCCAGGACCACTATCCAGATCCAGGCGGCCGGCCAGAGTTTTTCCTGAAAGAGCGGTGTGGCCTTGGCTGGCGCCGGAGGGAGGGCGGAGGACGAATCTGACATGACCTCAGCTTTTCACTTTTGCCGCCCCTTTTCACCTCGTGGTGCCGGGGACGACGGCGGCCCTGCGCGGGAGGTGCCTGGAGACGCTAGAGTGATGAGCTGACGCAGCGGCGACAGCGGGAGAATTTGACGTGGAACCAACACAGGCAGCGGACAGCTTTGTCGATATTGAACTCAAGCAGCTCGATCCGGATCTGGAGATGCCTTCGTATGCACATCCGGGCGATGCAGGTGCGGATCTCCGCACCAGGGTGGATGTCCATCTTGGTCCCGGAGAGCGTGTCCTGGTGCCGACCGGTGTGGCTGTGGCGCTGCCCGCAGGCTACGTGGCGCTGATTCATCCCCGTTCGGGGCTCGCCACCAAACATGGGCTCACGATTGTGAATGCGCCAGGGACAGTCGACGCAGGCTATCGTGGCGAAATTTCCGTCACGCTGCTCAATACTGACCGGGCCGAACCCATCAGCCTGCGCCGCGGCGATAGAATTGCCCAAATGGTGATTCAACGTGTGGAGCAGGCGAGATTCCATGTGGTGGAGGAGTTGCCGGACTCATTGCGGGGCGCCGGCGGCTTTGGTTCCACGGGCGGTTTTGGCAATGCTGCTGCACGCTGACCAGGGATTTCCGGTGGGTCAATCGCCCAGTGTGCAATCGAAGAGGAGAGGAACCCAATCATGGTATTTGGGCGCCTGAAGAAGGGCAATCAGCAACGGGATGCGGAGGAGACCGGCACCTTGGACGAGGACGTGGAGGAAAGCACCACCAGTCCCGTCGACGAGGAGCCCCGCGGTCCCTATGACGAGGAGGATATTGATTCCAAGGACGGCTACGTCGACCTCGGATCCATCCTTGTCACGCCGCGCGAAGGACTGCAGCTGCGGCTGGAGGTCGAAGAACGCACTAAACGCGTCGTCGCCATCACGTTGGACTTGAACGGTTCAAGCCTGCAGTTGCAGGCCTTCGCCGCTCCACGTTCCGAGGGGCTGTGGGACGAGATCCGCGGCCAGATTGGAACATCAGTAAGTTCGCAGGGCGGCACAATCGAAGAGATTGACGGTCGCTTCGGGTCTGAAATCGTCGCGAAACTGCCGGCGCAGACAGCCGACGGCAAACGGGGATTCCGTGTTGCCCGTTTCATCGGTGTCGACGGTCCGCGTTGGTTCCTGCGTGGTGTTTTCGGCGGCGATGCGGCCCTGGATCGTGAGAAGGCCGCCGACCTGGAGGGTTTGTTCCGCTCAGTAGTGGTTATCCGTGGCGAGAACCCGCTGCCCCCGCGGGAGTTGTTGCCGCTGCGGCTGCCCAAGGATGCGGTTTCGGATGCGAAGGGCAACGTTCCGGCAGACAAGCCCGCGGAATCATCTGAGCCGGCCGACCGGTTCAAGCGCGGTCCTGAAATTACCCACATTGGCTAAGAGATCACGCGCCAAGTACCGGGGGACGATCGACTCGATTACCGTTCCACCGGCGGCCACGGCGCCGTCATTTTCGGCCGTCGTATTGGAGCATTCGGTGGAGGGAAATGCCGATCCGGCACCGGTTGAAGTTCCCCGGGGCCTCTCATCGCGCCGCAAACCCTCCGGGCGCCGCATCCGGCTGATCTGGATTGGCCAGCGCCAGATCGCCGGCATTGCCGCCGGAACAGATCTTGAATTCGAGGGAATGGTCTCCCTGGTTGATGGAACCCCGACCATTTACAACCCAAGGTATGAAATCATCTGCCGGCAGGAGCGAACATGAGCAAGCCCGGTGAAGAAAACGGCGACCCGCAGCGGGAGGAGAAGTCTTTCGCCGACGTCGCCGGTAACTACGCCGCGCAGTCGGGAATAGAACGGCGCGACGACGGTCAGATTGACGTGCTCAAGTCCGTTGGCGGAATCCGCGGGTTGGTGGAGGGAATCCTCCCCGGGCTGGTGTTCCTGGTCCTGTTCACGATAACCAGGCAACTGCAGACAGCCCTCATCGCATCCCTCGCCGCGGCGGCCGTTTTTACGGTCCTCCGCCTGATCCAGCGCACCACGGTCACCCAGGCATTCTCAGGGCTCATCGGCGTCGGAATCTGTGCCTGGGTGGCAAACAGCACCGGTGAGGCCGAAGATTTCTATGTCGTCGGTTTCATCACCAACAGCGCCTACATCGTCGGAATGCTGATCTCGATGGCCGTCAGGTGGCCAATAGCGGGACTGTTATTCGGGTTCATCCGTGGCGAAGGACTGCACTGGCGCCAGGACCGCAGCCGGATCCGGGTCTACAACCTGGCAACGCTCATCATCATTGCTGTACTCGCACTTCGCCTGATCGTTCAGGTACCGCTGTATCTGATGGGAGAGTCCGGGCTCGTGGCGCTGGGCACAACCCGGCTGATCATGGGTGTCCCGCTCTACGCTCTGGGCTTGTGGGTTGCGTGGCTGATTTCGCGGCCAAAGGAAATCGTCGACGCGCAGGAGCGGCTCGATCATCATCATGGGCCGGGCCACCCCTAGGAACCGCCGGGGCTACTGATCCTCTGCCGACTGTTTGGGCACCAGCAGCTGACGCAGTTCGTCTTCGGCGGCGATGGTGGTGATGAAGAATAATTCATCGCCCGCCTCAATCACGTCGTCCGGACTTGGGCTGATCGGTGCATCATCACGGAGGATGGCCACCAGCGCCGAGTCCTGCGGCCACTCGATGGCAGCCACGGTTTTCCCCACCAGGGCGGCATCTGCCGGAACGGTGAATTCGACCAGGTTGGAAACGCCGGTCTGCAGGGTCAGCAGCCGGACCAGATCGCCGATCTCCACCGCTTCCTCGACGAGCGCGGTCATCAAGCGGGGAGTGTTGACGGCGACATCCACACCCCAGGAATCGTCGAACATCCAGTCGTTCTTTGGATTGTTGACCCGTCCAACGGTACGTCCTACACCGAATTCCGATTTGGCCAGCAGGGAGACCACAAGGTTGACTTTGTCATCACCGGTGGCGGAAACGACGACGTCGGCCTCTTCCAGCCGTGCGGTCTGCAGGGTTGAGAGTTCGCAGGCATCTCCGACCATCCATTCGACGTCCCCGAGTTCGCTGCGCGCGGCCAACTCCGGCTTCTGATCGATCAGCATCACATTGTGCCGGTGGGAAATGAGCTCGCGGGCAATCGAAGAACCAACACTGCCGGCTCCGATAATAACGACTTTCACTCTGACTCCTTGACCGGGGGCTTTGCCAGGATGCGGTTGATTTCGTCGCTGGTCTTGACCTCCATCATCATGTGCACAATGTCGCCCTGTTGATAACTGGTGCCGCGACGGGGAAGGGTTCCTTCACCAAATCTCGTCAGGTAGGCCACCCGCGCTCCGGTTGCCTGTTCGATGGCGGTGAGGGGTTGGCCGACCCAGCCTGCATCGAGATTCACTTCGCCGAGGATCAAGCGCCCCGACGACTCACGGAAGTCGCCGGCGATGCTCTGCTCGGGCAGGATCCTGCGCAGCACCTGATCGGCGCTCCAGCGCACGGCTGCGACGGTGGGGATACCCAGCCGCTGGTAGATCTCCGCACGGCCGGAATCGTAGATCCTAGCCACCACATGGGGGACGTGATACGTCTCGCGTGCCACCCGGGTGGCCAGAATGTTGGAATTGTCACCGCTGGAGACGGCAGCAAACGCGTAAGCATGTTCGATGTCGGCTTGTCTGAGCGTATCCCGGTCAAAGCCGACTCCGGTCACACGGTTGCCGGAAAAGGAGCTGCGCAGCCGGCGGAAGGCCCTTTCATCCTGGTCAATGATGGACACTGAATGCCCGGAATCGTCCAATGTATGGGCCAGGCTGGCGCCCACACGCCCACAGCCCATGATCACAAAATGTGCCATTGAACCACTCCATTCCTCGGCTTTTTGCCCGGGGCCGCCACATAGCGGAATGCGCCGACTTTCCCGGTCCGTTGAGAGTCTAATCCCAACCCCGCCGGATCGTTACGCAGCCGACGCCCATGCAACCATGACATTACGCACCATAGGGGCTAGCGTTTAGGGCTGTGCTGACATTTTTCGACGCCGTCAAACGCGTGCTGGTGGGGAAGCCGTTTGGCAACGAGCGGCTGACCCGCAGACTGCTTCCCAAGCGGATCGCACTGCCGGTCTTCGCCTCGGATGCTCTCTCCTCGGTGGCGTACGCCCCGGACGAAATCCTGCTGACCCTCGCTCTGGCCGGCGTCACAGCGGTAACTTTCTCACCGTGGGTCGGGCTGGCGGTGCTGGTCGTCCTGCTGGTGGTGATCGCGTCGTACCGGCAGAACGTCTACGCCTATCCCTCCGGCGGCGGTGACTACGAGATTGCCAGCACCAATCTCGGCCCATCGGCGGGAATCACGGTGGCGTCAGCCCTGCTCGTGGATTACGTGCTGACTGTGGCGGTGTCTATATCTTCAGCTTCGCAGTACCTGGTCACGGCCATCCCGGCACTCGACGGCGGGCAGGTGTGGGCGGCGGCGATCGGCGTCGTCCTGCTTGCATTGGCGAATCTGCGCGGTATCAAGGAGTCTGGCAAACTGCTGGCCCTTCCCAGTTACATTTTTATCGCGTCGATTATCGGGTTGATCCTGGTCGGTTCTATCCAAGCCATGACGGGCACCTTGGACCAGGCGCCGAGTGCCGGATTCGAGATCATCCCCGAGGCGGCATTCGACAGCGGGCTGGTTGGCCTGGCCGGAGCGCTGCTCGTGCTGCGGGCGTTCTCATCCGGCGCGGCGGCGCTGACGGGTGTCGAAGCCATCAGCAGCGGCGTACCCAGTTTCCGCCAGCCGAAAAGCAGGAACGCGGCAACAACGCTGTTGGTGCTGGGAGTCATTTCCGCTGCCATGCTGGCCGGAATTCTCTTCCTGGCGCAGGCAACGCAACTGCACGTCGTCGAGAATCCGGACGAACAGTTGCGGCTCGATGGTGAACCCGTCCCCGGTTCCTACATTCAACACCCGGCAATCAGCCAGCTCGCAGAGACGATTTTCAGTCCAGCTTCACCATTCTTTTATGTGATTATCGCGGCGACGGCGGTCGTCCTCATCCTGGCAGCGAATACGGCGTTCAAAACGTTCCCGGTGCTGGCGTCGATACTGGCCCGGGACGGGTACCTGCCCAAGCAGCTGCGTACGCGCGGGGACCGGCTCACCTTCAGCAATGGGGTGCTGGCGCTTTCCGCCGCGGCCTTGGTGCTCATCGTTGCCTTCGATGCCGACGTCACCAGGCTGATCCAGTTGTACATCGTCGGCGTTTTCGTCTCCTTCACCGCAAGCCAACTGGGCATGGTCCGGCACTGGAACCGTGAACTGACCAAGACTGCGGACCGGGCCAGGCGGTTCCGCATTATCAAGTCCCGCACGATTAACATGGTCGGTTTCTGCATGACCGCCGTGGTGCTGGTGGTGGTTTTGATTACCAAGTTCCAGTACGGCGCGTGGATCGCGGTCCTGGCCATGGTGGTGCTGTTCCTCATCATGTACAGCATCCACAGCCACTATGAAAACGTCGCCCGCGAGCTGGCAGTGGGGGAGGACCACTCGGCGCGTGCACTGCCGTCCCGGGTGCATGCAGTCATCCTGGTCTCGCACGTCCGCAAGCCGGTGATGCGGGCGCTGGCCTTTGCCCGGGCGTCGCGGCCCTCGAAGCTGGACGCCATTATTGTCGACGTCGATCCGGAGGAGACACAACGTACCCTCTCGGATTGGCAACGCCTGCAGATACCGGTGCCTATTACCGTCCTGTCATCCCCTTACCGCGAGACGACGACGCCGATTCTCGACTACATCAAAAACACCCGCCGCGATTCGCCGCGGGATCTGATCGTTGTCTATATTCCGGAGTATGTGGTGGGAAAGTGGTGGGAACAGCTGGTGCATAACCAGACAGCGTTGCGGATAAAGACCCGCCTGCACTTCGAACCAGGTGTCATGGTGGCCAGTGTGCCGTGGCAGCTGTCTTCATCCGAGAACATTAAGAGATACCAGGACCTTGAATGAGCCCCTCTGATCAATCTGCCGCCACCACCAGCGCCGGCCCCCCGTCTCCGGAGGGGGAGCAGTTGACCGTTACGCTGGGGCCGGTCGCCCACGGAGGGCATTTTGTCGCACGGCACGAGGGCAGGGTGATCTTCGTCCGGCACGGGCTCCCGTCCGAGACGGTGAAAATCCGCCTTACGGATGCGGAACCGAGCGCAAAATTCTGGCGTGCCGACGTCGTCGAGGTCCTCGAGGCAGCCGCCGACCGGGTCGAGCATCCGTGGCGGGTGGCGGACGCGGCGACGGCAGCTGCATCGGGACAAATTCCGGTCGGCGGAGCGGAATTCGGCCACATCAGCCTTCCGTACCAGCGCCGGCTCAAGGGCGATGTACTGTCGGAGCAGTTGCACCGGCTGGCCGGCATTGACCTCAGCACCGCCGTCGAAGCGGTCGAACCTCCCGGAACCGGCGAGGGGCTGGGATGGCGCACCCGGGTGGCTTTCGCCGTCGACCCCAGCACAGGCCGTTTAGGTATGCACGCCCATCGTTCAGCGGAAATCATTCCGGTACAGCACATGCCGCTGGCGGTCGCAGGAATCAACGATCTCATGCTGTGGGAAATTGACTACACAGGCATTGAACGCGTGGAGGTGGCTGCCCCGGCAAACGGAAGCCGGCCGCTGGTCCTGCTGATCCCGCGGCAGCCCGCGACAGCAGGAGCCGTTGAGACGGTCCTGAAACAACTGCCCGCGTCGGTATCCGTTGCACAATGGGAGCCCGACGGCGGCATCGGCGACGGCTCGGGCAAGCTGACCCGGCTGCGTGGCCGCGCCTGGGTCGCCGAGACTGCTGCAGGACACGAGTACCGGGTGACCGGGGACGGATTCTGGCAGGTTCACCGGCGGGCTCCCGAAGTACTTGTCGATGCATTGCTGTCCGGCCTTAACCCACGAAGCGGCGAAAACATCGCCGACTTGTACGCTGGCGCCGGCCTGTTTACCGCGCCGTTGGCGGCCGCTGTTGGGGAACGGGGCCGTGTGCTCTCCGTCGAGGGGGCCGCCGGAACCAGCCGCGATGCACGGCGCAATCTGCATGCGTATCCGAACGTGGACATTTTGCAGGGGCGGGTCGAGCGGATACTGCGCTCGCAAAGATCACGTTGGAATGGCATCGTCCTCGACCCACCACGAACGGGGGCAGGCAAAGCCGTCGTCCAGGAACTGATCCGCTCCGAGCCAAGAGCTGTCGGGTATGTTTCCTGCGATCCCGCCTCCTTTGCCCGGGACCTGGGCTACTTCCGCCGCTCTGGCTGGAGGATGCAGGACCTCCGGGCTTTCGACCTGTATCCCAACACGCACCACATGGAGACAGTGGCGGTTCTGGTGCCCGGCGAAAAGTAATAACTGAGAGCTGCGTCACCCTCCCGGCGCGGTAGTGCCGTCATCCAAGCGGCCGTGATCACGGGTGCGGTTAGGATGGATGCAGTAGTTCCGGGGCTTCAGCGACTGCGGCCGGCAAGGCATGCCTTGCCGCGGGCCGTTGACCTCGTGTCAAGAATGAAGTGCGGCGAGAGGAGCCCGACGATGGGCAATGTGGATAGTTTTGGTTCCAGGGGCAGTCTTGATGTGGCTGGTCGGGAGTATGAGGTTTTCCGGTTGGGTGCGGTTGAGGGTTCTGCTGGGCTTCCGTATAGCTTGAAGGTTTTGTTGGAGAATCTGCTCCGTACTGAGGATGGTAAGAACATCACGGCTGATCATGTGCGGGCGTTGGCTGGTTGGGATCCTGGGGCGGATCCGGATACGGAGATTCAGTTCACTCCGGCGCGGGTGTTGATGCAGGACTTTACGGGTGTTCCGTGTGTGGTGGATTTGGCGACGATGCGTGAGGCTGTGAAGGAGTTGGGCGGGGACGCGTCGCAGGTGAATCCGTTGGCGCCGGCGGAGTTGGTGATTGACCACTCGGTGCAGATTGATGTGTTTGGTTCACCGGATGCCCTCGAGCGCAATATTGAGATGGAGTATCAGCGCAATGGCGAGCGGTACCAGTTTCTGCGGTGGGGCCAGGACGCGTTCAATGATTTCAAGGTCGTTCCTCCGGGGATGGGCATTGTCCATCAGGTGAATCTGGAGTATTTGGCGCGGACGGTGATGACGCGTGAGGTTGATGGGGTGTTGCGGGCGTATCCGGATACGTGTGTGGGCACTGATTCGCATACCACGATGGTCAATGGCCTGGGCGTTTTGGGTTGGGGTGTTGGTGGTATCGAGGCCGAGGCGGCGATGTTGGGCCAGCCGGTGTCGATGTTGATTCCGAAGGTTGTTGGGTTCAAGTTGTCGGGGTCGATTCCGGCCGGGGCGACGGCGACGGATGTGGTGCTGACCATTACCGAGCAGCTGCGTTCGCATGGTGTGGTGGGCAAGTTCGTGGAGTTCTATGGTGAGGGTGTTGCCGAGGTTCCGTTGGCGAACCGGGCCACGATCGGGAATATGAGCCCGGAGTTCGGTTCGACGGCGGCGATCTTCCCGATCGATTCGGTCACGATTGATTATCTGCGGTTGACGGGCCGTTCGGCGGAGAACCTGGCCCTGGTGGAGGCCTACGCCAAGGAACAGGGCATGTGGCATGACCCGTCGAAGGAAGTGAAGTACTCGGAATACCTTGAGCTGGATCTATCCACGGTGGTGCCTTCGATTGCGGGGCCGAAGCGGCCGCAGGACCGGGTGGCGTTGACGAGTGCGAAGGCGCAGTTCCGTGATGATTTGAAGCATTACGTGGATCATGATGAGCATTACGGGTTGGTCGATGAGGCGTCGGTGGAGTCGTTCCCGGCCTCGGACTCGCCGACGTTCACCCCGCACGAGCACCAGACGGAGGAGGACCAGCCGCGGGCGACGGTCTCGGCGGCAGCATCGGCGCAGGGCCGCCCGTCGACGCCGGTGCATGTGGAGACCGAGTATGGGGGCGCGTTTGAGCTCGATCATGGTGCGGTCTCGATCGCTTCGATCACGTCGTGCACGAATACGTCCAACCCGTCGGTGATGCTGGCCGCTGCTGTGTTGGCCCGGAACGCGGTGGATAAGGGCCTGGTTTCGAAGCCGTGGGTGAAGACCTCGGTGGCGCCGGGGTCGAAGGTCGTGACCGATTACTACGAGAAGTCGGGGTTGACCCCGTACCTGGAGAAGCTGGGTTTCTACCTGGTCGGCTACGGCTGCACGACCTGTATTGGTAACTCGGGTCCGCTGGCGGAGGAAATCTCGACCGCGATTGCGGACAATGATCTGGCGGTGACGTCGGTGCTCTCCGGTAACCGCAACTTTGAGGGCCGGATCAACCCGGATGTGAAGATGAACTACCTGGCCTCGCCGCCGCTGGTGGTCGCGTACGCGTTGGCCGGGTCGATGGACTTCGACTTCGACACCGAACCCCTCGGCCAGGACGCCGATGGCAAGGATGTCTTCCTGGCCGATATCTGGCCTGCCCCCTCGGAGGTGCAGCAGGTGATGGATGCCTCCATCGATGAGGAGATGTTCACCAACAGCTACGCGACGATCTTCGACGGTGATGACCGGTGGAAGGCGTTGCCGACCCCGGCCGGCGACACGTTCGAGTGGGCCGAGGATTCGACCTATGTGCGCAAGCCACCGTATTTTGAGGGGATGGGCGTCGACCCCGAACCCGTGGACGATATTTCCGGGGCCAGGGTGTTGGCGATGCTGGGTGATTCGGTCACGACCGATCACATCAGTCCTGCCGGTTCGTTCAAGTCCGATTCCCCGGCGGGGCAGTACCTGTTGGAGAACGGGGTGGCGCGGAAGGACTTCAACTCCTACGGGTCCCGCCGCGGTAACCATGAGGTGATGATCCGTGGCACGTTCGCGAACATCCGGTTGAGGAACCTGCTCCTTGACGGGGTGGAGGGTGGTTTCACCCGGGACTTCACCGCCGGTGGTGAGCAGTCGAGTATTTACGACGCGGCGCAGAACTACCAGGGGGCGGGCATCCCGCTGGTCGTGCTCGCGGGTAAGGAATACGGTTCCGGGTCTTCGCGTGACTGGGCCGCGAAGGGCACCGCCCTGCTCGGGGTCGAGGCCGTGATCGCGGAAAGCTTCGAGCGGATCCACCGCTCGAACCTGATCGGGATGGGCGTGCTGCCGCTGCAATACCCGCAGGGTGAGAACGCGGCGAGTCTGGGCCTGGACGGCACCGAAACCTTCACCATTGAAGGAGTGACCGCGATGAACGAGGGCGGCACCCCCGCCACGCTGAAAGTCACCGCCACCACCTCGGCCGAGGGCTCAGAGCCGACCACTTTCGACGCGGACCTGCGCATCGACACCCCAGGCGAAGCCGACTACTACCGCAACGGCGGCATCCTGCAATACGTACTCCGCCAACTCGCAGCGGGGTCAGCGGCCTAGCAGGTCAATCGAATGGGTCTCCGGAGCCGCCGTAGAGGGCGGTCCGGAGGCCCTTTCTGTATCCAACCGGGTCCCGGCCGGGTTGGACGGAACGGGCCGGCGGCATTTATTGTCCGGCCGGCGCGTTAGAGTTAAGAAGAGCCCACACACTGCTGCATAGTTTTTGGATAGTAGGTTTGCCATAGAGGAGGGACCGTATGGGACTACTGGAGACGATCAGTCATCCACAGGACCTCACGAAGCTAACCGAAGCACAACTGGAATCACTCAGCGGTGAGATCAGGCAATTCCTGATCACCAATGTCTCCCAGACTGGTGGCCATCTCGGCCCCAACCTTGGCGTGGTTGAACTGACTCTCGGCATCCACCGTGTCTTTGATTCACCCCGCGACAGCATCGTTTTCGATACCGGTCACCAGTCTTATGTGCACAAATTGGTCACCGGCCGGCAGGATTTTTCCACTCTCCGCCAGCAAGGCGGCCTCTCCGGCTACCCTGCCCGTTCTGAATCTGTCCATGACGTCGTGGAAAGCTCGCATGCGTCCTCGTCGCTGTCCTGGGCCGACGGCATTTCCCGGGCAAGGAAGCTGACCGGCGAGGTGGACCGCCATGTTGTTGCCGTCGTCGGTGACGGTGCGCTGACCGGCGGCATGGCATGGGAGGCGATCAACAACATCGCCGCCGATAGGGACCGTCGGGTCGTGATCGTCGTTAATGACAACGGACGTTCATATGCCCCCACAGTTGGCGGGTTCGCCGACCGGCTGGCCTCAATGCGTCCGGCCATTGATAAGGTTCGCACCCACCACGTCTATGAGGGAACCCTGGACTGGTGGAAGACGCGGCTGCAGGGTGGCGGTTCGGCCAGCCAACTGATCTACAAGAGTCTGCACGCAGCCAAGAAAGGCATCAAGGACTGGTGGGCCCCGCAGGGCTTCTTTGAAGACCTCGGCATGAAATACATCGGTCCCATCGATGGGCATGACTTGGAAGCGGTCGAGAATGCACTGCAGAAGGCCAAAAACTACGGTGGACCGGTCATAGTGCACGCCATGACCGAAAAAGGGCGTGGCTATGCGCCTGCCCGGGCGCACGAGGCTGACCAGTTCCACGCCGTCGGAGTCATTGACCCCGAAACCGGCGCACCGGCCAAAACCGGCGGCGCCCAGTCCTGGACGTCTGTATTCGCCGCTGAAATCGCCGATATCGCCGATGAGCGGGAAGACATAGTTGGCGTCACCGGTGCCATGCTGATTCCGGTGGGACTGCACAAGTTCGCGGAACGGCACCCCGGCCGGGTCTTCGACGTCGGCATTGCGGAGCAGCATGCTCTGACCAGCGCCGCCGGCATGGCCTTTGGAGGGCTTCATCCGGTGGTGGCCTTGTATGCCACGTTCCTGAACCGTGCCTTTGACCAGCTCCTGATGGACGTCGCACTGCACAAGGCCGGAGTGACTATCGTGCTCGATCGGGCGGGAGTGACCGGGCCCGACGGCGCCAGCCACCACGGCATGTGGGACCTTTCCTTGCTGCAGATTGTGCCTGGACTGCACCTCAGCGCACCGCGGGACGCTTCCCGGCTCCGTGAGGAACTGCGGGAAGCAGTCGCCATCAAGGACGCCCCGAGTGTCGTGCGGTATTCCAAGGGCAATGTCGGACCGGAAGTTGCGGCCATTGAACGGCTCGACGACGGCGTCGACATTCTCGCGCGGCGGCCAGCAGGTTCCAGAGATAATGACGTCCTGATCGTCAGTGTGGGTGCGATGAGTGAACTTGCACTCGACATCTCCAACCGGCTCGGCGCCCAGGGCATCAGTTCTACCGTGGTCGATCCCCGCTGGGTACTTCCGGTGCCGGGATCCATCCTCGAAACCGCAGCAGAGCACCGTTTGGTCGTGGTTATTGAAGACGGCGTACGCGCCGGGGGAGTCGGATCGCGGATCAGGCAGGAAATGCGCAAGAAGGGCATCGACACTGCATTGAATGAAGTCGGACTGCCGGTGGAATTCCTGGATCACGGCACCAGGGCAGAAGTCCTCGAACGCGTCGGACTGACGGCGCAGCAGGTGGCACAGGATGTCGTGGCACAGGTTCTGGGAACCAAGGTTCCCGTTGCCCGGCCGCTGCCGTCCGGGGTGGAATCAACCCACACAGGACAGCTCCCGAGGTTCCAGCCTTAGCAGATTGTCCGGTGGAACTCGTCAGCACCGGTGTGCCGGTTGTTCTGTTGCCGGACGCCCATTACCGACGAAAGCAGCGCCCCTTGGTGCCGGCATCTGCCGGCCCAAGACGGGCGCTGCTTTCGCTTATGTTGACCGTACCGGGACCATCTACTCCTTGAAGTTCTTATCGCCCGGGTAGGCTGCCTTGTTCTTGGACTCGTTATCCGCAGGCGAGTCGCCATTGGAACGCTCAGCCTCTTCCGCCATGGCTGCTTCACTGAACGGCACCTGGTCGGGGGTGCTGGAAATCCCACGCACGGGGCCCAGACGGCGTTTACGCAGCGGGTCCCTCCGCAGGTCCATGTACAGCGCGACACAAAGCCCGATCATGATCAGCACGAACGGAGTTGCCGCGAGAATGGTGAATGTCTGCAAAGCTGGCAAGCCGCCAACGAACAGCAGCACAGCGGCGACGGCGCCTGTGAGGATTGCCCACAGGATCACCAGTGGCTTCCATGGCTCCTTACGGCCATAAGAGGACAGCGTACCCAGTACGAGTGCTCCGGCATCGGCGCCACTGACGAAGAAGATGGCAGTCAGGGCCATGACGAGCAGGGCTGCACCAACGAAGAAAGGATAGTTTTGCAACGCAGCAAAGAACCCTGCGGCTTCGTTGCCTGCACCGGCGATATCGACGCCGTTACGCTGCAGGTTAATACCAGCCCCACCGAAGACCACGAACCAGACCATGCTGACGGCCGTGGGGACCAGCAGCACGCCGAGGACGAATTCACGAATAGTCCTTCCGCGTGAAATTTTGGCAATGAAGGTGCCAACGAAGGGCGTCCAGGAGATCCACCAGGCCCAGTAGAAGATGGTCCAACTGGCCAGCCAGTCGGTACCGCCGAATACTGCCGACTGGAAGCTCATTGGAACGAGGCTGGAGAAGTAGGCACCGATCGATTCAGGCAGCAAGTCCAGAATAAAGACAGTCGGTCCAACAACGAAAACGAACAGCAGCAGTACGAAAGCAAGGATCATGTTGGTGTTGCTGAGCCACTTGATTCCCTTGGAAACGCCGCTTGCGGCAGAAAAGACGACACCAACGGTCAAGACGCAAATGATGATGATGGGCAACGCCGTACCAGGGTCATCCGCGAATTCCCCGGTACGAAGCAAGGTTATACCGGCAGCAATCTGCAGTGCCCCCAAGCCGAGGGACGTGGCCGTGCCGAACTTGGTGCAAATGATTGCAAGGATATCGATGGGCTTTCCCCAGCCACGCCGTTCGATTCTGTCCTTTCCAAATATGGCTTGGAATGGCGCGCTCATCAGGTTTCCCCGTCCCATCCGGAACGTGGAGTAGGCCAATGCCAGTCCAACGACAG
Organism: Arthrobacter monumenti; assembly: GCF_054511255.1. Classification (NCBI taxonomy): domain Bacteria; kingdom Bacillati; phylum Actinomycetota; class Actinomycetes; order Micrococcales; family Micrococcaceae; genus Arthrobacter; species Arthrobacter monumenti. The sequence goes on along the minus strand of NZ_JBTNCY010000006.1, from coordinate 156,270 downwards.
AGTAGATGGCCCAAGGATGCAGTCCCCAATGGAAGAATGTGTACGCCATCGCCGAACTGGCCGCCTCCGGGCTCCCAGCGGGTGCGTCCACGAATGGCGGTGGAGAGGCCAAATGTGTCACCGGCTCATACACGCCGAAGAACATCAGGCCGATACCCATACCGGCGCTGAACATCATGGCGACCCAGGACAGGGTCGAAAACTCTGTACCCTCGCCTTCCTGTGCCAGCGGAATACGCCCGTACCGGCCGAATGCCAGGACGAGGGAGAAGACCACGAAGCCGGAGGCGGCCAGGATGAGCAGCCAACCGAACTTACCGGTGACCCAGCCCAGGGCCTGCGTGGCTGTTTCTCCGACTTCGGTAGTAAACGTGACACCTAGTATGCAAATGACCGTGATAATCCCGAACGAGACACCGAAGACGACCTTGTCCACGGAGCCCCAGCCTTTGGCCGGAACTTTCTCCAAATTGTCGTGAACCTCCGGTTCGGAAGGCTCCTTTGATGTTCCGATACTCACTGTTACTCCTCGATAGTCGGGGGAAACCACACTTGTGATAGTCGGCCGCAGCGGCAAGGACCCCATGTCCGGTTCCCATGACGAATCCTATGGTTAGTATAGTTGCCGCTATGACCGATGACATGAAAACCAACGAACCAGAATACTACACTCGTGAGGGTGACAACGGGCAGACTCGTTTATCCGGCCACGGAGACATGTCCAAGCGGGACAGTCTCGTCACTGCTTACGCTGAGTGCGACGAGGCAAACGCCACGGTCAGTGTCGCCATGGCAATGGGGGGACTGCCGGCCGATATTGTCAGAACATTGAGCAGTGTGCAGAACGACTTGTTCGATATACAAGCCGATTTAACTGTGCCAACCGACTCGGATTCCGCCAAAGTCAGGATCGTGCAGGGTCATATCGATCGGCTGGAACGGGCCATCGATCATTATGGCCAGGATGCATCGGATCTTAGCGGCATGGTACTTCCCGGAGGGACTGTGGCGTCTGCGCTGCTCTCCCAATCCCGCACCGTAGTCAGGCGGGCGGAACGGGCTCTTTGGGCCGCTGTGGAAGAGCATCCCAGGGCCGTGAATCCGATGACTGCCCGGTATATGAACCGATTGTCATCCCTGCTGTTCGTCCTGGCACGTGGTGCCAACGCCGAACATGGGGATGTGACCTGGGTGCCGGGAGTGTCCGTGGCACCGGCTGACACCGATAGCGAAACGGACGCGGTGTTGTGAGTGGTTTCCGACGTCTCGGCAATTCGGGACTTACTGTTTCGACGGTGGGGCTGGGGTGCAATAACCTCGGCCGGACCGGCACCCCTACAGAAAACGCGCGCGGCGCAACGACCTTGGTCAACGCCGCTGTAGACGAAGGGATTACGTTCTTCGACGTAGCGGACAGTTATGGCAAGACCGCTGGACTCAGCGAGGAACTGCTCGGCAAAGGGCTGGGAAAAAACCGTGACGATGTCGTGGTCGCCACGAAATTCGGTATGGACCTGCGTGGCGCCAACGGCGCGGATTGGGATGCGCGCGGCTCCCGGCGGTACATCGTCAAGGCCGCCGAGGCATCACTGCGGCGACTGAACACTGAGTGGATAGACCTGTATCAGTTCCACACCCCGGATCCGGCAACTCCCATTGATGAGACGCTTGCCGCCTTGGATGACCTGGTAACCAGCGGCAAAGTCCGCTACATCGGACACTCCAACCGCACGGGCTGGCAGATTGCGGAGGCGGAATTCACTGCCCGCATGGACGGTTATACCCGGTTCATCTCCGCCCAGAATCACTACAACCTGCTTGACCGGCGGGCTGAACTCGAGGTAATCCCTGCCGCGACAGCCTATGGTTTGGGAGTGCTTCCGTACTTCCCGCTGGCAAATGGCCTGCTCACCGGAAAGTACCAGGATGGGAAGGCGCCCGCGGGAAGCCGGCTGTCACACTCCCGCCAGAACCTGCTCGAAGCGGCCGACTGGGAACAACTCGGACAGTTCAGTGCCTTTGCCGCGGCCCGGGAGCTAAGCGAGGTGGAGGTTGCATTCTCCTGGCTCGCAGCCCAGCCTGCCGTCGCGAGCGTCATCGCCGGCGCGACAAAACCGGAGCAGGTGAAGATGAACGTGGAAGCTGCATCCTGGCAACCGAATGAGCAGGATCTCGAGGAGCTAAACGAAATCTTTCCGCGGATACCGAAAACCGCCCTTTTCTAACGGGCGTCCTGTACTACTCCCATGATGGGGCCGCTCCGGTTCAAATCACACGACGGCGGGCAGCGACGGTAAGCCGCTGCCCGCCGTCGTCGTTCATCACGGGTTGGAGGCGACGCCGGGTTCCAGGAAGCGCTTCCCATTGACCCGCTCCGAAGCGCCGGTGCGGTCAAGATACGGGGTGATGCCGCCCAGATGCAGGGGCCAGCCAGCGCCGAGGATCATGCAGAGGTCGATGTCCTGGGCGGCCGCTACCACGCCTTCATCGAGCATCCGCCCGATTTCGTCTGCCAGGGCATCCTGGGTGCGCCCCAGAACCTCTTCCGAACTGGAAGGTGACGTGCCGCGTTCCAGCAGGGACAGTGTGGAGTCCGGAACATATAAGGTCCCCTCCTCCTTGTCCGCCCAGAGACCCTTGACGCCGGCATCGATCAATTTCTGCTGATTGAGGGACATGTGGAAGCGATCGCCGAATGCCGCGTGCAAGGACTCCTGCACATGCTGGCCGACGGGGAGCCCGACGAGGGCAAGCAGTTTGAACGGGGAGAGTGGCAGGCCCATGGGGCGGAGGGCGTTGTCCGCCGTCTCCGCGTCGGTGCCTTCATCGAAAACCTTGGTGATTTCACCGAACAACCTGCCCAGGACGCGGTTGACGACAAAGGCGGTCGCGTCCTTGACCAATACGGCGTTCTTTTTCAAGTTCCGCGCGACGTCGAAAGCGGTGGCAAGCACTTCGTCGGCAGTATCTGGGGCGCGGACAATTTCCAGCAGCGGCATGACGGCAACGGGATTGAAGAAATGGAATCCCACGAGCCGTTCCGGATGCTTCAGATCTTCAGCCATGGCGGTCACCGACAAGGAAGAGGTGTTGGTGGCGAGGATGCATTCCCGGGACACAACGGCCTCAACTTCGGCGAAGACCTGCTTCTTGACCGAGAGTTCCTCAAAAACCGCCTCGATGACGAAATCGGCATCGGCGAACTCGGACTTGTTCACTGAACCCGTAACCAGCGACTTCGCCTGGTCGGCGGCGGCGGCGGTGATGCGTTTCTTCTGCAGCAGCTTGTCGACCTCGCCGTGCACGGACTGCACGCCCTTATCGACGCGTTCCTGATCGATATCGGTTAGCACGACCGGGATGCCGAGCTGGCGGGCGAACAACAGCGCCAGTTGGCTGGCCATCAGGCCAGCGCCGACAATACCGATCTTGTTCACCGGCCGGGCCAGTGCCTTATCCGGCGCGCCGGCAGGACGTTTGGCACGTTTCTGGACAAGGTCGAGGAACGCGTACACCGTTGAGCGGAACTCGTCCGTCTGTATCAGGTCAGCCAATGCGAGGTCTTCCTGCTCCGCTGACTCAGCCTGGGTCCAGTTTTTTCCGGCCTCGAACAGGTCCAGTGCGCGGGCAGGAGCCGGGGCGGCATTCGACGTTTTGGCTTCGACAAAGACCCTGCCCCGTGTCACTGCGGCATCCCAATCGCCGCCGGTGCCGCAGTGGTCCTTGCGGCGCTGTTCAACCGCGCCCGTGGTGTCAATGTCGCCGGAGATGATCCGGCCCGCCCATGCCAGGGACTGTTCCAGAAATTCGTCCGGTTCAAAGAGGGCATCGGCGATGCCCATCCCGTACGCGGCCGCGCCGGAAAGCGTGCGGTTCTGGTTCAACGCGTTCTCGATCAGAACCTTGACTGCATTTTCCGGGCCCACCAAGCGCGGCAACAGGTAGATTCCGCCCCAACCAGGAACGAGACCGAGATACGTTTCCGGCAGTGCCAGCGCGCCGGCTGCAGTGGAAACCGTCCGATAGTTGGAATTTAAGGCAACCTCCAGCCCGCCTCCCAACGCAACACCGTTGATGAAGGCAAAGCTCGGCACTCCCATATTTTCCAGCAAACCGAACACATAGTGCCCCAGCCTTGCCATCTGGACGCCATGCTCGCGTTCAGTGATGGATTTAACGGCTGACAGGTCGGCGCCGGCTACAAAGAAGTTTGGCTTTCCGGTAATGCCGACGCCGGCCAGGCCGCCGGCAGCTGCCCGCTGCTGAAGGCCCTCAAGGGTTTTGCCGAGTTCAACAAGGGTCGAGGGCCCCAGCGTCGTGGGCCGCTTGGGATCCAGGTCATTATCGAGCGTGATGAGGGCGAGTGTTCCCGCCCCATTGGGCAGGTCAACGTCCTTTACGTAGGAATGCGTGATGATTTCCCCGCCGAAGGCATCGGCAAGGGTCTGGAAGTCCTGGGCGCTCATGCGTTCTCCTCCGCTGGCACCAGACGATGGATCGGTCCGGCGTCGTGTTTTGTTGTGGTTGGTGCGGGTGGTGCAGATCATCTCCGGGTCATGTTACTCACTAGTAACTTCCTAGGGCAAAACCGCGACGAGCCAGCTATGGCCCGTTTTCGGTGACCGTTCCGTCGTCGGACTTCTTCTCGCCCTTTACCGGCAGCGGGACAGGGTCGAGGAAGGCGTCAGTGATGGTCGCAGCGGTCATTTCAACCTGCCAATTCCGCGCCCCTAGGGACCGAAGCCGTTCTGCGACAGCACCGGCGTCGATTAGTTGCGGGGGACGCCACGCCAGCCGGCGGAGGGTGTCCGGTGTCAGTAGGTTTTCCACCGGCATCTCGAGGGTGCCCGCCATGGTCGCCAGCCGTGCCTTGGCCGTGGATAGGCGGGCGGCGGCAACAGGGTCGCGATCCGGCCAGACGCGTGGGGGAGGCGGAGTGTTGGTTACCAGATGCAACGGCGGCAGGCTTTCGGCCCGGGCCGCGCCTTCGATGCAACGCAGCCAACGCGGCGACTCCCGTTTGGCGGCGCGGCCGTGGAATCCATTCGTGGCCAGCAGTTGTGGAACGGTCGTCGGCATGGCCTTTGCCGCTGCGACGATGGCCGAATCGGGGATCAACCTCCCCGGCGCTACATCGCGCTTCCGTGCCAGCTGTTCACGTTCGAGCCAAAGCCGCCGCACGGCCTCGAGTTGGCGCCGGTCGCGGATCTGGTGCATTCCCGAGGTGCGCCGCCAGGGATCGACGCGCGGCTCAGGCACACCTGCATCCCTGATCGCTTCGAACTCCTCTTCAGCGAACGTCAACTTACCGGATTTCGCCAGAAGGTTGCCCAGTTCGTGACGCAGCTCTATCAGTACTTCCACGTCCAGAGCGGCGTATCCCAGCCACGATTGCGGCAACGGGCGGGTGGACCAATCCACCGCGGAATGTTCCTTCGCCAGGCCAAAACCCAACAGATTCTCGATCACGGCCGCCAGTCCGACGCGGGGCAGTCCGGCCAACCGTGCGGCGAGCTCGGTATCGAACAGCTTGTCAGGCCACATGCCCAGTTCTGAAAGGCAGGGCAGGTCCTGGCTGGCCGCATGCAGGATCCACTCGACCCCGGAAAGTGCCTCGTCGACTATTTTCAGATCATCAAACGGTTCCGGATCAATCAGCCACGTTCCCGAGCCCTCACGCCGGATCTGCACCAGGAACGCCCGTTGTCCATAACGGAACCCGGAGGCGCGTTCGGCATCCACCGCTGCCGGGCCGGTTCCGGATGCCAACGCGGCGGCTGCGCGCTGCAGGCCTTCGGCGGTGGAGATGACAAGCGGAACGCCTTCGCGGGGTTCGGACAACGCCGTGACTTCGTTCTGCGGCTCCGCTGCCTCATCTGGGGTCGCGGGTGGTTGTCCGTCCGGATTCTGCGAAGTCATGATTCCTCCACCTTATCCAGAGTTCGCACCGGCGTGCAGTTTTCAGCTTCGACGGCGGTGTCCCAGGGGTGTGACTCCCTCCGGAAGCGGCGGCAGGCCGGCAAAGGTGCAGACCATGTCGGACCATGCCTCCAGATGCGATTGCACATCCGCAGTCGACGGCGTCCAGGAGGCCCGCAATTCAATGTCAATGGAGTCGTCCCGTTCGGCCAGTGTGCCGTAGGTTTCGGAGAGAATCCGCGTCGCTGTTCCTCCGGCTGACTGGTACGGTGCCCGATGCGCTTCAAGGGCTTCCACAAGCCACGTCCACGCCACTGAACCGAGCAATTGGTCATTTCCGATGTCCGGTTCAAGCTCGGCACGGATGTACGTGACAATCCGGAAAGTACCTTCCCAAATTTCAGAGCCGTCCGGATCATGGAGCAGGATGAACCGGCCGCTCGCCAGTTCCGTGTCCGTATGGTCGGATGATGCGGCTATGGCTGGACCATGGACCGGCCTTCTCGCCGTGGAACCGGTGGTGGCGAAGACCTCGGCACCGAGGGCGACGGCGAAGGGGGCAAGCCTCGATGGCGCCGGCAGTTCTTCCAAGTGCAGCTCGGGGCGGCACTGGGCCTTCCGGAGGCTTGACAGTGCTGTCAGGAAATCAGGGGGAACCTGCGAGAGGTCGCCAATCGCGCTCACCTTGGCAGGTTATGCTCTGCCTCGGACAATATTGTTCAGGCGCGCCGTTCGGCGGCATATCGATTCGGTGACGTCCAGCTTACCGCTGGTATCCGGACATTTCCCGCCGCAAGGCGGCAATAAAGGTCTCGATATCCTCTTCGGTCGTATCAAATGAACACATCCAGCGCACCTCGCCGGTGGCTGGGTTCCAATCGTAGAATTTGAACAATTCCCGCAGCTGGTCAGCGACATCTTTTGGAAGAACCGCGAAGACGGCGTTCGCTTGCGTCGGCTGGGTGGCCTTGACGCCGTCGAGCGCGTCAACAGCCTCCCGCAGGCGGATGGCCATTGCGTTGGAGTGACTCGCCGAACGGATCCATAGATCGCCGTCGAGTAGTGCGATCAGCTGGGCCGAGAGAAAGCGCATTTTCGAAGCCAACTGCATATTGAGCTTACGCAGGAAGGGCAGGCCGGAACAGGCTTCCGGATTCAGTACGACGACGCACTCGCCAAAGAGCAGACCGTTCTTCGTTCCGCCGAAGGACAATACGTCGACACCGGCGTCCCGGGTGAAAGCCCGCAGCGGAACACCGAGGTAGGCCGCCGCATTGGCGATTCGCGCTCCATCCATATGGAGTGACATCCCGCGGGCGTGGACGTGGTCGGCAATCGCCCTGATCTCCTCGACCGTGTATGTTGTGCCCAATTCCGTGCTCTGTGTGATCGACACGGCCAGCGGTTGTGCCCTGTGCTCGTCGCCCCAGCCCCAGGCCTGTTCATCGATCAGTTCCGGCGTGAGCTTACCGTCGGGGGTGGAAACCTGGAGCAACTTGATGCCCGCAACACGTTCCGGGGCACCATTTTCGTCCGTATTGATGTGTGCTGTGGTGGCGCAAACCACTGCGCCCCAGCGGGGGAGCAGCGATTGCAGGCTGAGCACGTTGGCGCCCGTTCCGTTAAACACCGGGAATGCTTCCACGCCGTCACCGAAGTGCGACGCCATAACGTCCTGCAGGCGGTCCGTGTATTGGTCTGCGCCATAGGCCGGCTGATGGCCGCCGTTCGCAGCGGCAAGCGCCTGGAGGATTTCCGGGTGTACACCGGAATAGTTATCGGAAGCGAAGCCTCGGACATCGGCATCGTGCAGTTGCATGGGGGAGTTCACAATAGTTTCAGTCACCATTCCAGTATCGCGCATTTGCCCGCGGCACCGATCAATTATTGAGCGGGATGCGGGTTCCATTGGCCGTGGCGGCGTCGGCAGTCATGAATTCCACGAAGGCTTCTCCGAGTTGGCGAACGTCCGTGTAGCCGGCGAAGGCCCGTTCCGGATTCGCCTCCCGCATCGTGTCGTCGACGAGGGCCTTGATGATGAAGGCCGCTGCGGCGGCGCGCTGCGGCTCGGGATCCTCTTTACGGCCCGACTGTGCCCGCCGGAACCCATCGGCGACGGCCATGGTCCAGGCCTCGGCCGCGGCCTTGGCTGCGGAGTAATTGGCGCCCGACGCCGTTGGCTTGGCCGCCGCCGTCGAGGAGACGATGGCCATTCTCCCGGCATCCGAGGCCAGCAAATCCGGATAGAACGTGCGGCTGGTATTGCGCAGGGTGGTGAAGACGTGGCTGTGCAGGAAGTCCCAGTCTTCATCGCTCTGGCCGGGAATTCCGTTACCGCCGCGCCACCCTCCAACGAGGTGGATCAATCCGTCGATGGGACCTGAGTCATTGTGGAGCTGTGCGGCAAATGAGTCGACCTCTTCGGCGTCGGACAGATTGCAAACATAACCCGTAACCCCCTCCGCGACAGCGCTAAGCCGGTGCAACCTGTCGGGGTTGGTTCCCACCGCGATGACCGAGGCGCCTGCTTCGCTCAAAGCCGCCGCCGTGGCAGCGCCGGAGGGGCTGGTTGCCCCGGCGATCAGGACCGTGGGGTTATCTGCCAGTACTGTCACGCAATGTCCTTCGTCATGCCGGTGATGCCGGCGGTGGATTCAATCACTTCCTTCATCTTACGGTTCAACGCCTCATAGAACATCGACAGGGGGAACTCGTCATCGAGGACCTGGTCAGTCAGTCCCCGTGGCGGACCATCGAGTGGCAGGGAGTCCGGTCCCTTCGCCCAAACGGAAGCCGGATTCGGCGTCAGCGTTCCGGTGATCATTTCATAAGCCGCCAACCAGTGTGCCGTTTTGGGACGATCTATGGAACGCCAGTACAGGTCTTCGATCTGCTGACCGAGCGCAATGACAACGTTGGGCACCTCGTCCCAATCTATGGTCATCTTCCCGTCCGTCCAGTGCAGGACGTGGTGCTGGTGCATCCAGGCAAACAGCAACTGCCCGCCCAGGCCGTCGTAGTTGCGCACCCGGTTTCCGGTAATCGCAAAACGGAAAATCCGATCGAAGATAACGGCATACTGCACCCGCTTCGCATACCCACGGGTTTCTGCCGTGGCCTGACTGTCATGCTCAAGGCGGACCGACTCACGGAAGGCCGTCAGGTCGCACCGCAATTCTTCCAGGGAGTAGAGGAAGTAGGGCATGCGCTGTTTAATCATGAAGGGGTCGAAGGGCAGATCTCCACGCATATGGGTGCGGTCATGAATCAGATCCCACATGACGAAGGTCTTCTCCATCGTCGACTGATCCTCCAGCAGCAGCGCCGCATCATCCGGAAGTTCGAGTGAAGTGATTTCCGCCGCTGTACGCACGACCTTGCGGAAGCGGGCTGCTTCACGGTCTGCAAAGATGGCGCCCCAGTTGAATTTCGGCGTTTGGCGCACCGCAACCGTCTCCGGGAACAGCACAGCCGAATTTGTGTCGTAGCCGGATGTGAAATCGAGGAAACGGATCGGGACAAACAGTTTGTTGGAGTAACTGCCTTCTTCCAGCGCGGAAATGAATTCCGGCCAGATGACCTCCACCAGCACGGCCTCAACCAGCCGCTCGGAACTGCCGTTCTGGGTATACATCGGGAAGACGACCAGGTGCTTGAGTCCGTCGGTCCGGTTTAGCTGCGGTTGGAAGGCCGTCAGAGAATCGAGAAAATCGGGTTCGGGAAATCCAGTATCTGCCCAGCGCCGAAAATCTGTGACCACTGCCGAGAGGTACTTCTCGTCGTGGCTGAATTCAGGAGCGAGTTCCTGGATGCCCGAGACAATGTCCTGCACACAGGCGGCCGCCTGTACGTGGTCCGTCCGTTCGGGTACGGACCCGTCCTTAATCTGCAGCGACTGAAGCGTTGCCGCCGCGGCTTTAATACGCTGCCAAGCAGGGTGTGCAGCAGGATTTTCCGGCCCGGTGCCGGACGGACTCATTACCGGAGTGGTTTCAGTCATCGTTGACTCGCTTTCTCATCGCAGGGTGAAAAACCGTGGTTTCAGGGGTCTGCTCGAAGCGTATCAAAGAATCAGGAATACTTACCTAAAAGTGACTCCAAAGTAAGTAACTCTTGTGCTCAAGTGTCATTTCCTCCGGTCAGGGATCAGTACTTGATGAGCTGGGCTTACTTGACCTGGGTGTCGCCGGCGGAATCATCGGTAACCAAGCGCATGGAAACCGAGTTGATGCAGTAGCGCTGGTCCGTCGGTGTGTCGTAGCCTTCGCCCTCGAATACATGGCCAAGGTGGGAATCGCACTGTCCGCAGCGCACCTCAATACGTTCCATGCCCATGGCACGGTCGCGGATGTAGCGGACGCGCTCTTCGGCCAACGGCGCAAAAAAGGATGGCCAGCCACAGTGCGAGTCAAACTTCTCGTTACTGGTGAAGAGTTCTGCCCCGCAGGCACGGCACTGATAAACGCCCTTGGTATGGCTGTTCCAGTATTCGCCGGTGAAGGGTCGTTCGGTACCTGCCTGGCGCAGGACCGCGAACTCTTCGGGAGTCAGTTCCTCACGCCACTGTTCATCGCTCTTCTGAACGGGGGTCTGCTGTAGGTACGATTTCGAGTTTTGGTTCGTGTCCATGCCGTGTATAACGCTCAGGAGTCGCCGATGTATCCCGATCCTGAGTAGAGATGCAACACAGGAAGTCCCAACTCGTCCTGAGCCTTGCTGGCCCAATCGGTATGGAAGGTATCTTCCACTGCGTGCGGCCGCGTAATGACAATTGCTTCCCGAGCATCGAGCTCATGGACCTTGTCCACCAGCGCCTGCACGGCATTCGCACCGACGACGTGGCCCTCGGCATCGATTCCGGCCGTGCGGAGTGCCTCAAGAGAAACCTTCAGGGTCGCGTCGGCCTTGAGCCTGCTCTTGTCCGCATCAGGTTGCTTGGCGGCAAGGTCACGGAAGGCCTGACCAATGTTCAATAAACTCACTTGATCGACGAAATCCACGATCAGGTGCCGCTCGGTATCTGAAGGAACGAGTAAAATGAAACGCCGATCAGCCCCGGCGTGGAAAGATTCCAGATTACGGACGTCGGCCTCGACCAGCGGTTCTTCTGTCAATACAACAATGGAATCAGTCATGGGCATAGCCTAATGCCTGATTGGTGTTCGCCGAAGGTCCTCGACGCACCCGGGTCCGCCAGCCAGAATGGAATCATGCTGCGTATGTTGACGTCCCTGGGCAACCGCCGTGATGCACCCTCGCCGTTACCCGGGCAGCTACAGGGAACCGGCAGCAGCGCGTGGAAACTTGTCGGCTCGGGTGCAGCGATTGGTGCCGGTTTAACTTCCGTTGTCCTGGCCGGTTCCTCGGTCCTGGCAACTTACTTCGCCCGCAGGGTGGTTACGCCTCTCCGGTTCCGTGAAGAAGACTTATCCATCCTGGCTGTTACCGGAATGGAAGATGAACGCCGGGTGGTTTTGCCGGCGAACGAGGACACCACGGTGGAAGGTACGTACTCGCTGTACTTCGACGGTGGAAGGGGCCATGCCCGGATCGGGAAAGTCCGTTCCTATGCACCCGGTGAGGATACCGTCCTTCGGGATGTGGAGGAGGTGTACAGCGGAGACCTCACTAAGGCCATCCGCGGCTGGTGGAGCGGAGCTGTGTATCCGCATCCCGCCTACCTGGGACTGGAATGGGCGGACGCTTATGTCCCGGTGGACGGCGGCAGCGCGCCGGCCTGGCTGATTCCTTCACCCGGGGAAGGCACCTCCCGGACCTGGGCAATCATGGTCCACGGCCGCGGCGTGACCCGAACAGAGGGATTACGGGCCGCCCTGACAACGGCAGAGCTTGGTCTAACGAGCCTGCTGATTTCCTACCGGAACGACGGCGAGGCTCCGGCCGCTGACGACGGGCGCTATGGTCTCGGCATGACGGAGTGGCGTGATGTCGAGGCCGCCATGGAGTATGCATTCACGAAAGGGGCCAGGGACGTGGTTCTTTTTGGTTGGTCGATGGGCGGAGCAATCAGTCTGCAGACAGCCGACTTGTCGAGGCACCGGCATCTGATCCGCGCCCTTGTCCTGGACGGTCCGGTCATCAACTGGATCGATGTGTTGGCTCACCAAGCCAAGCTGAACTATATCCCCGCGGCAGTAGGGCGACTGGGACAATTGCTCCTAAGCCATCCATGGGGCCGGTCGCTGACCGGTCTCGGTGCCCCCGTAAACCTGAAAAGCATGAACTGGGTGGAGCGGTCGGCCCAACTCGAGACACCAACGCTGATCATTCACAGCAGTGCCGACGAATTCGTGCCCTCCGGTCCTTCAAAACAGTTGTCGCTCAATAATCCAGATCTGGTCAGCTTCGTCGAATTTCCGATGGCGCGGCACACCAAGGAATGGAACGTGGATCCTCAACGATGGGACCGGACAATCCAGGACTGGCTGGCACCGCTGTTGGACAGCCAATACTTTCCGCAGCCTAAGCGACGGCTTGGGCCTCCGAAACCTTCCGCTTAATCCTTCCCAGCATGGCCGACATTCCCCGCATGCGAAGTGGGGTAATGGCCCGGGTGAGTCCCAGCCTGTCGGGAACGTCGTCGGGCACTGCGAGAATTTCTTCCGGACTCAACCCGTCCAGTCCTTCCGCCAGTACAGCCGCGAAACCCCGTGTCGTGGGTGCCTCCGGCGGTGCGGAGAAGAACAGATGTACGATCCGTTTCGGATCTTCCTGCAGTTCCACGGCGAGGAACAGGGGAGTCTGGCATTCGACAACCTGTTCAAGCAGTTCAGGATGGTCGGCCAGATGTTCGGGCAGCTGTGGCAGTTCCCGGGAGAATTCCAGCAACAGCTGCAGCCGGTCCGGCTCCTCAAGCGCCTGGAAGTCCTCGACGATTTCAGCCAGCTGCGCAGGAAGTCCGGCGGTCGACTCAGTCATGATTTTCACCTTCCACGGGCCTCAATGGGAAGCAGGTGCTTCTCCTGGCGCTTCGCCCTTCACGATCGGAACCCGCACAGCGTTGCCCCATTCTGTCCACGAACCGTCGTAGTTGCGCACATTCTCAAAACCGAGGAGGTGCTTCAGCACGAACCAGGTGTGGCTTGAACGTTCGCCGATGCGGCAGTAGGCGACGACGTCGTCACCATCCTTGAGACCTGCATCGTTGTGGTAAATGTCCTCCAGCTGCGTCCGGTCCTTGAACGTTCCGTCTTCGGCCGCGGCTCTGCCCCAGGGGACGGACGCAGCGCTGGGGATATGACCTCCGCGCAGCGCTCCTTCTTCCGGGTAAGCCGGCATGGTGGTCCGGACACCGGTGTATTCCTCCGGCGAACGTACATCGATCAGCGGCTTGCCGAAGTGCTTCAGAACATCGTCCTTGAAGGCCCGGATCGGTGCATCGTTGCGTTCTATGACCGGGTACTCGGACTTGTCCACCCGCGTCGTGGCGGTTGTGATTCCGCGACCCTCGGCTATCCACTTATCCCGGCCGCCGTCGAGAAGCCGGACGTCCTCATGCCCGAAGAGGGTGAAGACCCACAATGCGTAAGCCGCCCACCAGTTGCTTTTGTCTCCGTAGATGATGACGGTGCTGTCGCGGCTGATGCCTTTGGCCGACATCAGAGCGGCGAAGCCTTCGCCATCCACATAGTCACGGGTGTCCGCATCATTCAGATCGGTGTGCCAGTCGACCTTGACCGCACCGGGGATGTGTCCGGTTTCATAAAGCAGGATATCCTCATCTGATTCGACCACCACGAGGCCTTCGTCGTCGAGATGATCCGCCAGCCACTGAGTGCTGACCAGCCGCTCGGGATGGGCATATGCTGAAAATTTATCGTTGGTTTCTGCAGAAACTGGCACAGTATGTAGCCTTCCGGTTGATAACAGGTCCTCTCCCAAGCCTAACGATGATGCCGGCCCAAAACTTCCAGCCAGGTCATCGGAGGCCACAAAGCGAGGGCGAAGGGCAGCCCTCGTTGGCGTATCGTGGCGGTGTCACAAATTTTCGCCGTGCCCGGCGGGTGCAGAACAGAATGGAACAGCGTCTTGGCAACTATTGAGAATCTGACCACGCGTACGCCGAGCGTTTCCGTGGATGAGTTGTTGGACGGTTTTTATCCATCACCACGGTTTGCCGGTGTCTCTTTTTCCAGTTACCGGCCGGATCCCGCCCAGCCTTCCCAAGCACATGCAGTGAAGGAACTGGAGAAGTTTGCCGACACGGTAGCGCAGCCAGAACCGTCCGGATTCCGCAAATTGTTCGGCGCCAAGAAACCGGATGGACCGGCAGGGATATACCTGGACGGCGGATTCGGAGTGGGGAAGACCCACCTTCTCGCATCACTCTGGCACGCCTCTCCGGGGCCTAAGGCATTCGGTACCTTCGTTGAATATACGAATCTGGTCGGCGCGCTGTCCTTCCGGAAAACCGTCGATTCGCTCAGCAGCTACGAGCTGGTCTGCATTGATGAGTTTGAACTGGACGATCCCGGTGACACCGTCCTTATGTCGCGTTTCATGCGCGAATTGGCCGATGCGGGCGTCAAGCTCGCAGCGACCTCGAATACTTTGCCCGGCTCTCTCGGAGAAGGCCGGTTTGCTGCTGTGGACTTCCAGCGGGAAATCCAGGTGCTTGCCGATCAGTTTGAAGTAATCCGGATTGACGGGGAGGACTACCGGCACCGCGGTTTGGCTGAAGCGCCGGAACCACTTGCAGAAGACGAACTGGAAGCGGGCATCGAGGAACACTTCACGGATGACACTGTCGCTCTGGACGACTTCCCTGAGTTGTTGCGTCATCTGTCCGGCGTGCATCCGAGCCGGTACCGCCAGATGCTCGACGGAATCGATGCGGTGGCCTGGCGGGACGTGCGCACCATTGAAGAGCAGGCAGTTGCTCTGCGGTTCGTGGTCCTTGCGGATCGGCTGTATGACAAGGATGTGCCCATTATCGCCAGTGGGGTCCCGTTCGACCGGTTGTTCACCGAAGAAATGACGGCCGGCGGTTACATGAAGAAGTACCACCGCGCGGTGTCCCGACTGACTGCCTTGGTCCGCGAGGGCCAGAAGGGCGAAGCTTCCTAGCTAAAAACCGGCCGCCGCTGGGAGTCCGTTAAGCGGAAAGCGCTGGTGCTGCCCAGAGGCAGAACCAGCGCTTCCTGACGTTCTTAGGTCTTATTGGCCGGGTGCCGGACCGGAAGTTCCGTCGGTCGAATCACCGCGGTTGGCGTTTTTCTCCACGATTCCTGAGGCTTTTTCCCGGACACCGTCGATTTTCCCGGCATATTTGCCGCCCGACTTACGATCCGCGAAATCACCTGCTTTTTGGATGCCGTTTTGGATCTTGCCCTCATGCTGTCCAATGAGGTCCGTGGCCTTGCCCTTCAGCCCGGAGGCCTTGCCTTTGAAGTCATCAAAAACAGACACGGACACCTCCCTTCGTTCCAGGGAGCCAATTTGCTCCCTCCCGTAACTATCTTATGCCCGCTGCCGGCACGCGCCAAGAGTTCGCCCTCTCACGCAGCGGCAGAGACTGAGCCCCACAGCGGCGGAACGGCCGACGGCGATTATTGTCGCCGCCGAATCTGCTGTGGGATAATCCAGGGAGCCATTCAGGCCCCCGGACGAGGCTCGCCGTACCCGGACAGCGACAAGACGGCGTCAGGAGTGATCGATATGGCATGGAT
Organism: Arthrobacter monumenti; assembly: GCF_054511255.1. Classification (NCBI taxonomy): domain Bacteria; kingdom Bacillati; phylum Actinomycetota; class Actinomycetes; order Micrococcales; family Micrococcaceae; genus Arthrobacter; species Arthrobacter monumenti. The sequence goes on along the minus strand of NZ_JBTNCY010000006.1, from coordinate 140,662 downwards.
AATTCTGGTGGTCTCCGGCATCCTGGAGGCCGTCTGGGCAACAGCGTTGGGCAAGTCGGAAGGGTTCACCAAGCTGGGCCCTTCCGTCGTCTTTGTCATTGGGCTCATCCTAAGCATGGCTGGACTGGCTTGGGCGATGAGAACGCTTCCCGTCGGCACCTCATATGCGGTATGGGTGGGAATCGGAGCGGTGCTGACCGTCGCGTACGCGATGATCTTTGATGGTGAACCGGCATCGGTCATCAAGGTCCTGTTGCTGTTGGGAATCGTCGGCTGCGTTATCGGCCTAAAAGTTATTCACTGACAACAAAAAAAGCAGTCCCGGCGGGGACTGCTTTTTTCTTTGGTGGGCGATACTGGGATCGAACCAGTGACCTCTTCCGTGTCAGGGAAGCGCGCTACCGCTGCGCCAATCGCCCATAATGCAAACCGAGGTGGGGACGGGATTCGAACCCGCGTACGCGGCTTTGCAGGCCGCTGCCTCGCCTCTCGGCCACCCCACCGTGTACGTAATAACCTCTGAATTGAAGTTCTTCAATCACCGAAACCGATTACGCCCAACAGTGACCTGCGAGCGGACGACGGGATTCGAACCCGCGACCCTCACCTTGGCAAGGTGATGCTCTACCACTGAGCCACGTCCGCATGGGGAACACATGAAATCCGCATGAAATCCGGGGGATTCGAAGCGATGTTTTCTGCGTGTTCCTGCGAGTAAAAACTCTATAGGACGAGTTCCTATTCATCAAATCGGGCTTCCGAATGCCGTGTTTTCGGGGTTTTCACGCAGATTCCGTTCGTTTTTGGTTCTGCTGGTCGTGTTCCGATAGCATTTAGAGCATCGGCGGAATGTCCGGCTATTGGCTGGCGTTCTCCGCTCTCCCGCAAGGGGGCGATTGGCGCAGTGGTAGCGCGCTTCGTTCACACCGAAGAGGTCACTGGTTCGAACCCAGTATCGCCCACCCTCTTAATTACTATGCTGCGGGACGGCGGATTCAGCGCCCGATGTAGATGACCACCCGCGCAATTGACACCCGCTTCTCGGCGCCCTGTATTGGTTGCCTTAGGCCCTTGTCTTATGTCTACAGCGGGACAAAGATTGGATGCACCATTGCCGAGGACTTTTCATCGAGAAGTCCGGCATATCTGTGTGCTGACACACAAGCCGTAAGGAACTGTGATGAGCGAAACGAAGGACGTGGATTCGGGCCCGGCAGAAGGGGAGCCTGGCGAGGCTGGGGCAGCCAGATACCCAGTGAAGGACAGTGCGCTCAACCCGGTGGTGTTCTTCGGGTCGGCCGCTCTTATTCTGGCTTTATCGTTGTGGGCAATGATCGCGCCAGATTCAGCCGAAGCGGTTATAGGCGGTGTCGTCGGCTGGATCTCGTCGAGTTTCGGTTGGTATTACTTCTTGGCCGCGACGATTTTCGTGGTTTTCGTCGTTTTTATCGCCGCGTCGAAATACGGCAGCATCAAATTGGGGCCGGAGCAGGCGAAACCGCAGTTTAACCTCTTTACGTGGACAGCGATGTTGTTCGCGGCAGGCATCGGTATCGACCTGATGTTCTTTTCCGTCTCAGAACCGGTCAGCCAGTACCTGTCGCCGCCCGTCGGCGAAGGCAGTTCCGTGGAGGCAGCGCGGATGGCAGTTTTCTGGACATTATTCCATTACGGCATCACCGGGTGGGCCATGTACGCCCTGATGGGGATGGCGCTGGGTTACTTCGCTTACCGGCACAACCTTCCATTGAGCATCCGCTCTGCGCTGTATCCCATCATCGGCAAACGCATCTGGGGCCCGGTTGGAGACGGTGTCGAGATCGCCGCTGTTCTGGGCACTATCTTCGGCATTGCAACGTCCCTGGGTATCGGCGTCGTACAACTCAACTACGGCTTAAGCTTCATGTTCGGCGTGGAGGAGAATGTCGGCTGGCAGATTGCTTTAATTGCCCTGGCTGTGGTGATGGCAACGGTATCCGTGGTCTCCGGCGTCGAGAAAGGCATCCGGCGGCTTTCGGAGCTCAACATCGTTCTTGCCATTGGGCTGATGCTCTTCATCCTCATCAGTGGGCGGACAGGTTTCCTGCTCAACGCCATGATGATGAATATCGGCGACTATGCCAGTAACTTCCTGGACATGACACTGAATACGTTCGCGTTTGAAGCTCCGACTGCGTGGCTGAACGGTTGGACGCTGTTCTTCTGGGCTTGGTGGATCGCATGGGCGCCCTTCGTGGGACTGTTCCTGGCCCGGATTTCACGTGGCCGGTCAATCCGCCAATTCGTCACCGGCGTGATGATCATCCCGTTCGCCTTTATCCTGATTTGGATTTCCATTTTCGGAAACAGCGCGCTGAGCATTGTCATGAGCGGCGGAACCGAGTTCGGCGAGATCGCGGCAAATTCACCAGAGCGGGCGTTCTACACAATGCTCGACCAGTATCCGGGTATCGCCTTCAGCGCCGCGATCGCCACGTTCACCGGCTTGCTCTTCTACGTGACTTCCGCCGACTCCGGGGCGTTGGTGATGTCGAACTTCACGTCGAAGACTCGTCACCCGGCAGCAGATGGAGCGAAGTGGCTTCGCGTGTTCTGGGCTGCAGCCACCGGGCTGCTGACGCTTGCGATGCTGATTGTGGGCGGCGTAACGACCTTGCAGAACGCAACGATCATTATGGGGTTGCCATTCTCCTTCGTGATGTTCTTTGTCATGATCGGGCTCTACAAATCGCTGCGGGTTGAGGGCCACCGGTTTGAGAGCCACCGGCTCAGCCAGGCAGGCAATGCCGCAGCAAGGGTAAACACACCGGAACGTTCGGAGCAGCGTAACTGGCGGCAGCGGCTTGCCCGGTCAATGTCCTATCCGGGACGGCGGCAAACCGTTCGATACATGGATGACGTCTGCCGGCCCGCCCTGACAGAGGTATCTGAGGAACTGCGCGGACAGGGCCTCGACGTCGACTACACCGAAGGCGTGGTTGAAGCCACTGGACTGGACCGGATCAGCCTCACAGTCAAACTGGCGGGAACCTCGGACTTCACCTACCAGCTCTGGCCGGGGGAATTCCAGACACCGTCGTTCGCCACGCGGATGCAGACCAGTGACGACAAGTATTACCGTGTGGAGGTCTACCTGACAGAAGGATCACAGGGCTACGATGTCACCGGCTTTACCAAGGAGCAGATCATCAGCGACATCCTTGATCAATATGAAAGCCACCTGCACTTCCTCCATCTGCAACGAGAGCACCGGGCCGCTGCCGACAGCCCGGACGAAATTCCGCCCTCCAATACGAATCCCGGGTAATAGAAGCCAGTATGGACGTCCGGAGTTCCGGCCTTTCCATGGCAACGTTCAAAGAGCAATTCCAATTCAAGGAGGATCTCAGTGACTGCACCTGCATCATTGTTTATCGACGGCGCGTGGGCTCCGTCAAGCACCGGCGAGACCCGCGAAGTCCGCTGCCCTGCCGATGGTGAGCTGATCGATACAGTCTCGGAGGCCTCCACCGAGGATGTCCACCGGGCGATTGCCGCTGCCCGTGTCTCCTTTGACACAGGCCCATGGCGCTATCTGCCGGCGGCCGAGCGCGGGGATGTGCTCCTCACGACGGCGGCCATCCTTCGCGAGCGGAGCGACGAATTTGCGACGGCGGAGTCGAAGGACACCGGCAAACGTTTTGTCGAAAGCAAAATCGATATGGAGGACATCGCCAGCTGCTTTACCTACTTCGGAAAGCTGGCCGGGCAGGACGCCGGACGAATGGTCGACGCCGGAAGCCCCGACGTCGTCAGCCGGATCATTTACGAACCTGTAGGCGTCTGCGGCCTGATTGCACCCTGGAACTATCCGCTGTTACAGGCGTCCTGGAAGGTTGCTCCCGCCTTGGCCGCTGGGAACTCCTTCATTCTCAAGCCGAGTGAGTTGACGCCGCATACGTCTATGCTGCTGATGGACGTGTTGACCGAGGCAGGAGTTCCCGCCGGGGTGGCCAACCTGGTCCTGGGGGCCGGCGCCGTGGCAGGTGCTCCGCTGTCCGAGCACCGTGACATTGACATGGTTTCATTCACCGGCGGACTGGTCACAGGACGACGGATTGCGGCGAGTGCCGCTCCAACCGTGAAGAAAATCGCACTTGAGCTGGGCGGGAAGAATCCCAACGTCATTTTCGCCGACGCCGATTTCGATGCCGCCGTCGACAATGCGCTCAATGGTGGTTTCGTGGATTCAGGACAGGTGTGCTCGGCCGGAGCGCGGATCATTGTCGAAGAATCCATCCACGACAAGTTCGTCGATGCGCTCGTGGAGCGGGCGAGGAACATAAAACTTGGCGGTCCCTTCGACGACACGGCAGAGTCCGGCCCGCTTATTTCCGCCGAACACCGGGACAAAGTCACCGAGTATGTCCGCAAGGGGGTCGCCGAAGGTGCGGAGCTCCGGTGCGGTGGTGCATGGGGAGAGGGAGAGCTCAAGAACGGCTACTATTACCTGCCCACGGTGCTCGATAATGTGCGGCGCGGCATGTCCGTCGTCGTTGATGAAGGATTTGGGCCGGTTGTCACCGTGGAGACCTTCCGCACCGAGGATGAGGCCGTCGAAACGGCCAACGATACCGACTACGGGCTCGCCGGAGCCGTGTGGACCCAGGACGCAGGCAAGAGCCAGCGTGTCGCCCAGCGGCTGCGCCACGGCACCATCTGGATCAACGACTACCACCCGTATCTGCCGCAGGCCGAATGGGGCGGTTTCGGCCACTCCGGTTTCGGCCGTGAACTTGGGCAGATGGGCCTGGGCGAGTACCAGGAAGCGAAGCATATTTATCACAATCTTCGCCCCGCCGTCACGGGATGGTTTCCAGAAAAATAGCACCAGCTCCGGTCGGCGGCCGGGCAACAGGTATGACGGCAATGGACCACGATAAGGAGTGGATGTCTGATGAGCGGAACGGAATTTGACTACGTGGTTATCGGGGGTGGATCGGCCGGCGCTGCCGTGGCGGCACGGTTGAGTGAGGACCCCGATGTTGAAGTCGCATTGGTTGAGGCGGGTCCCTCCGACCTCGGCGACGACGTGATTCTGCGCGTTACCCGGTGGATGGAGTTGCTTGAATCGGGCTATGACTGGGATTACCCCATTGAGCCGCAGGAGAATGGCAACTCCTTCATGCGGCATGCGCGGGCAAAGGTCCTGGGCGGCTGCTCGTCACACAACTCCTGTATCGCCTTCTGGGCGCCCCGGGAAGACCTGGACGATTGGGAAAAGATGGGAGCTGCGGGCTGGGGATCGGAAGCTACCTATCCGTTGTTCCAACAGCTGGAAAACAATGACCAGGATGGCGAACACCACGGCCATGAAGGACCGGTCCGGATCAGGCAGATTCCCGATGCAGATCCGTGCGGTGTTGCCCTGCTGGATGCCTGCGGGAGCACCGGAATTCCACGCGTCCAGTTCAACGACGGCGTTACAGTCACCAATGGAGCGAACTTCTTCCAGATCAATGTGCGCGAAGATGGGGTGCGCTCGTCGTCGTCCGTCTCCTACCTGCATCCTGTGCTGGACCGGCCCAACCTAACGCTGCTGACCGGCAACCGTGCTAAAAAGCTGAATTTCGACGACGACAACAGGTGCACCGGCGTCGACGTCGAAGATGCGGATATGTTCCACACGACCACCGTGTCGGCACGCCAGGAAGTCATTGTCTCGGCAGGCGCGATCGATTCCCCCAAGCTCCTGATGCTGTCCGGTATCGGTCCGGCGGAACATTTGCAAGAGGTGGGCATCCAGGTGCGGGTGGATTCACCCGGCGTCGGTTCCCATCTGCAGGACCATCCTGAGGGCGTAATCCAGTGGGAAGCTAAACAGCCGATGGTCACCGAGTCGACGCAGTGGTGGGAAATCGGCATCTTCACCACCACAGAGGAGGGACTGGACCGCCCGGATCTGATGTTCCACTACGGTTCGGTGCCGTTCGACATGCATACCGTGCGCTGGGGGTATCCGAGCACCGAAAATGGCTTCTGCCTCACACCCAATGTGACTCATGCACGCTCCCGCGGCACCGTCCGGCTGCGCACCATGGATTACCGCGACAAGCCGCTCGTGGATCCGAAGTATTTCACCGATCCCCACGACATGCGGGTGATGGTCGCCGGTATCAAACTCGCGCGGAAAATCGTCTCGCAGCCCGGCATGTCCGAATGGGCGGGGGAGGAGCTGTACCCGGGCCAGGATGTGCAGACGGACGAGCAGATCCAGGAGTACATCAGCAAGACACACAACACCGTTTATCACCCCGCCGGCACAGTTCGGATGGGTGCCCCCGACAACGACGCCTCGCCGCTGGATCCCGAGCTTCGGGTCAAGGGGGTCAGCGGGCTGCGTGTGGCTGATGCTTCCGTAATGCCTGAGCTGACCACGGTGAATCCAAACATCACAACGATGATGATCGGCGAAAAGTGTGCCCGGATGTTGAAGTCGGCGCGTATTGGCAGCTAGGGAAGCGTGACAACGCAGGACGTAGAGTGCAAGGCGGACGGGTTAACGAGCCAATTAAAAAATGTCGGTGCGCGGTGCCAAACTGGAATCATGACTGAACCAGCATTGGCCGAGAGCACAGCACAATATGGCCGGATGTACCGCCGCTCTTTGACGGACCCTGTCTCGGTGCCGTCCATTACGACTGTGATTTCCCAGCAGCCGCATGGTCTCGACGGTTGGTTCGGGCACATGGCAGCCACCAGTCTTGCCAATGATGCCCGGTTGCCGGGTGCTTTGGGCAACCCGGCCGAGATGCGCACGCTGCTGCGGGATGCTTGCCAGGCCTCGGAGCTGTTCCGGGATTCGGCCGCCCTAAGAGGCGACAGGGTGCACACCTACTGCGAGCAGGTGGCCCTTCGGGCAATGGGACGTGACCACCGGATGGCCGAAGCCCGTGATGAGCTTGCCCGGAACGGCGAGGAAAAGTTCGCGGCCAGGTTCGATGAATGGTGGGAGCACTATCAGGTTGAACCGATTGCCGCGGAAATTACCGTGTGGAACCACAGTGTTGGCTATGCCGGAACGCTCGACCTGGTCGCCCGCGTGGGAGGCCGCGTCTGCCTCATTGATTACAAGACCAAAGGCACCGACCGCGACGGCCTGGTCAAGTCAATGGATGACAAGGTGGTGATGCAGCTGGTCGCTGGAATGAAAGCCGAAGAATCACTGGTCGATGCCACCCAGGGGCAGTGGGAGCCGTGGCAATATGGAGAAAACCCACTGCTGCTGGGCGTCGCCGTTGGCGAAACCGAAGTCCGTCCCATGCGGGCCAACCCAGAGGTGCTGAAGTATCACTGGTATAAGTTCTGTTCCCTGCGCCGGGTATGGGAAACTTCAGCCCACAGCGCCGAGGCCGGACGTGCTCTGTTGCCGATCGGCCCGCCACCTTCACGAAGGCCCGACGCTGATGCGGTCCCGGCTTCCAGTGGTACTGCCTCGTAACGGGCTGTCACTAAACTTGGTTATGCTGGCCGCAGTGCCAGCCGCCCTTTATCTGCCTGCCCCAGCGCGGAAAGCGAGAAAAGTCCGATGGCAATCCTGAGCATTCGCCTCATTGGAGACCCGGTGCTCCGGACCCAATCCGAGCCGGTGACGGATTTCGGAGCCGGACTCCGGAAGCTCATAGCCGACATGGAAGAGACCATGCACGACGTCGATGGTGCTGGCTTGGCGGCTCCACAAGTTGGGGTGAATCTGCGCATCTTTACATACTCTGCGGGTGGAGAAAGCGGCCATGTTGTGAATCCTGTGCTTGAGGTTGGAGACCAGGACCAGGAAGGTTCCGAGGGATGTTTGTCGGTTCCGGGACTGGGGTTTCCCACACCGCGCAAGGAATGGGCGCGGGTCACCGGGCAAAACCAGGACGGAGAGCCGGTAACGATTGAAGGCACAGGCGTGCTGGCACGTGCCCTTCAACATGAGACGGATCACCTGAATGGGATTCTCTACATTAACCGGCTCATCGGCGACGAGCGCAGGGCCGCTATGCGTTCCATCCGCGACCGCGGTTATGAAGGCCTGTCAGCTTCCACGCGCCAGCAACGGGAACGGAATGTCGGAAGCAGTTTCCGGGTGAATTCATGAGGCTCATCTTTGCGGGCACGCCCGCCGTGGCCGTCCCGTCTCTGGACGCAGTTCTTGCCGCCGGACACGAAGTCATGGCGGTCCTGACGCGTCCGGATGCTCCGGTCGGGCGTCGCCGGGTCCTGACACCTTCCGCTGTCGCCCAGCGTGCCGCCGAACTTGATATCGAGGTAATCCACGCCTCCAGGATCGATGCGGACATTACAGAAAAGCTGGCGTCCTTTGACGCGGACGCAGCAGCAATCGTCGCCTATGGGGCACTGATTCCAGCGGCTGCGCTAACGATCCCAGCGCACGGCTGGGTTAACCTGCATTTTTCACTCCTGCCGGCCTGGCGCGGCGCCGCGCCCGTGCAGCATGCCATTATCCATGGAGACGAAATCACTGGGGCTTCGACATTCCGGTTGGAAACCGGGCTGGACACGGGCCCTGTTTTCGGCAGGCTGACCGAGGAGATACGACCCGGCTATACATCGGGAATCCTGCTGGAACGGTTGTCCCACAGTGGAGCTGTGCTCCTGCAACAGACACTTGCCGCCCTGGAGGCTGGAGATGCGGCGCCCGTTCCACAATCGGGAGAAGTCTCCATGGCGCCGAAACTCACGATTGAGGATGCACGGATCGACTGGAGCCAGCCTGCATTGGCTGTCGACCGGAGAATCAGGGGTGTATCACCCGAACCAGGGGCTTGGACGACCCTCGACGGCCAACGGTTCAAATTGGGGCCGGTCGCGCTTGAGCACAGTGTCGACAGTCTCGGCCCCGGCCGGATCCGTTTGACGGCCGACAAGAAAAGCGTTGTGGCCGGTACGGGCTCGCATAATGTCCGGTTGCATATTGTGCAGCCGGCAGGCAGGAAATCCATGGCCGCCGCCGACTGGATGCGGGGAATGGACCACCAGGAAGACGTGATGTTTGTATGAGCCCGCGGGATGAAGAGCGAAGCCCCCGTCGACATGGCGCCCAGAGTGGAAAGCCGCAACGGCGGAATGCCAAGGGCAGAGAGCGGAACAGGCCGGCGGCCTCAAGCCATACGCAATCAGCGCCGTCGCAACGGACGAGGAAGGCCGATCCCGCACGGCTTGCGGCATTCGAGGTTCTTCGCGCCGTTGCGGAGGAGGACGCGTATGCAAATCTTGTTCTCCCCGCCCGGATCCGGGAGAACCGTCTGGACAAGCGCGGAGCCGGGTTTGCCACCGAACTCGCCTATGGCGCGCTTCGCGGGCAGGGCACCTATGACGCCATCCTCGCCGAATGCGTTGACAGGCCGCTGGCGAAGCTGGACCCCGCCATCCTTGACGCCTTGCGGATCGGCGCACATCAGCTTCTGGCCATGCGGGTGCCTCCACATGCCGCCCTCGACCAAACTGTCGGCCTGGCCAGGGCCGTCATAGGTGCCGGACCGGCCACCCTCATTAATGCCGTGTTAAGGCGGGTTACTGCTAAAGACCTTCCCGCCTGGCTGGATCAAATCACATCGGCAGTAACGGATCCGACCAAGTCATCGGCCCTGCGGCACAGCCATCCTGAATGGGTGGTACGTGCGTTGCGGCAGTCTTTGGTGGTGCACGGACGTGATGCAGCGGAGATTGAGCAGCTCCTCGCCGCCAACAATGCAGCGCCCGTGGTGAATCTTGTTGCGCTGCCCGGTATCGGGGATCTTGCCGAGGCACTGGAGGCGGGCGGGCGCCCCGGCGCGCTCGTCGAGGGCTCGGCTTTGTACTCCGAGGGAGATGTTGGACGCCTGTCCAGCGTGCGCGAAGGCACCACCCGCGTCCAGGACGCCGGGTCCCAGCTTGTTGCCAGAGCGCTGACCGTCGCCTCAACAGCGCCGGCCGGTGCTCGGCGGGCAGATGGGCACAAAGCGGAGAACGGCGATGGTCCCAAAGCGGCCGGCGAGGTGTCCGGCGGGGCCGATGACGGCTCCGGCAAGGCTGGCGAAAAGTGGCTGGATCTATGTGCCGGACCGGGTGGCAAAGCGGCCCTGCTGGCGTCCCTGGCGGCCCAGCGGGATGCGACGCTGCTTGCAAATGAACCCGCACCGCACCGGGCAAAACTCGTCCGCCAGGCCTTGTCGCCGATTCCTGCCGGCATCTGGGACGTCCGCGTGGAGGACGGCAGGAGCATTGGCGAGGAATTTCCGGAACACTTCGACCGAGTCCTGGTGGATGCCCCATGCACGGGGCTGGGGGCGCTGCGCCGCCGGCCGGAAGCGCGGTGGCGCCGTAAGCCCTCGGACCTGGCGGATCTGGGTCCGCTCCAGCGGGGCCTTCTGCAGGCAGCCCTCGACGCCGCCCGCCCGGGCGGAATTGTCGCCTATGCGACCTGTTCGCCGCACCCCGCTGAAACCACCGCCGTCGTCACCGACGTTCTGAACAAACGGGACGACGCCGAACTCATTGATGCGGGCGGGACGCTGGACAAGGCAAGCCTGTCGGGAGGGCTCAATGCGGGAGCCGGTATGACCGCACAATTGTGGCCGCACATTCACCAGACCGATGCCATGTTCCTGGCGCTGATCCGGAAAACCTAGCCAAGAAGCCGGCAAGACCGCCTAGAGAGGGCAGTATGCGCACCTGTTGCATCAATCCAAGTATTCTTTCCGCTGATTTCGTCAACCTCGAGGCGGAGCTGGCGCGGGTCAGCGCGGCGGACGCTGTGCACGTTGACGTGATGGACAACCACTTTGTTCCCAACCTGACCATAGGCCTTCCGGTGGTGGAGAGGATCCAGCAGGTTTCCTCACGCCCGCTGGATGCGCATTTGATGATTTCAGAAGTGGACCGGTGGGCTCCGTCCTTCGCCGAGGCGGGGCTGGAATCGGTGACCTTCCACCTTGAGGCCTCCGCCGCTCCAGTGAAGCTGGCCAGGGAGTTGCGGGCGCGGGGGAGCAAGGCAGGGATGGCGTTGCGGCCGGCGACTCCGGTCGAGTCGTGCCTGGATATGCTTGCCGAATTGGATCTGTTACTCCTTATGACTGTCGAGCCCGGCTTCGGTGGTCAGGAGTTCCTGGACATCATGTTGCCCAAAATCCGGAAGGCCAGGGCTGCTGTGGATGGTGCCGGAGTCGACGTTGCTATCCAAGTGGATGGCGGGATCAACGCGGAAACCATCGGCAGAGCGGCGGAGGCGGGCGCGAACATTTTCGTGGCTGGTTCGGCAGTTTATGGCGCCGAAGATCCGAATACCGCCGTCGAACACCTCCGCCAAGCGGCCCAACGGGCGCACAACGGCTCCGATATGGAATAATCGAATCCGTACACGTGCTCCGGGGTCGGTGTAAGTCCGAACCGGCGGTTATAGTCCGCGACCCGTTTGATGTTCGATGCCAGCTTTCCCACCGGGAAGTGGCGGAGGACAGAGAGCGGCTGAACTGGTGAAATTCCGGTACCGACAGTTAAAGTCTGGATGGGAGAAGCACGTACAGCGTTGCCCGCAACGCGCAGGTCCCTGTCGGGGCTTCCGCGCTGCAGCGCCGCAACAGCTGTCGCAACCCCGGAGCCGCCGAAGCGGACGAGGGGAAGGAACGCCAGATGTCGCAGTGTCGACGGCGGCCCGATGAGGTCATGTCCTCCGGACGGACCAGGGCATGAAACTCAAAGGCGTGGAAACATACCAGAGCCGGAGTTTCAGCGACCCGGAACGCCAGGCTATGGCGGCTGCCCTGGAGCTCGCTTCCCGCGGAGTCCGGGGCGCAAATCCGCTCGTTGGAGCAGTCATTCTGGACTCCACAGGCACCGTGCTCGGGACTGGATACCACCGGGGTGCAGGCACTCCTCATGCTGAACGGGACGCCATTGCCGACGCCGGGAATCGCGGCAGCAAAATCGAAGGTGCGACGATGGTCGTCACGCTTGAGCCGTGTAATCATACCGGACGGACTTTGCCGTGCACGGACGCCATAATCGAGGCCCGAATCTCCCGGATTATCTATGCCGTTCATGACATCAGCCACACTGCAGCGGGCGGATCGGAGACCCTGCGGAACGCCGGAATCGAAGTTGAGTCCGGCCTGCTGGAGGATGAAGCCGCCAGGCTGAACCGGAGGTGGCTCGACGCCGTTGCCAAAGCCAGACCCTTTACTACCCTGCGGATGGCGCAAACCCTGGATGGGCAGATCGCCGCATCGGATGGCACCAGCCAGTGGATATCCGGTCCCGAGTCACGCCGCGACAGCCATCAGTTGAGGTCACGGGCTGACGCCATCCTGGTTGGCACCGGAACGGTACTCGCGGACGACCCTAGACTGACCGCCAGAGACGAGGACGGCGCGCCGGCCGCATCCCAGCCGCTGCGCGTGGTGATGGGGCACCGCGATGTTCCGGCCGGGGCGGCGGTCCGCAATGAAGGCGGTGGCGGATTCGTCCACTATGACAGCCATGATCCGCGCCACGTTGGCGCGGAACTTCACGCGCGCGGCGTCCGCCACCTGATGATCGAGGGTGGATCCAAGGTCTCCAGCGCATTTCTCGCGGAGGGATTGGTCGACGAAATCATTATTTACCTTGCTCCGATGTTTCTCGGGCGGGGAATTCCTGCCCTCGAGGATCTCGGAATCAACTCATTAAGCCAGGCGCAGCATTGGGACTTGGACCCTGTCGGGCGTGGATGTGCGGTACCACTGGGCCGGGATTTGCGGCTGCAGCTGGAACCGGCAAAGCAGTAGATCGGATAGAGAGAGAACACATGTTTACCGGAATTATCGCAGAGCAGGGCAGGGTCGTTGAGGTCAATGTTGATGCGGCAGCGGACAGCGCCGTGCTGGTGCTGCAGGCTCCGCAGAGCAGTAAGGACCTCAGTATTGGCGGCTCCATCGCGGTCAATGGAGTCTGCCTCACTGCAACGGGCGTCGAAGCAGGAATGCTGCACGTGGACGTGATGGGGGAGACTCTCAAGCGCTCCACGACGGGTGGTTTGAAGCCGGGAGACAGCGTAAACCTCGAGCGCTGCGTACAGGCCGGAGAGCGGCTTGATGGCCATGTCGTCCAAGGGCACGTTGATGGTGTCGGGACACTGATTGAACGGGAACGTCAGGCACAGTGGGAACGCCTGCGATTCGCAGTCCCTCAGGATCTCGCCAGGTACATCGCGGAAAAGGGTTCCATTGCCGTCGATGGAGTTTCACTGACAGTTACCGCCGTCAGCGATGCGGCCGACGAAACTCCATGGTTCGAAGTCGGGCTCATTCCAACCACCTTGTCCGAGACAGGACTCGGAGCCAAGGAAGAAGGATCACCGGTCAATATCGAAGTTGACGTCCTGGCCAAGTACACCGAACGGTTGCTGGCCTTCGACGGCGGAAGGCAGCAATCATGAACGTCACAGAAGCCCGCAACAGGCCCGGTCTCGACTCCATCGAGGATGCCATCGCCGCCATTGCCGCCGGCAGGCCGGTGTTGGTGGTCGATAATGAGAACCGCGAGAACGAGGGCGACATCATTTTCGCGGCGCAGTTCGCAACCCGGGAATTGATGGGCTGGACCATCCGCCACAGCTCCGGCGTCGTCTGCGTACCCATGACCGGAGAGCGGGCGGAACTGCTGCAGCTGCCGGCCATGGTTGAGGTGAACCAGGACGCCAAGGGCACCGCCTACACGGTTTCCTGCGATGCGGCTGCTGGAGTGACCACCGGAATCAGCGCCGGCGACCGTGCCCGCACCGCGGCCGTGCTCGCCTCGGCATCGTCGACGGCTGCAGACCTGCACCGGCCCGGGCATATTTTCCCCCTTCGTGCGGTTGAAGGCGGTGTGCTTACACGTCCCGGACACACCGAAGCGGCGGTTGATCTGTGCCGTCTGGCGGGATGCCAGCCGGTTGGTGTGATTGCGGAAGTTGTGCACGATGATGGTGAGATGATGCGGCTGGAAGGTCTGCGCCGGTTCGCACGGGAGCAGAACTGCCTGTTGATTTCGATCGAGGACCTCGCTGCTTTCCGGCGCCGGTCCGAAAGCGGCCGTTTTGGAACACCGGTTGCCGCAGGGGAAAGGAATAATCATGACTGAATCCAGGACTGTGGATCCGGAGGCGGCGCTTCCCCCTGTCAGCGGTGGACCGGAAGTGGAACTGCCGACGGCGTTTGGTAGCTTCCGTGCCCGTGCCTGGACGGACAACGGCACCGGGATCGAACATTTGAGTGTCTCGGCCGATGGCAACAGCGATGACGCTCCCCTGGTCCGGCTGCACTCGGAATGCCTCACCGGAGACGTGATGGGATCGTACCGCTGCGACTGCGGTGAGCAACTGGACATGGCACTGAAGCTGATCCAGGAACACGGCGGAACACTGATTTACCTGCGCGGCCATGAGGGCCGCGGCATTGGCCTGGCCAACAAGCTTCGGGCCTACGCGCTGCAGGAGGCGGGTGCGGACACCGTCGAGGCCAACGAGCAACTTGGACTGCCGGTTGATGCCCGGAACTATCAGGCCGCTGCGCATATCCTGGCCGAACTTGGTCACTCAAATATCCGTCTACTCAGCAATAATCCGGACAAGCTGTCCCGGCTGCTGGAGTATGGAATCGCGGTTCAGGAGATGGTGCCGACACAGGTGCCGGCCCGGATCCAGAATGAACGGTATCTGCTGACCAAACGGGACCGGATGAACCACAAACTGTCGCTGTTGACAGAACTGGACGAAGATCTCAGCGCCGAACTCGAAGCCGCCGCCGAGGCGGACTTCCACATCGATCTGCCAAACCGCCCCGATACCGGCGCGGAAACAACCAAGGGAGCACTATGAGCGGCCACGGGGCCCCGGCCATTGACCTGAAGAACGACGGCGGCGCATCCCGGCTGAAGCTGGCCATTGTTGCCGCCAGCTGGCACACCACCATCATGGACGGACTGCTGGACGGTGCCCGGCGTGCCGCGGAAGAAGCGGGAGTCAGTGAGCCTACTGTGCTGCGGGTGCCGGGGAGTTTCGAACTTTCGGTCGCAGCCGCGCGGCTGGCTCCGCACTTCGATGCCGTCGTCGCCCTCGGCGTCGTTATCCGCGGGGGAACACCGCATTTCGAGTACGTTTGCCAGGCCGCCACAGATGGACTGACCGACGTCACCGTCCGGACCGGGACACCGGTCGGTTTCGGAGTGCTGACCTGCGACGATGAACAGCAGGGCATTGACAGGGCCGGTCTGCCCGGTTCCAAGGAAGACAAGGGACATGAAGCAACGACGGCGGCACTTTCGGCCGCGTTGACACTGGCACCGTGGGAAATGTCATAACGGGTAGCGCGAATCAGCCCCGGGCGGACACACCCGGTACGCTGGAGGATGTGAAAAACTTCGAGACGCTCTTCGCCGAACTCAGCGAAAAAGCCGGAAGCCGTCCCGACGGTTCGCGCACCGTCGCTGAACTCGATTCAGGGGTGCACGGCATCGGGAAGAAGGTCGTCGAGGAGGCTGCCGAGGTCTGGATGGCCGCCGAATACGAGTCAGACGAAGCCGCGGCGGAGGAAATTTCCCAACTGCTGTACCACGTGCAGGTCATGATGATTTCCAAAGGTCTCACCCTCGAGGACGTCTACAAGCATCTGTAGGGAGCGGACGCGCCAGGCGATCCGTTCCCGTTGCCGACGACTCCGACGGACCATCGAGAAGAAAGATTTCACCATGCTGCGAGTAGCTGTTCCCAACAAGGGATCCCTGTCCGAAGCCGCCTCCGCCCTGCTGTCCGAAGCGGGCTACCGCCAACGCCGGGACACCCGCGAGCTTGTGCTCGTGGACCCGGAAAGCGACATCGAATTCTTTTTCCTCCGCCCCCGGGATATCGCCGTGTACGTCGGCGGCGGAACCCTCGACGTCGGGATCACCGGCCGTGACCTCCTGCTCGATGCAGAGGTGGATGCCGTGGAGCTGATGAACCTGGGCTTCGCCGGCTCGACCTTCCGGTTTGCCGGTCCGGTAGGCGAATTCAGCGACCTGTCCCAGCTGAACGGCCGCCGCATCGCCACCAGTTACGACGGATTGCTCCGCCGGTACCTCGCCGACCGCAACATTGACGCTTCCGTCGTCCGCTTGGATGGAGCGGTCGAGTCGGCCGTCCGGCTCGGCGTGGCGGATGCCGTGGCCGACGTTGTCTCCACGGGGACCACTTTGCGTGCATCCGGGCTGGAGACATTCGGTGATCCCATTCTGTATTCCGAGGCCGTGCTGATCGGACGTACCGACTCGGAGCAACCGGCCGGCCTGGACGTGCTGCAGCGCCGGATCCAGGGCGTGCTGGTGGCCCAGCAATACGTGATGATGGACTACGACGTGCATGTTGACCTCGCCGATGCCGCCTGCAACATGACCCCCGGCCTGGAATCGCCGACTGTGTCCCCGCTGCGCGACCGCCAATGGGTTGCGGTGCGTTCGATGGTGCGCCGGCAGGACACGAACAAGATCATGGATGACCTGTATGAGCTCGGGGCGCGCGCGATCCTGGTCAGCAGCATCCACGCCTGCCGTATCTAGGAGGGCAGCGTCGTGAGCGTAGCCATTAGAGTCATTCCCTGCCTGGACGTTGATGCCGGACGGGTGGTCAAAGGCATCAATTTCGCCGGACTGCGGGATGCGGGCGATCCGGTGGAGCTGGCGCACCGTTACGATTCGGCAGGCGCCGACGAGCTGACTTTCCTGGACGTCACAGCCTCCTCCAGCGACAGGGAAACGACCTTCGACATGGTGGCCCGTACCGCCGAAGAGGTCTTCATCCCCCTGACCGTTGGCGGGGGTGTGCGCGGTGTGGCCGAGGTTGACCGGCTGCTCCGGTGCGGTGCGGACAAGGCATCCATCAACACGGCGGCCGTCAATCGTCCCGGGGTGATCGACGAAATCACCTCGCACTTCGGCGCGCAGGTGCTGGTCCTCTCGCTGGACGCCCGCCGGGCGCCGGGACTGACGCCGTCAGGCTTCGAGGTCACCACGCACGGCGGGCGCAGGGGCACCGGGATAGACGCGGTTGCCTGGGCACACGAAGCCGCAGAACGCGGCGTCGGCGAAATACTCCTGAATTCGATCGATGCCGATGGAACCAAGGACGGATTCGACCTGGAGATGATCCGCGCTGTGCGGGCAGCGGTCAAGGTTCCATTGATCGCTTCGGGCGGGGCGGGGGAGCCGGCACATTTTCCCCCGGCGGTGCAGGCCGGAGCGGACGCCGTGCTGGCGGCATCGATCTTCCATTTCGGACCGGTCAGCGCCCTCGCGCAAGTGAAAAAGGCAATTGCCGAGGCAGGGTACCCGGTCCGCTAGTTACCGATTTCTGCGCTGTCCAGCAGCGCCACCGCGTCCGGTTCGCCTTCGAAGGTGACCAACGCGTGCTTGGTCCGCCCGTGGGCGTGCATCAGCAGTTCGCCGGGTTCACCCACAATGGCCACCGATACGGGCGCCCGCTTGGCCACGTGTCGTGGACCGGAAGGACGCACCAGGACGATTCCCAGGTCCACTCCGCGGTAGAGAATGGCTGCCCGCTTGACGAGTTCGTCCCATAACGCCGACGAATATTCCTCGTCCAGCGCCCGCGGAGCCCAGCGCTGCGTTGCCCGCCGGACGTCTTCGGTGTGGACGAAATACTCGATCAGGTTCACGTTCTTGTCCACGACCGGCAGCTTCATCGGGGACAGGGCGGAAGGGCCGGCACGGAACTTCTCCACCAGCTTCGTATATTCGGCACGGGCGCTGGACGCCTCAGCCAGCTTCCGGGTGGCCTTGTCAGTGACTTTCGACAGCGGCTTTGCGACCAGGCCCAATGCGACGGCGGCACGGTGTTCACGAAGATACAGATGCGCCGCCAGATGCTTTGTCTGCCATCCCTCACAGAGCGTGGCCGAACCCGGTCCGGCCGCCAGCAGTGTTTCGGCCAGGACTTCCCGGGACGGTTCAACGAAGTGCATCACTGCTGAAACTAGCATGCAATCGCGCCAATTGCCCGAAATGAACCACATCCTGGCTCCGGATGGGCTCAGCGCGGGCCGTGTATGTGATTTCGGGCCGCTGAAAATGGAACATCAGACTGCTGGCACTAGAATCGAGGGGATGTCTGACTCCCCACTGCCCCCTGCCTCCAAGCACCCACTGATAGGTGCGGACGGCCGGCTGGCTTTTGAACTGAAAAAAGACGCTTCCGGACTGGTGGCAGCAATCATTCAACAATTCGATACCGGCGACGTATTGATGCTTGGATGGATGGATGAGGAAGCCCTGCGCCGCACGCTCACCAGCGGCAGAGTGACTTTTTTCTCCCGCTCCCGGCAGGAGTACTGGCGCAAAGGCGACACCTCCGGCCATGTTCAATGGGTGAAATCCGCTGCAATCGATTGCGACGGCGACGCCCTGTTGATCCGCGTCGACCAGGTCGGTGCCGCCTGCCACACCGGCACACGGACATGTTTCGACGGACGGGACATCAGCGCCGCCGTCGGACCTATCGAAGGAACTGACTAAATGCACGATCTGGGAGTGATTAGCCCGACCCTGGAGGAATTCCGGGAGCTGGCCAGCGAGCACAGAGTCATCCCTGTCACCATGAAGGTCCTCGCTGATGCCCATACCCCGATCGGTTTGTACCGGAAGCTCGCACAGGGCCAGCCCGGAACATTCCTGATGGAGTCTGCGGCCAGCAGCGGCGTCTGGTCCCGCTATTCCTTCATTGGCGCTGACTCACGCGCCACCCTGACCACCAAAGACGGCCAGGCGCATTGGCTCGGGGAACCTCCGGTGGGGGTACCGCTCGAGGGCAATCCCGTGGACGCGGTCCGCGACACCATCGAAGCCTTGCAGACAGAACGGTTTGCTGGACTGCCCCCCTTTACCTCCGGCCTGGTCGGTTTCCTCGGCTGGGAGGTCGTCCGGCACTGGGAACGGCTGACGAGCCCGCCGGAGGACGATCTGAACCTTCCGGAGATGGCCATGTGCCTGGTCACGGATATGGCCGTTCACGACAATACAGATGGGTCGGTCCTGCTGATCGCCAATGCCATCAACTATGACGACACCTCCCAGCGCGTCGACGAAGCCTGGCACGACGCCGCTGGCCGGTTGAACTCCATGTTGGACAGGATGACCACCGGCGATGGCGAACCGGTGTCCGTGATGGCTCCCGGTCCACAGGACAGCAGTGAGCTGATGCCGTTGGTGCAGGAGCGGTGGCAGGAGGAGCGCTACCTTGCGGCGATTGAGCGCGGCAAGGAAGCCATCGTCGACGGCGATGTCTTCCAGGTTGTGATCTCCAGGCGGTTCGAACTCGAATGCCGTTCCTCGCCGCTGGACGTTTACCGCGTGCTGCGGCAGACCAATCCCAGTCCGTATATGTACATCTTCTCCCTGCAGGACGCGGACGGCCGCCGGTACTCCGTGGTCGGATCGTCCCCCGAAGCATTGGTCACCGTCACCGGGGAAGAGGTCATTACGCATCCCATTGCCGGCTCACGTCCGCGCGGGAAGACTATCGAGGCGGACCGGGAACTGGCTGAGGACCTGTTGGCCGACGAAAAGGAACGGGCCGAGCATCTGATGCTGGTCGACCTCGCCCGCAACGATATCTCGCGTGTCTGCAAACCGGGCTCCGTCGACGTCAGCCAGTTCATGGAGATTGAACGCTTCAGCCACATCATGCATCTGGTGTCGACCGTCGTCGGAAAGCTCTCCTCCACGGCAACCGCCTACGACGTCCTCGCGGCGACGTTCCCCGCCGGAACGCTTTCCGGCGCGCCCAAACCACGTGCCCTGCAGCTGATCGACGAGCTCGAACCCCACCGGCGCGGGGTCTATGGCGGCGTTGTGGGCTACCTTGATTTCGCCGGCGATATGGATATGGCCATCGCCATCCGCTCGCTCCTGCTGCGCGAAGGCCGGGCCTACGTGCAGGCCGGCGGAGGCATCGTCGCAGATTCCGTGTTGGCGGACGAGGCAACGGAATCGGTCAACAAGGCCGCGGCTCCCTTGCGCGCTGCATGGTTGTCGGAACGGCTGGAGCCGGTGCAGAGGAACGACGCCGGCACGCCCTTGGACGACGCGGGCGGACGGGAGCAACAACGATGAGCGCCGCCAACGCCCCGGCCTGGAGCCGCAAGGGCCGCGTTGTCCTGCTGACGATAATCAGCGCGGCCATCGTCTTTGCCTCGACAACGCAGACGTGGCTGAGGGTGGATTTGCCTGAACAAGCCGTGCCGACGCCGGATCTCACCATCGCCGGCAGCGAGGCGGCCACGGCCGTGACGGCGCTTGCCCTGGTCGCCCTGGCCGGAGCACTGGCCTCAACGATCGCCGGGCGGATTGCGCGTCTGGCTATCGCGGTGATCATCCTCGCAGCCGCGGCCGGAATTATCGCCTCGGCACTCAGCGTGATGGCGAATCCGAGGGCCTCGTCCGAGGGGCAGGTCGCCGACGCGATCGGCATTATCGGCAGCTCGGCCCAAACATCCGTCACCGTTTTCCCTGCCATTGCGGTCGCCGGAGGCGGGCTGCTGGCCGTCAGCGCCGTCGTCATCGTGCTGGCCGGACGGTATTGGGGGCGCACCAAGCGCTTTGACACGGACGCCTCGTCCACCGCCGGGACAAGCGGGACAGCAGCAGGCGCATCTGCACGAGGTCCGGCCGCAGGTGCGGGCGGTTCCACCACCGCAGACCCGGCGCGGCCGGGGGAGCCCGCCAGCGCCGACGAAGCGGACGAAGAGCCCGCAGACGAGATTGAGAGTTGGGACCAGCTAAGCCGCGGCAAGGACCCCACGGGATAAACCTCATAAACCCAGCAGCACCGGTAACAGGGCAGTCAACTGCTGCAAGTAATGGCAGAATGGACGAAGGCACAAATACGTTAGGGAGATTCACCATGGGCGCCAACGCCACCGTCAACACTTCTGAATCAGCTGAAGCCCGCGCCGCCGCCGAGGCGGAGCGCCACGCGGAACCCGTCGGTCACGGCAACAGTCCAGCCGCCTGGACGCTGGTGGCCATTGTCCTGTTCGGATCGGCTATTTCCTGTGTGGCCTTTGCCCTCGCAAGTGCGCTGTGGTTCTGGATCGGCGTCGTCGTCATGGGTATCGGACTGCTCGTTGGCTTGATCATGCGCAAGGTCGGCTTCGGCGTCGGCGGTCATAAACTCAAGAACAACGGACACTGAGCGTGAGCGTTCTCGACGACATCATTGTTGGGGTCAAAGAGGACCTGCAGGACCGTAAATCAACTGTCAGTACGTTGCATCTGCGGGACATGGCCGCCGCGACGGCTCCCGCACTGGACGCTTTTGCAGCCCTCGGCGGCAACGACGCACCCCGGACACAGCTTCGGGTAATTGCGGAAGTTAAGCGCAAGAGCCCCTCCAAGGGCGATTTGGCCCACATCGCGGATCCGTCTGTGCTGGCGCGCAGCTACGCAGACGGCGGAGCGGCGGTCATCAGTGTGCTCACCGAACAGCGCCGGTTCGGCGGTTCGCTGCAGGACCTGGATGCTGTCCGGTCCAGTGTGCAGGTGCCGCTGTTGCGTAAGGACTTCACCGTCGATGCCTATCAGGTGCTGGAAGCCCGCGCCCATGGGGCGGACTTGATCCTGTTGATCGTCGCGGCCTTGTCCGACGCGCAACTGACTGAACTGATGGGACTGAGCCATGAACTCGGCATGAACGTGCTGGTTGAGGCCCACACGGTTGAGGAAGTTGAACGTGCCGTTGCCGCCAACGCCCGTATTATCGGCGTCAATGTCCGCAACCTGAAAACCCTCGACATCGACCGGTCGGTCTTTGCCTCCTTGGTCGAAACCATCCCCGCCGGTTCGTTGATCATTGCCGAATCGGGGGTACGGGATGTGGCCGACGTCGAACATTTCGCATCGCTTGGAGCCAACGCGATCCTGGTCGGCGAGGCATTGGTCCGGAACAACAATCCCCAAGAGGCCATCGAGACATTCAGCCGCGCGGGCGCCGCAGTTATCGCCAACCGATAGCAACGCCGCCGCAAGAAGCCCGTCGGGTGCATCCGCCGCAGCGGTGCAGTGCCCGCCTTTCGAAACTTAGAAGGTGCATCAATGACTGACAAACCGCAACCACCGCAGCGGACGGCGGAGACCGCCACCGATCCAGAACCGACCAGGAAAGTTGCCGCGGCCGGTGACAGGACGGCCGGGAGCGACGACAACCAGACCCAAGGCGCCGGTGCTGAAGGGGCGGAAGCGTTCCTTGAAGGCAGGGAGTCGCTGCGGGGAGCCACCGGTCCGTATTTCGGCGCTTACGGCGGGCGTTGGATGCCTGAATCACTGATTGCCGCCCTCGACGAGCTGGAAGACACCTTCGAGAAAGCGCGGGCCGACCCGGACTTTGTCTCCGAGATCGCCGAGTTGAACCGCAATTACTCCGGACGGCCGTCCCTGCTGACCGAGGCGAAGCGATTCAGCGAACACGCCTACGGCACCCGGATCTTCCTCAAGCGGGAGGACCTGAACCATACCGGGTCCCACAAGATCAATAACGTGCTGGGGCAGGCTCTGCTGGCCAAGCGGATGGGCAAGTCCCGGCTGATTGCCGAGACCGGTGCCGGTCAGCATGGCGTGGCCAGCGCGACGGCGGCCGCCCTGATGGGAATGGAATGCGTCGTCTACATGGGGGCTGAAGACACCCGCCGCCAGGCGCTGAACGTGGCCCGGATGGAACTGCTGGGAGCTAAAGTCATTCCGGTCGCGCATGGCTCGCAGACCCTGAAAGATGCCATTAACGAGGCGCTGCGGGACTGGGTGGCCAACGTGGACCACACCCATTACCTGCTCGGCACCGTTGCCGGCGCGCATCCGTTTCCCGCCATGGTCCGGTTCTTCCACGAGGTCATCGGAGACGAAGCACGCGGACAGATTCTGGAACAGACCGGTGCCCTCCCCGACGCTGTCTGTGCCTGTATCGGCGGCGGCTCGAACGCCATCGGGATATTCCACGCCTTCCTCGATGACAAGGACGTGGAAATCTTCGGGTTCGAGGCGGGCGGCGACGGCGTGGAAACCGGACGCCACGCTGCCAGTATCACCTTGGGCCGCCCCGGCGTCCTGCACGGTGCCCGCTCCTACCTGATGCAGGATGAAGACGGCCAGACGGTGGAATCGCACTCCATCTCCGCCGGATTGGATTACCCCGGGGTGGGTCCGGAACATTCCTACCTCGCCGACATCGGCAGAGTCACGTATGAACCCATTACCGACGCCGAAGCGATGGATTCCTTCCAGTTGCTGTGCCGTACGGAAGGGATTATCCCGGCGATCGAGTCGGCACACGCCCTCGCGGGTGCACTGAAAGTTGCCCGGCGCTGGGACCAGGCCGGCCACACCGGCGCCGGACGTCCCGTTAATGAAGCCGTCATCATCGTCAACCTTTCCGGAAGGGGCGATAAGGACGTCGCCACGGCCGCGGAATGGTTTGACCTTCTGGATACTGAAAAAGTGGATTCCGAAACCGTGACCGAAGGGGAAGACAAATGAGCGGCGCCGTCGACAGCGGGCAGACCAGCAAGTCTGCGGCGGCCATTGACCGCGCACGTAACGCCGGCCGGTCGGCCCTGATTGGATACCTGCCCGCAGGTTACCCGGATGTCCCCAGGTCAATTGATGCGGCCGTAGCCCTCGCCGACAACGGCGTGGACCTGATCGAGATCGGCGTTCCGTATTCGGATCCGGTGATGGACGGCCCGGTTATCCAGGATGCCACTGTCGAGGCACTCGCCAACGGCTTCAGGGTAAGCCAGCTCTTCGACGTCGTCGCAGGAATTACCGCACGGACGGATGTTCCGGTCGTCGTCATGACCTACTGGAACCCGGTAATGCGCCTCGGAGTGGACGAATTCGGCCGCCGGCTGGCCGAAGCCGGGGGAGCGGGACTGATCACGCCAGACCTTATCCCCGACGAAGCCGCCGAATGGATGGAGGTCTCGGACAAGTACGGCCTGGACCGGATCTTCCTGGTTGCGCCGTCCTCCTCGCCGGAGCGGCTGCACCGCACGGTCGAGGCCAGCCGCGGCTTTGTCTACGCGGTTTCCATCATGGGAGTGACCGGCGCACGGAGCAAGGTCAGCAGCGCCGCACACAAGGTCGTTGACGACACCCATGCAGCAGGCGCAAAACGGGTCTGTGTCGGTCTAGGTGTTTCCACCGCCGAACATGTCCGTGAAATCGCAGCCTACGCCGACGGCGTCATCGTGGGAACCGCCTTGGTGGCGGCCCTGCGCGACGGCGGGGTCAGCGCCGTCGGGCAGCTTGCCAAAGAACTAAGTGCGGGACTGGCATAATTCAAGCTGGACAAGCACCTCGTAAGCCGGATCGCCACCTCCTTTCCAGCAATCGCGATACCTTCACCACAGGAAGCTGACTAATGCGAACTGCCGTTGACGCGGTCACCCAACTGCCCATGAGCATCCCCAGTCCCGACTGGAGCGGCTTTAACATTGGGCCGTTGACCATACATGCCTACGCATTGTGCATCCTGGCCGGTATAGCTGCCGCCCTCTGGCTGACATCCGTGCGGTGGAAGCGCCGCGGTGGGCCCGAAGACGCCATCTGGGATATCGCGATCTGGGCCGTTCCGTTTGGCATTATCGGCGGGCGGCTGTACCACGTGTTCTCCTCACCCGACGCGTATTTCGGCGAGGACGGCAACCTATGGCTGATTCCGCAGATCTGGCTCGGCGGGCTGGGTATCTGGGGCGCCGTCGTACTGGGCGTTGTAGGTGCGTGGATAGGCTGCCGCAGATCCGGGGTAAAACTGACGGCCTTCATGGACGCCGCAGCGCCCGGCCTGCTGCTGGCGCAGGCCATCGGCAGGTGGGGCAACTGGTTCAATCAGGAGCTCTACGGCGGACCCACCACACTGCCATGGGGACTTGAGATCGACGCCGACAACCCGGACTTCCCGGCCGGGTTGCCCGCCGATACGCTGTTCCATCCCACGTTTCTCTACGAATCGCTGTGGAATCTGGCTGGCGTGGCGCTCCTGCTCGTGCTCGACCGGCGTTTCAAGTTCCGCCTCGGGCGCCTGTTCTGGCTGTACGCCGCTTATTACACCCTCGGCCGGGTGTGGATTGAAGCAATGCGGATTGACGACGCCGAACTCATCTTCGGCGTCCGGCTCAACGTGTGGACAAGCATCATTGTCTTCGTGGTGGCCGTGGTCGTCTTCATAGTGCTCGGACGGCGCATGAAGGGCAGCGGTGTGCCAGATTCCGTGTACCTGCCCGGACGTGAGCCTAAGCCGGAAACGGAGGACACTGATGCCGGCGCGGAGAATGCAGGCGCAGACGTCCAAGATTCGGACGAGGCTGGAGCGGACACGTCGGAACCGGCAGAGCAACACGGGCAGGCCGATGATGAAGGCAGCGCCGAACGCGAGGGACGTGCTAGAGTCTCTGATACCCGAAGTGACGTACAAGACACTTCAACGCTCGATCACCCTAACGAGCGGAATTCATAGGTCCGCCACTACCATCTGGCAGGACTCGACCACGTTGATGTGGGTACATGGCAAGGCCCTCCGCGCAGCGGCCCGGGATTGATCCTCCCGTCGCGGAAGCGTAACTAAAATGTTGCCCGGTTTCCGGAACGATCAGGGCCGGTTTGCCATAGTATTTCCAGTACAAATCACGCATGTCTGTATCTAACAGACGTGTGTGGGGCCAAAGTTGTCCCCTCCACCAGCTCCATCTGAAGGGGGAAGGACACCAGTCATGACTTCTGTACCGTTCAACGCCAATCCGGCGGCCGCAGGCAATCCGGCGGCCGCACCCATTTCCGCGGCCGCGCCATCACCGTTCGAGCGATTCGCGGCCATTCCCGAATCCGCCGGCCTCTACTCACCTGAAAACGAAAAAGACGCCTGCGGCCTTGCCGTCATTGCCACGCTCCGCGGAGAACCGGGCCACGACATTGTTGATGCCGCCCTGACCGCATTGCGGAATCTGGAACACCGCGGCGCGGTGGGAGCAGATGAGGGAACCGGTGACGGCGCCGGGCTGTTGACCCAGGTTCCGGATGAGTTCTTCCGCGCGGTGGCAGGTTTCGAGCTCCCGCCCGCCGGCCGGTACGCCGTCGGCACCGCCTTCCTCCCAACTGAGCGCACCGAAGGTGAAACGGCCAAGGAGGGAATCGAAACCCTGGCCATGGAAGAGGATTTGGTTGTGCTCGGCTGGCGCCAGGTGCCGGTCGTCGCCGACCTCGTAGGCGCCATGGCCCGCGCCTGTATGCCGAACTTCGTCCAGGTCTTCCTCGCCCCCGCGCCGGGTGCAGCAGCGGGCAATCTGGATGCAAAGGCATTCCGGGTCCGCAAACGTGCACAGAACAAGTACGGCGTCTACTTCCCGTCGCTGTCGTCCAAGACGATCGTCTACAAGGGGATGCTGACCACGGCCCAGCTGGAGCCGTTCTATCCGGACCTTTCGGACCCGCGGTTCAAGACCAAGCTCGGGATCGTCCATTCGCGCTTCTCGACCAACACCTTCCCGTCGTGGCCGCTGGCCCAGCCGTTCCGCACTATTGCCCACAACGGCGAGATCAATACCGTCAAGGGCAACCGGAACTGGATGCGCGCCCGCCAGTCCCAGCTGGCGAGTCCGCTGCTGGGAGACATTCCCGAAGAGCTGTACCCCGTCTGTACGCCCGGCGCCTCCGATTCGGCATCCTTCGACGAGGTGGCCGAGCTGTTGACGCTCTCCGGCCGGCCGATCACGCACGCCATCATGATGATGATTCCGGAGGCGTGGGAAAACCACGCCACCATGGATCCGGCACGGCGGGCGTTTTATCAGTACCACTCGATGCTGATGGAGCCGTGGGACGGCCCTGCCGCGGTTTCCTTTACGGACGGAAAGCTGGTCGGCGCCACCCTGGACCGCAATGGGCTGAGGCCCGGGCGTTACTGGGTTACAGAGGATGGCCTGGTCATTTTCGCCTCGGAGGTCGGAGTCCTCAATGTGGATCCCGCGCGGGTGGTTAAGAAGGGCAGGGTTTCCCCCGGCAAGATGTTCCTCGTCGATACCGAAGCCGGACGCATCATCGATGACCAGGAAGTCAAAACCGAGGTCGCCGCCGCAAACCCCTGGGCACAGTGGGTGAAGGAAAATATGGTCAGCCTCGCGGACCTGCCCGAGCGCGAACACGTGGTGCACACCGCCGCCTCGATTAACCGCCGGCAGCGGACGTTTGGCTATACCCAGGAGGAACTGCGGATCCTGCTCGGACCGATGGCGAAGACGGGCGCGGAGCCGTTGGGGGCGATGGGCTCCGACACCCCGGTGGCGGTGCTGTCCAAGCGCCCACGGCTGCTTTTCGACTACTTCGTGCAGTCTTTTGCCCAGGTCACCAATCCGCCGTTGGATTCCATTCGCGAGGAACTCGTCACATCGATGCACACGGCGATCGGGCCGGACGGAAACCTGCTCAGCCAGGGACAGGTGCACGCCAAACAGGTGGAACTGACGTTTCCCGTGATCAATAACGACGAACTCGCCAAAATCGCAAACCTTGAAACCAGCGGCGGCGGCAGGGCGGCGATGCGCGTCCGTGGCCTCTACCGCCCTCAAGGCGGTGCGGCTTCGCTGCGCGCCCGGTTGGCGGAAATCTGCGAGACGGTCTCCGCGGCCATGAACCGCGGTGTGCAGCACGTCGTGATCTCCGACCGCGAATCCAACGCACAGTGGGCACCCATTCCGTCCCTATTGCTGCTGTCCGCGGTGCATCATCATCTGCTGCGCAGCGCCAACCGGACCAAGACTTCTCTCGTGGTCGAGGCCGGTGATGTCCGCGAGGTTCACCATGTGGCGGCCCTGATCGGTTACGGGGCATCCGCGGTCAACCCTTACCTGGCAATGGAAAGTTGCGAGGAACTGGTCCGCAATGGCGAAGTCGAAGGCGTTAGCGAGTCCCAGGCTGTCGAAAACCTGATCAAGGGACTTGGCAAGGGCGTGCAGAAAATCATGTCCAAGATGGGCATCTCCACCGTCGCTTCCTACTGCGGTGCGCAGACCTTCGAGGCGCTGGGCCTGTCCCAGGAGGTGGTGGATGAATTCTTCGCCGGCACCGTTTCACAGCTCGGTGGAGTGGGTCTGGAGGTAATTGCCGCCGAAGCGGCTGCCCGCCATGCCACGGCCTACCCGGACGACGGCGTCGAACAAGCACACCGGGCACTCGAAAACGGCGGCGAGTACCAGTGGCGCCGTGAAGGACCGCCGCACCTGTTCAATCCGGAAACGGTGTTCCGCCTCCAGCACGCCACCCGTGAGCGCCGGTACGACATCTTCAAGGCCTACACCCGGGGCGTCGATGACCAGTCCAAGGAACTGATGACACTGCGCGGCCTGCTGAAGTTCAATGCGGGCGACCGCCAACCGGTGCCGTTGGAGGAAGTCGAGCCGGTGTCGGAGATCGTCAAGCGCTTCTCCACCGGTGCTATGAGCTACGGATCAATCTCCCAGGAAGCCCACGAAACCTTGGCGATCGCCATGAACCGGCTCGGCGCCAAGTCCAATACGGGTGAAGGCGGCGAGGACGTGGACCGGCTGCTGGATCCGGAGCGCCGGTCGGCCATCAAACAGGTCGCCTCCGGACGGTTCGGTGTGACCAGCCTGTACCTGACCAACGCCGATGATCTCCAGATCAAGATGGCGCAGGGGGCCAAGCCAGGCGAGGGCGGCCAGCTGGGAGCTGCGAAGATGTACCCGTGGGTGGCAACAACCCGTCATTCCACCCCCGGTGTGGCCCTGATTTCACCACCGCCGCACCACGACATTTACTCCATCGAGGACCTGGCGCAGCTGATCTACGATCTCAAGCGGTCCAACCCGTCGGCCCGGGTCCATGTGAAGCTGGTGTCCGAAGTGGGGATCGGCACCGTGGCAGCCGGCGTGACCAAGGCAAAGGCCGACGTCGTACTGGTGTCCGGGCACGACGGCGGAACCGGCGCCAGCCCGCTGAATTCGCTGAAACACGCCGGTGCCCCATGGGAGTTGGGCCTGGCCGAAACGCAGCAGACGCTGATGCTCAATGGCCTGCGCGACCGGGTCGTCGTCCAGGTCGACGGGCAGCTGAAAACCGGCCGCGACGTGGTGATCGCAGCCCTGCTGGGCGGCGAAGAATTCGGCTTTGCCACCGCACCCCTGGTGGTTTCGGGCTGCATCATGATGCGCGTCTGCCACCTCGACACCTGCCCGGTGGGCGTCGCCACGCAAAACCCGCTGCTGCGGAAACGGTTCAGCGGCAAGCCGGAATTCGTGATCAACTTCTTCGAGTTCCTGGCCGAGGAGGTCCGGGAGATCCTCGCCGAACTGGGATTCCGGAGCCTGGAAGAGGCCATCGGCCGCGTCGAATGCCTCGACACCAAGGAGGCGATGGACCATTGGAAGGCCGACGGACTCGACCTTGATCCAATTCTGCATGGAATGGAGTTCGACGACGATGCCCCGCGCCGGAATTTGGTGCCGCAGGATCACAATCTGGATAAGCACTTTGACCAGCAGCTGATCGCGCTCAGCGCCGAGGCGTTGACCGACCGGGCACCGGTGAAAATTTCCCTCGACATACTCAATACCGACCGGTCGGTGGGAACCATGCTCGGACACCAAGTGACCAAGCGCTTCGGCATCTCGGAGCTGGCACCTGGAACTATCGATGTCACGCTTACCGGGCAGGCGGGCCAATCACTCGGTGCGTTCCTGCCGGCCGGCATCACGCTGCGGCTGTTCGGCGACTCCAACGACTATGTGGGCAAGGGACTGTCCGGTGGCCGCATCACCGTCCAGCCGGACCGGCGCAATCCCTTCCCCGCAGACCGGAACGTGATCGCGGGCAACGTGATCGGCTACGGCGCGACGAGCGGGGAGATTTTCCTGCGTGGACAAGTCGGTGAACGCTTCCTGGTCCGCAACTCCGGTGCGACGGCGGTGGCTGAAGGTATCGGCGACCACGGTTGCGAGTACATGACCGGCGGGCAGGCATTGATTCTGGGCCGGACTGGACGCAACTTCGGGGCCGGCATGTCCGGCGGCACGGCATTCGTGCTGGACCTTGAACCCACACGCCTGAACAAGCAAAGCTTCGACGCCGGCGAGCTGCTGCTGCTCGAACCTGACGCAGAAGACGCGGACATCGTGCACCAGCTGCTGGTCGAACATGTCGAAGAGACAGGATCCACTCTGGGCCGCCGTCTGCTTTCGGACTTTGAATCAACTATCGGCAGGATCACCAAGATACTGCCACGCAATTTTGCCGCTGTTCTGCAGACCCGCGCGGAGGCCATCGAAGAGGGCCTGGACCCCGACGGCGACGAAGTGTGGAACCGGATTCTGGAGGTGACCGGTGGCTGATCCACGGGGTTTCATGAAAGTTACCGAGCGCGAAACGCAGCCACGCCGGCCCGTTCCCGTGCGGATCATGGACTGGAAAGAAGTCCACGAACCACAGGAGAGCGGAACCCTGCGGCGCCAGGCCGGCCGCTGCATGGACTGCGGTATTCCGTTCTGCCATCAGGGTTGTCCGCTGGGCAATCTCATTCCTGAGTGGAATGACCTGGTCCGCCGGGGCAAAGGCGAAGAAGCGATTGAACGTCTGCACGCCACGAACAATTTTCCTGAATTCACCGGCCGGCTGTGCCCCGCGCCTTGTGAGTCTTCCTGCGTGCTGGGGATCAACCAGCCTGCTGTCACCATCAAGCAGGTGGAGGTCTCGATCATTGACGACGCGTTTGAGAACGGTTGGGTGGATACCCACGAGCCGCCGCGGTTGACGGGCCAGACGGTCGCCGTCGTCGGGTCCGGGCCGGCCGGCCTTGCCGCCGCACAGCAACTCACCCGGGTAGGGCACACGGTGGCCGTTTACGAGCGGGATGACCGCATTGGCGGACTGCTACGGTACGGAATTCCGGACTTCAAGATGGAGAAGGAACACATCGACCGCCGGCTCCGGCAAATGCGGGAGGAAGGCACCCGTTTCCGTGCCGGCGTCGACATTGGCACGGACATCACCTGGAGCGAGCTGCGGCGCCGCTATGACGCCGTCGTTATTGCCACCGGAGCCACCGTGCCCCGCGATTTGCCAATCCCCGGGAGGGACCTGAACGGCGTGCATTTCGCCATGGACTACCTTATCCAGTCGAACCGCGTGGTGGCCGGTGAAGAAGTGCCGGACCAGATCCACGCCAAGGACAAGCACGTCGTGATTCTGGGTGGCGGCGATACCGGAGCCGACTGCCTGGGCACCGCGCACCGGCAGCAGGCGGCCTCGGTTACGACGCTCGCCATCGGCAAGCAGCCTCCGCCGGAGCGTGCACCGCATCAGCCCTGGCCGACATCCCCGACGCTGTTCGAGGTCGCCTCCGCCCACGAAGAAGGCGGAGAACGGACGTATCTCGCCTCGACCGTGGAGTTCCTGGGCGGAGACGGCGTGCTCAAGGCCATCAAGGTTGCCGAGACCGAGTTCGTTGATGGCCGCCGCGTCCCGAAACCAGGCACGGAACGCGAGATTCCCGCGGATCTGGTGTTCCTGTCCCTTGGCTTCACAGGTCCGGAATCCGAAGGACTCGCCGCTCAGGTGGATGCTGCTTTCGACGAACGTGGCAATGTAGAACGTGACGGCTATTACATGACAACCACCGACGGCGTTTTCGCCGCCGGCGACGCGGGCAGGGGGCAATCCCTGATTGTCTGGGCTATTGCGGAGGGCCGTGCATGCGCGGCCGCTGTGGACAAGTACTTGATGGGCAGCACCCGGCTGCCTGCACCGGTTTCACCGACGGATCAATCCATCTCAGCGCTGTAGAGACGGCCGTCGCCAACCAATCAACAGATGACTACTAGGCTAGGTATATGAGACGCGCAAAAATTGTTGCTACATTCGGTCCGGCTATTGCCAGTTATGAAAACACGCTGGCGGTGCTCGAAGCGGGGGTGGACGTTGCCCGCATGAACATGAGCCACGGCGACCATTCGGTCCACGACGGGACCTATGAGAATGTCCGCAAGGCAGCCGACCACCTCGGCAAGGCCGTCGGCATTATGGCCGACCTGCAGGGACCCAAGATCCGTCTCGGCCGGTTCGCGAACGGCCCGCACGCTCTGGCGGTCGGGGACAGGTTCATCATCACGACCGAAGATATCGAAGGAACCGCCGAGATCTGCTCGACGACCTTCAAGGGCCTGCCGGAAGACGTCCAGGCCGGGGACCCGATCCTGATCGACGACGGCAAGGTCGCCCTCCGCGCGGTCGCCATTGAGGGCCCCCGGGTGATCACCGAAGTCGAGGTGGCCGGGACAGTATCCAACAACAAGGGAATCAACCTTCCCGGTGTCGCGGTCAACGTACCGGCGCTGAGCGAGAAGGACGAAGACGACCTGCGTTGGGCGATCCGCCGTGGCGTGGATCTTGTCGCACTGTCGTTTGTCCGCGACGCCGTCGATATCAAGCGAGTCCACGAGATCATGGACGAGGAAGGCCGCCGGACGCCGGTGATCGCCAAAATCGAGAAGCCGCAGGCAGTGGACCACCTCGAGGAAATCATTGACTCCTTTGACGCCATCATGGTCGCCCGTGGGGACCTCGGCGTCGAGCTTCCGCTGGAGGAAGTGCCGTTGGTCCAGAAACGTGCCATTGAAATGGCACGCCGGTGGGCCAAGCCGGTCATCGTGGCCACGCAGGTCCTCGAATCCATGATCGACAGCCCCCGTCCGACCCGTGCAGAAGCTTCGGACTGCGCCAACGCCGTTCTCGACGGCGCGGATGCCGTCATGCTTTCGGGTGAAACAAGCGTGGGGGAGTACCCCATCGAAACCGTGCAGACGATGGCCCGGATCATCGAGGCAACCGAAGCGGACGGACTGGAACGTATTCCTCCGCTGGGCAGTTCCCCGAAAACCCGCGGTGGCGCCATCACCCGCGCATCGGTCGAAATCGCCAACCAGTTGGATGCCAAGTACATCTGCACGTTCACCCAGTCCGGTGACTCGGCACGGCGGCTGTCCCGCCTGCGCCCGCTCAAGCCGGTATTCGCGTTCACCCCGGTGGAGGCCGTTCGCTGCCAGCTGGCGCTGACCTGGGGAATCCAGCCGCTGCTGGTTGACTTCGTCACCCACACCGATGCCATGACCGCACAGGTCGACAAGACGCTCTTCACCCAGGGACTGGTCCAGCGCGACGATCTGGTGGTTATTGCGGCCGGTTCACCTCCAGGACAGGCGGGTTCGACCAACTCGCTGAAGGTCCACAAAGTTGGTGACGTGACCGACGCCGGCATGTTGCCCGAGGGTTCCGAGCGCCAGAGCGTCAAGGAAAAGGTCGGACCCTGGCCGCAGGACGAAAAGAAGCGGAAGTAAACTCCCGCTTCAACGAATTCCTGCAAAGGTGGCCTGCGGACAGTTCCGCAGGCCACCTTTGCGGTTAATTCACCTGGTTGATGATTGTTTCGGCGACCTCACGCATGCTGAGCCGGCGGTCCATCGAGGTCTTCTGGATCCAGCGGAACGCCTCCGGTTCCGTCAGGCCCATTTTTGTGGTCAGCAGGCTCTTGGCCCGTTCAACGAGCTTGCGGGTGGCAAACTGCTCCTGAAGGTCCGACACCTCGGACTCGAGCGCCTTGATCTCCTCATGGCGTGACAGCGCGATTTCGATCGCCGGGACGAGGTCCGACGGCGTAAACGGTTTAACGACGTACGCCATGGCTCCGGCGTCGCGGGCACGCTCGACCAGTTCCTTCTGGCTGAAAGCGGTGAGCAGCACGACCGGGGCGATCCTTGCCTTAACGATCTGCTCTGCGGCGGTAATGCCGTCCATCACCGGCATCTTCACATCCATCAGGACCAGATCCGGGCGGTGCTCTTTGGCCAACTCCACGGCCCGTTCACCATTGTCTGCTTCGGCAACGACGTCATAGCCCTCGCCGCGGAGGATCTCGACAATGTCCAGACGGATCAAAGTCTCGTCCTCAGCCACAATCACTCGTCGTGCGGGGGTGGACTCGGATTGCTCAGACACTAGGGGCTCCTCGGATGCGGAAAATATTTGGATTTGTGAACCCGGTATGGTCTCCGGTTCACAGAAACAGCCTATCGGCATGTACAGTAGTTTCGCGCACTCGGTGACGCAGCGAACTGACGCTGAAGGATCCGGGCCGGCCCGAATGGCGGAATTGGCAGACGCGCTGCACTCAAAATGCAGTACCGAAAGGTGTGTGGGTTCAAGTCCCACTTCGGGCACCAAACTGGATGGGAACCAGATTCGATACCATCAAAGTATGATTGGTCTCATTTCCCGCGATCCGGACGCGGATGATCGTCTGTGAGCAATGCGAAAATTCTTGTGGTCGATGATGATTCCGACATCCGGGATCTCGTCGCGCTGAAACTTTCCAGTGCCGGACATGAGATTCTGACGGCCGACGACGGTGCTGAAGCCTTGGAGCTCGCCGCCGGACAGCATTTCGACGCCATCGTGTTGGATGTGATGATGCCCGGGATGTCCGGTATCGACGTCGTGAGGTCGTTGCGCGGTTCGGAACCCGCCATCCGTACCCCTGTCCTGTTGCTGACGGCCAAGAACCAGGAGCGTGACATTGAGGCTGGCTTCGCTGCCGGTGCCGACGACTACGTGGTGAAACCGTTCAGCCCACGGGAGCTGCAGACCAGGGTGGATGTCCTGATCACGCGCCGCCGGTACTGAAAGTCTTATGGACTGGTCGCCGGCGATGCCGTCGAGGGATTACGAGTTGTCATGAGACGGGTGTCTTTCCCTGAGAATGCCCTCAAGTCCCCCTTGAGCGGCGTCCGCCGGAGCACATCGCGACGCGGCTGCTTCTCGGCTGAAGTAATTGGACCATGCCGGAGGGGTAAGCACCAGTAGCGGAATCGAAAATATTCTAACGATTCAGCTTTCATCACTGTCGGGAAAGGATTTCAACCAGGTGGCCGTTTCGCGCGGTGATTTAAAGAGCAGTACTGCCGGAAGTCCGGCATTTGGCAAAGCTGCGTCAGCTGCCATTGCACGCATGCGGGCGCGTTTACGGCCGAAGGATTTGAAGTGCCAGAGCAGTATCGAATCGCGCGAGAACGTATTGCGGAACGATTCGACGTTGCCATTGCAGATTTCTTTCTTATCCCGGTTGCGCACAAATGTCCGGACCAGCAGGCGTCCAAACGAGAGCCAGCGGGGATAATCGAGGCAAATGATCAGCTGGACCGACTCCAACGGAATATCCACCCAGCTGGAGTACGCAGAATCGAGAATCCAGCGCCTGCCGGCACAGATACTGACGATACGACTGCGCTGGATCTCCAGCGGTACCTGCACCCATCCGGGTTCCCAAGTCAGATTGTCCACCCAGTGCCAGGGCAAGCCGGTCCTCTCGCCCAGGTCCCGGCACAAGGTTGATTTGCCCGAACCTGTGACGCCGTAGATGAGGATGCGCTCCGCGGTCAGCATCGGTCGGATCCCTTACCGCTTGTCCCGGAGAAGGTTGGTGATCCTGGCAGTCGAGAGGCGGCGTCCGTCGTCGTCGGTCATCACAATTTCATGCGTGGTCAGTATCCGGCCCAGATGAATGGCCGTCGCCGTGCCGGTAACAGTGCCGGAGGAAACTGCGCGGTGATGGGTGGCACCGATCTCGATCCCCAGCGCCTGCCTATCCCGTCCGGCGTGAACTCCCGCCGCGAAGGATCCCAGGGTCTCGGCGAGAACCATATGAGCGCCGCCGTGCAGGATTCCTGCTACCTGTGTGTTGCCTTCGACGGGCATGGTTCCGACAGTCCGCCCGGCGGAAATTTCCACAAACTTGATGCCCATCCTGACCACGAGGGCGCCGACTCCGTGTGGGCTGAGCCACTCGTGCATGTCTTCCGGCACACCGGCGTCGATCAGTTCCTGCTCGAAGCTGTTGGTGACGGCCGGAGCAGCCTGGTGCCGGGTGAAATTGTCGGTCATGAGAACTAGGCTGGCACCTGTGACTGAAACTACCAAACCCGCCGGGCCTCCGGCCCAAAAGACCGGCTCATCCTCTTCCGGCACCGGCACGGCAACCGCGGAACGCAACCGACTAATCGTTATCGACGGCCATTCCATGGCGTTCCGGGCGTTTTATGCCCTCCCGGCGGAAAACTTTTCCACTTCGACCGGCCAGCACACCAATGCAGTGTTCGGCTTTACCTCGATGCTGATCAACCTCATCAGGGACGAGAGGCCGACCCATCTTGCTGTTGCGTTCGACCTCGATACACCGACATTCCGGACGGTGGAGTATACGGAGTACAAGGCCGGCCGGAACAAGACGCCGCAGGAGTTTTTTGGCCAGATCGACCTGATCATCAAGGTGATGGAAGCGCTGCGGATTCCAACGATCTCGCTGGACGGCTACGAAGCGGATGACATCATCGCCACACTGGCCGAACAGGGCACGGCTGCGGATTACGACGTTATGGTCGTTACCGGAGACCGGGACGCATTCCAACTGGTCAATGACAACGTCACCGTCCTCTACCCCCGCAAGGGCGTCACCGACCTGCCCCGGATGGACGCTGCGGCAATTGAAGAGAAATATTTGGTTCCCCCGGCGCTCTATTCAGATCTTGCCGCGCTGGTGGGGGAGACAGCCGACAACCTTCCCGGCGTTCCGGGAGTGGGACCGAAGACGGCTGCCAAATGGATCAAGCTCTACGGCGGTCTGGACGGTATCTGGGAAAACCTCGACTCCATCAAAGGCAAGGTCGGAGAAGCACTCCGTGAGCATGTCGATGAGGTGAAACGGAACAGGCGCCTGAACCGGTTGCTGGGAGATCTGGAACTGCCGGTCGCGCTGGAGAAATTGACGGCGTCGCACCCTGACCGCGAAGCGGTGGAGGACCTGTTCGATGCGTTGCAGTTCGACGTCCTGCGCAAGCGGTTGTTCGACTTGTATGGGGAGGAAGAAGCAGCCGCAAACGAAGAAGAGCAGCTGGCGCCGGAATTTACCGTGCTGAGCAGCGCCGGGCAGCTCAACGAATGGTTCGACTCGACGAAACTGCACAACACGGCGATCTCTCCGGTGCTCCAAACCATCGCAAACGGCGGGAACGACGTCGTCGGGCTGGGTCTTGTTTCGTCTGAAACAGCCGCTTATATCGCCCTTGAAGGGCTCGACGCGGCTGCCGAGCAGGAGCTGGCCCAGTGGCTTGCCGACTTGGACGCACCTAAGATCGTCCACGACTTCAAGGTTCTCTATAAAGCTCTGGCCCAGCGCGGACTCAGACTGGCGGGAATCGTCGACGATACGGTGCTCTCCGGCTATCTGGTCCAGCCCGACCGGCGAAACTATGAGCTGGCGGACCTGAGCCAGTATCATCTACGGGTTTCGCTGAGTGGTCCGGCGGCGGGCACCGATGCCCAGCTTCAGCTGGACCTGGACAATGGGGATTCGACGTCCAGGGATGCTGTTCTGAAGGCTGCGGTTATCCACCGTCTGAGCGAGTACCTCAGTGCGCAGCTCGTCGCCCGCGGCGGTGGCGAACTGTTGTCCGGTCTGGAGCTGCCGCTGGCCCGGGTATTGGCGGACATGGAACTGACGGGAATCGCCGTATCGGTAGAGCGTCTCGATACCCTCCTCAGCGACTTCACGGCGACGATCGATGCAGCGCAGTCAGCTGCATTCGAGATCATCGGCAAGGAGATTAATCTGGGATCCCCGAAGCAGCTGCAGACGGTGCTGTTCGACGAGCTCGGATTGCCCAAGACGAAGAAAATCAAGACCGGCTACTCCACGGACGCGGATGCTCTGAACGATCTCATCATCAAGAGCGGACACCCGTTCCTGCACGAACTGCTGGCTTACCGGGATGCGACGAAGCTGCGCCAGACCGTTGAGGGCCTCAAAAAGGCCGTCGACCACGACGGGCGGGTACACACAACCTACCTGCAGACTGTCGCAGCCACCGGGAGGCTTTCTTCCACTAACCCGAATCTGCAAAACATTCCGATCCGCAGTGAAGCCGGCCGGCGGATCCGCGAAGTGTTCATGGTGGGAACATCTGCCGGAACTCCATACGAGACCATATTGACCGCAGATTATTCACAGATTGAGATGCGGATTATGGCGCACCTTTCCGGTGATGAGGCGCTCATCCAGGCCTTCAAAGCAGGCGAGGATCTGCACCGTTTCGTTGGTGCGCGGATTTTCAATGTCGACCCGGCTGACGTCACTTCGGAAATGCGTTCAAAGGTCAAGGCCATGTCCTACGGACTGGTGTACGGGTTGAGCTCCTTCGGCCTTTCCAAGCAGCTCGGCGTGCCGGTGGATGAGGCGCGGACGCTGATGAACGACTACTTTGAACGGTTCGGGGCCGTGCGGGACTACCTGCGCGGTGTGGTTGACCAGGCAAGGGTGGACGGTTATACCTGCACCATCGAGGGACGCCGCCGCTATCTTCCGGATCTTTCCAGCGACAACCGGCAGCTGCGGGAAATGGCCGAACGGGCGGCACTGAACGCCCCGATCCAAGGCTCGGCAGCGGACATCATCAAGAAAGCAATGCTCGGCGTCGACCGTGCCTTGGCCTCCGGAGGACTGCGTTCGCG
This sequence comes from Arthrobacter monumenti, assembly GCF_054511255.1. Taxonomy (NCBI): domain Bacteria; kingdom Bacillati; phylum Actinomycetota; class Actinomycetes; order Micrococcales; family Micrococcaceae; genus Arthrobacter; species Arthrobacter monumenti. The sequence continues at coordinate 102,022 of NZ_JBTNCY010000006.1, read as the reverse complement.
GATGTTGCTGCAGGTCCATGACGAACTCCTGCTCGAAGTGGCACCCGGTGAAAGGAAAGTTGTGGAACAGCTTGTCATTGAGGAAATGGCGGCGGCGGCGACGCTGTCGGTGCCCTTGGATGTGCAGGTTGGAGCCGGTACCTCCTGGCATGAGGCAGGCCACTGATGATGTTCCAGGAGAACAGCCACAGCAATTACAACACCGAGCCCTTTGCGCCGGCACTGGACGGCGATGTTCCGGATACGAGGACGGCAAAGTGGTTCCAAGCCGTGTCCTTCGGTTTCCACGACGGTACGCCGGATAATGAATCCCTGGCGAAAATCGTTGAGTCCTACCGCGCTGATGACAGGGTCTTGACCGGGGCGTACGTGTCGAACCCGCCGGGCACTGCCTGGGATGCAGACATGCCGGTGGCAACGTACGCCACCATGGTCAACACGATGAACGTTGGCGCCGGAAGGCTATTGCCAACCCATCTCGTCACGGCGGTCACAGTGCGGCCCACCCACCGCCGTCGTGGCCTGCTGCGCCGGATGATCACAGAGGATCTGTCGGCAGCGAAGTCCGCGGGACTGGCAATGGCGGCGCTGACCGCGTCCGAAGCGACGATCTATGGCCGGTTCGGATTCGGTGCCGCCACTTTCACCCGCAGCGTCGAGATCGACACCCGGGAGAGGTTTGGCATTGCTGCACCGGTCAGCGGAATGGTCGAGGTGGCCGATCCAGAGGTGCTGCTCAACATTGCACCTCAGGTGTTCGACCGGTTCCACCGGCGGACCACCGGTTCCATGGGACGGCAGGACGCGTACCGGCACCGCATCTCGGGACAATGGAGTGAGCAGAAGCCGGAGCCGGACAAGTCGGTGCGTACGGCGCTGCATTACGACGACAGCGGCGAGGTGGACGGCTATGTCTCCTATAAGTTCGCCGGCTGGGACACCAAGCCATTCACTATGAAGGTTATCGATCTCGTGGCGGGGACCGATGATGCCTACCTGGCGCTGTGGCAGTATCTTGGCTCCATCGACCTGGTTGAACGGATCAATTTCCCGCTCGCCGCCATGGAGGACCCGCTGCCGTGGGCGATGTCCGACCGCCGCGGTTACACGGTTACCGGTGACGAAGACGTCCTGTGGTTGCGGGTGCTCGACCCGGTGAAAGCCTTGGAGGCGCGGAGTTACAAGACGGACGGCAGCCTCACTATGAAGCTCACGGATCCGCTGGGTTGGGTGGACGGTACTTACCGGATCCGGGTCAGGGATGGTGAAGCCACGGTGGAGAGAACAGGCAATCAGGAAACTGCCGACGTCGAACTCACCGTGAATGCTCTGGGATCCTTGTATCTGGGCGGAGTCAGTGCCCGGACGCTCGCCGCCGCCGGAGAGATCCAATCCAGGGGCGGGGAGAGTTTGCAGATGCTGGGTGACATGTTCGCGGGGCCGGAGACTCCGTACTGCATCACGCACTTTTAAAGCGCTTTGACCCTTGTTGTCAAATGCGACTAGACTTGCAAAGTGCGACTCACGCGCGCCCTCCAGCAGTCAGCACGTCGGCTGGATACAACTATAAGCATTCAGTACCGCCGTCCTTGTTCCGCATCGACGGTGTGCCTGATCCGATCATCAATCCACAACGGAGCCCCTACTACATGACCATCACCACCACCGAGAAGCCAGGTACCCCACAGGTCGCTGTGAACGACATTGGTACCGCTGAGGACTTCCTCGCCGCCATCGACGAAACCATCAAGTACTTCAACGACGGAGACTTGGTCGAAGGCACCGTCGTCAAGGTCGATCGCGATGAAGTTCTGCTCGACATCGGCTACAAGACCGAGGGTGTTATCCCTTCCCGCGAGCTTTCCATCAAGCACGATGTCGACCCCGGAGACGTTGTCTCCGTCGGTGACGAGGTCGAGGCCCTGGTCCTGACCAAGGAAGACAAAGAAGGCCGCCTGATCCTGTCCAAGAAGCGTGCTCAGTACGAGCGTGCCTGGGGCGATATCGAGAAGGTCAAGGAAGAAGACGGGGTCGTTACCGGAACCGTCATCGAGGTTGTCAAGGGCGGCCTCATCCTCGACATCGGCCTGCGCGGCTTCCTGCCGGCTTCCCTGGTGGAAATGCGCCGTGTCCGCGATCTGGCTCCGTACATTGGCCAGCAGATCGAAGCCAAGATCATCGAGCTGGACAAGAACCGCAACAACGTTGTGCTTTCCCGCCGTGCATGGTTGGAGCAGACCCAGTCCGAGGTTCGTTCCACGTTCCTCAACAAGCTGGAAAAGGGCCAGGTGCGCCCCGGTGTTGTCTCCTCCATCGTCAACTTTGGTGCCTTCGTGGACCTGGGTGGCGTCGATGGTCTGGTCCACGTTTCCGAGCTGTCCTGGAAGCACATCGACCACCCGTCCGAGGTTGTCGAGGTTGGCCAGGAAGTCACCGTTGAGGTGCTCGAGGTCGACCTGGACCGCGAACGCGTCTCCCTGTCGCTGAAGGCCACCCAGGAAGATCCTTGGCAGACCTTCGCCCGCACTCACGCTCTGGGTCAGGTCGTGCCGGGTAAGGTCACCAAGCTGGTTCCGTTCGGTGCATTTGTGCGCGTCGAAGACGGCATCGAGGGTCTGGTCCACATTTCCGAGCTGGCCGTGCGCCACGTGGAACTGGCCGAACAGGTTGTCTCCGTCGGTGACGAGCTGTTTGTCAAGGTCATCGACATAGATCTGGAACGCCGCCGCATCTCGCTGTCCCTCAAGCAGGCCAACGAAGGCGTCGACCCGGATTCCACCGAGTTCGATCCTGCGCTGTACGGAATGGCCGCCGAGTACGACGAGGCCGGCAACTACAAGTACCCCGAGGGCTTCGATCCGGAGACCAACGAATGGCTCGAAGGCTACGAGGAGCAGCGTGGGGTTTGGGAGCAGCAGTATGCTGACGCCCAATCACGCTGGGAAGCTCACAAGAAGCAGGTTGCCGAGCAGTCTGCCGAGGATGTGGAGGAAACTTCCGAAGCACCCGAGAGCAACGCCTCCAGCTACTCCTCCGAGGCGCCTGCCGAGGATTCCGGCACGCTTGCATCGGATGAGGCTCTCGCCGCACTGCGCGAGAAACTTACGGGCAACTAAATCTGCGGTGGTCGAGCTAATCGATTCCAGCAGTAGCTGATTGAGCAAAGGACCTCCACCATCAGGTGGGGGTCCTTTGCATTTTCCCGGGAGGATCCATGAAGGAACAGTTCATCGACACAGGTCAGGGGACCGGAGTCAGTACCTCGACCCTGTTGCCGCTTGTCCACGACCGGGATAAGTTCGAGGCCACCATCGGCAGTTCCGAGGATCCGGTGGATGCTGTTGTCTATCACCTCGTCCTTGGAGCGTTGGATAAGGCCGAAAGGGCGCTGGATAAGGCCGTGAAGAAGGGCCCCGGTCCGGGAGACTTCCGTTTACGCGCTCTTGCGGCGGACATCCAGGCCGAAAGGGGAGACTACCCGCAGGCCAAGGCTATGTACCGGCACCTGCTCGATGAAGCTTCGGGCAGTAAACGCGAAGCTGAGTTACAGCACAATCTGGGAAAAGTACTCCTCGCGGAGAAGGATTACAGCACCGCGGCTTCGTGTTTCGCGGCTGCCGTCCGGCTGCACCGGATGTGCCAGGACTCCGATGCGAACATCAAGGCATCGGCGGTTGCGCTCCGCCACGCCGAGGAGAATGTACGCCGCGGATCGACACTCGCGCCGCAGTAGCCAGCCGTTCAGGAGCCACCTGCAGCGGCAGTCAGCTGAGGTCAGTCCAGCGGCTACTGCTGGCTTCCGGCCGGGACCGGCCGCCGGTCAACGACGCCAGCCGGTGCGGGAACCCGGTTGCCGGTTCCCCTGCAGGCAGAGCTACCGTCAATTCCACCCCGTTGGCCGAGTAGTCAGTGGACACTATCTGGACGCCGTCGGCCCGCAGATCGTTCTCCAACCGCCCCGCTTGGCCATGGGCAAGTTCAATGGTGAACAGTTGCATGAGCCGTCGCTGCACAAGCGGGGCGGCCTCCAGTGCTGAGGAAACGGAATCCGAGTAGGCTCTGACGAGTCCTCCCGCCCCGAGAAGGATTCCCCCAAAGTAGCGCACGACGACAGCACAAATATCGCTCAGATCAGCGACTCCATCGGCAGTTTCGCGCCGCACCAATGCGTCCAGCATGGGGGCCCCGGCAGTTCCGGATGGTTCGCCGTCGTCATTTGAGCGCTGAACTGTGCGATCCGCCCCAAGGACGAAGGCACTGCAGTGGTGGCGGGCATCATGGAACTCCCTACGCAGACCCGCCAGCAGACTCCGGACGTCATCTTCCGTTTCCACCCTGCGCAACACCGTAATGAAGCGGGACCTCTTGACCTCCAGTTCGTTCCGATGCTCGACGGATAAGGTGCTGTACATGCTAGACCCGCTGCCTTGCCCGTCGGAATTCACCATTCCACCCTATCGATCCCGGCTGTCTATGATGGCAGCATGCTCTCAATCGGCCTCACCGGCGGGATCGCTTCGGGTAAATCCGCCATCGCCAGGAGACTTGCTGAACTGGGTGCCGTCTTGATCGATGCCGATGTTCTTGCAAGGGAAGTGGTTGAACCGGGCGCCTCCGGGCTTGAACAGGTGGTGGAGGCTTTTGGCCGTGAGGTCTTGGACGGTAAGGGCGCTCTCGACCGGGCCGCCCTTGGAGGGATCGTCTTCGATGACAAGGCCGCTCTGGAAAAGCTGAATGCCATTATTCATCCACAGGTCAGATCCGCAGCCTCCCGTCGTGTTGCCGCGGCAGCAGCGGACGCCATAATTGTCCAGGACATTCCGTTGCTCGTGGAAACGGCTCAACAGTCCCACTTTCACCTGGTGATTGTGGTCGAGGCTTCCGAATCTATCCGGGTGAAACGCATGGTTTCGGACCGGAATATGACCGAATCCCAGGCCAGGTCAAGGATCCGGGCGCAGGCCACGGACCAACAGCGGCGGGAGGCGGCCGACGTCGTCATAGATAATTCCGGCGACCTTACAAATTCCCTCGCAACCGTCGATGAGGTGTGGCAGCAGCGGCTGGTTCCCTTCGAGGCGAATCTCAGGAGCAGGAGTCCATCAGCGCGAAGAGGGCCCGCTGTACTGTCCGAATACGATCCTTCCTGGCCCGACGCCGCCCGGAGGATCGGCGCACGCTTGCGCCGGGCCGGGGGAGAGGCAGTGCTCTCCGTAGAGCACATCGGTTCCACCGCTATCGCCGCAATGCCGGCCAAAGACGTCCTTGACTTGCAGGTGACGGTCGCGGACCTCGCCGATGCCGACAGCTTCGCCGACGCGTTCGCCGACGCCGGTTTTCCGGCCGCCGGGGGAGAATGGGTGGACAACCCGAAACCGTGCGATCCGGATCCTGAGCACTGGCGCAAGCGCTTCCATCGGAACAGCGATCCCGGACGACCGGTGAATATCCATGTCCGGTCGGAGGGGTCGCCAGGCCGCCTCTTTGCCCTCGCATTCCGCAACTGGCTGCGCGAAGATGCCGGCGCGGCCGAAGATTACGCGGCGGAAAAGCACGGGCTGGCATCGGCGCATGCTACGGATGCATCGACCGGAGACTATGCCGAAGCCAAGGAAGAATGGTTCACCGAGCAGGCCTATCCGCGGCTGGTTAAGTGGGCCGCGGAAAACCCCGACCGAATCTGCGAGGGCGATCACGCCTGATTCCAGCAGCCGGGAAGCCGGTTTCGGCCCTGAACAAAGCGGACGCCGCCTGTCCCCAATAAGCGGTAGCGTTAACCCATGAGTCTTGCGCAGGACATCAAGCGGGTCGTTGCCCCCTTTGAAGTGATCAGTGAGTTCAAACCGGCCGGTGACCAGCCGGCGGCCATCGCCGAACTGACCGAACGTATCCAGGCCGGCGAAAAGGACACGGTGCTGCTGGGCGCCACCGGTACAGGAAAATCAGCGACGACGGCATGGTTGGTCGAGCAGATCCAGCGTCCAACGCTGGTGATGGTCCAAAACAAAACCCTCGCAGCCCAGCTGGCCAATGAATTCCGGGAGTTGCTGCCCAACAACGCCGTAGAGTATTTCGTTTCCTACTACGACTATTACCAGCCGGAAGCCTATGTGGCGCAGACGGACACCTTTATCGAGAAGGATTCGTCCGTCAATGAGGAAGTGGAGCGCCTGCGCCACTCAGCCACCAATGCGCTGCTGACCCGCCGGGACGTCATCGTCGTCGCAACCGTCTCCTGCATCTACGGACTTGGCACGCCGGAAGAGTATGTAGAGGGCATGGTGACCTTGCGCAAAGGTCAGGAGATGAACCGGGATGATCTGCTGCGGAAGTTCGTCAGCATGCAGTACTCCCGCAACGACATGGACTTCCACCGCGGCACCTTCCGCGTCCGCGGAGACACGGTGGAAATTATCCCGATGTATGAGGAGCTCGCGCTGAGGATCGAATTCTTCGGGGACGAGATCGAAAATATCTACACACTGCATCCGCTCACCGGCGACATCGTCCGTGAGGAAGAGGAGATGTATGTATTTCCGGCGTCGCATTACGTGGCGGGCCCGGAGCGGCTGAACCGGGCCATCGCGTCGATCGAGGACGAACTTCGTCACCGTCTTGAGGAACTGGAAGGTCAAAATAAGCTCGTCGAAGCTCAGCGGCTCCGGATGCGGACGACCTATGACCTCGAGATGATGCTGCAGATGGGCTTCTGCAACGGTATCGAGAATTACTCCCGCCATATCGACGGCCGGTCCGCCGGTTCCGCCCCACATTGCCTGCTGGACTACTTTCCGGACGACTTCCTGCTGGTCATTGATGAGTCGCACGTGACCGTTCCGCAAATTGGCGCCATGTATGAAGGCGATATGTCGCGTAAGAGGAATCTCGTGGACTACGGTTTCCGGCTCCCCTCAGCGATGGACAACAGGCCGCTGAAATGGAACGAGTTCCAGGAACGGATCGGGCAAACGGTGTACTTGTCCGCGACCCCCGGCAAGTATGAACTCGGCAAGGCCGACGGATACGTGCAGCAGATTATCCGCCCGACGGGTCTGGTGGATCCGGAGGTGATCGTGAAACCCACCAAGGGCCAAATCGATGACCTGCTGGGCGAAATCCAGATTCGCGTGGACAGCAATGAGCGGGTGCTGGTCACCACGCTCACAAAGCGCATGGCGGAGGATCTCACCAGTTACCTGATGGAGCACGGCGTAAAGGTGGAATATCTGCACTCGGATGTGGACACGCTGCGCCGCGTTGAGCTGCTCCGCGAACTCCGGCTCGGGACCTTCGACGTGCTGGTCGGGATCAACCTTCTGCGTGAGGGCCTGGATTTGCCGGAAGTGTCGCTTGTCAGCATCCTCGACGCCGACAAGGAAGGCTTCCTCCGCTCGTCGACGTCGCTGATCCAGACCATTGGACGTGCCGCCCGTAACGTCTCCGGCCAGGTACATATGTATGCGGACAAGATCACCGACTCAATGGAACACGCCATTGATGAAACCAACCGGCGACGTGCCATCCAGGTCGAGTTCAACAAAGAAAACGGGATTGATCCCCAGCCGCTGCGCAAGAAGATTGCCGATATCACCGATTCTCTTGCACGCGAAGATGCGGATACGCAGGCACTGCTGGAGGCTGCTTCGGCGGCGAAGAGTTCCAAAAAGGGCCGGGACAAGCCGCGGTCCGGCAAGGATGGACTGGCGTCCGCGCCGGCCGAGGACCTGGCGGACCTGATCGCCCAGATGACGGATCAAATGCATTCGGCGGCCGCCGAACTGCAGTTCGAACTCGCCGCCCGGCTGCGCGACGAAATCGGAGACTTTAAGAAGGAACTTCGCCAAATGCAGGCGGCTGGACATGCCTGATCCTGTTTGCCAGCACGGCAGGTTTCCGACCGGCCCGTCGTTCGGTAGACTCTAAGGTCGTAGGGGAGTATCCCAAGCGCTACGGACGTCAACACGCAAGGCACTGAAGCCTCGCCGGGCGTAGCGGCTGCCGGCATCTGAGGGCGGGACAGCGGAGAGACTTACGGTTCTCGTCATCCCTGAAAGGTTTTTGATGCCCGAATTACCCGTCGCCTTCGAAATAGGAACGTTCGTTGTCCTGATTTCGATTCTGATCCTTGACCTGGTTCTGGTCGCCCGCAGGCCACACGAGCCGTCGATGAAGGAAGCCGGTCTGTGGGTCGGTTTCTACGTTGCCCTTGCGCTTATCTTCGCGGCCCTGATGTTCATCTTTACCGGCCCCGAGTTCGGCGGCCAGTTCGTAGCCGGCTGGATTACTGAGTACAGCCTCAGCATCGATAACCTCTTCGTCTTCATCATCATCATGGCGCGCTTCTCGGTGCCTCGAAAGTACCAGCAGGAAGTGCTGATGGTGGGCATCATTATTGCCTTGATTCTGCGCGGTATTTTCATCCTGGTCGGTGCCGCGGTTATTGAAAACTTCAGCTGGGTGTTCTACATCTTCGGAGCGTTCCTGCTGTACACGGCCTACAAGCAGGCCACTGATTCCGGAGAGGATGAAGAGGAAAGCAGCGACAACGCCTTGATCCGGAAGTTGCGCAAGGTTCTGCCGCTTTCGGAGGAGTACGACGGCGGCAAGATCCGTACCGTGGTCGACGGCAAGAAGGTCTTTACACCGATGATCATCGTTTTCGTGACGATCGGTATGACGGACCTGCTGTTCGCAGTGGACTCGATCCCGGCCATCTTCGGTCTGACCCAAAGTGCCTTCATCGTCTTCACCGCAAATATTTTCGCGCTGATGGGCCTGCGCCAGCTGTACTTCCTGCTGGGCGGATTGATGACGAGGCTGATCTACCTCAAACACGCCTTGTCCATTATCCTCGCATTTATTGGCGTGAAGCTGGTCTTCCATGCCATGCATGTCAACGAGTTGCCGTTCATCAATAACGGTAACCACATCACCTGGGTGCCGGAAATCGGCACCTTCGTCTCGCTGGGTGTCATCGTGGCCACCATCGTCATCGCTACAGTTGCCAGCCTCTTAAGCCCCAAGGCGCGGGAGATTAAGGCAGCGGAAGAGCTGAAGAAGGACGCCGAATGGGACCGTGGAGAGCGGACCGATGAGGAAGGCGACACCGCTCGCAGCGAAGATAATACCGCCCACGAGGTGAGGAAGTCGCGGACTAAGGACTAGGCTCATGGCATGAGCCATGGTGGGACGGTTCCCGACCGGGGCCGGCTTCAGCGGCGCACAGTCCGTGTGCTTTCAGCCGCTCAGCTGTTATCCGGTGTGGGTACCGGCGCAAGCCTTGCGATCGGATCACTGCTGGCCGTCCAGCTGGCGGGATCTGAAGCCTGGGCAGGATCAGTAACGACGGCGATGACGTTGTCTGCCGCCGCTTCCGCGATTCCGCTTGCCGGACTGGCGGCGCGCCGCGGACGGCGTTCATCGCTTCTTACCGGAATGCTGACAGCTATGGCCGGCGCACTGTTGGTCGTAACCTCAACGGTCCTCGGTTCGTTGGCGGTCCTGCTGATGGGAACGGCGTTGATAGGTGTTGGCGCCGCTGCGAATCTTCAGGCCAGGTTCGCAGCGGTGGACCTGGCCGGTTCCGCACACCGTGGCCGCGACCTTTCCATCGTCGTCTGGGCCATTACGGTTGGGGCCGTAGCCGGACCGAATCTCATAGAACCGGGCGCCGTCGTCGGCAGGTGGCTCGGGTTGCCGGAAATCGCAGGCCCGTTTGTTATCGCTGCAGGCGCATTGGCCATAGCGTCAATGCTCCTGGGTTTTGGACTGCGCCCTGACCCCTTGCTCACGGCCAGGGCCTGGGAGGATCAGGAACGTGTGGGCGGAAAATCCGGTTCGGCGGCACCGGCGGCAGGACGAACATCGTTGCGTGCCGGACTTGGCGCCGTCCGGGCTTCGAGACCGGCACGGCTGGCATTTGGGGCCATCGTCGCGGCCCACGCGGTGATGGTCGCCGTGATGTCGATGACTCCACTTCACCTGCAGCAGCTCGGCGCAACTCATGGAAGCGCGGGGCACGTGGTGGCGGAAGCGGGTGCGGCGGAGGCCGGGACGGCCGCCCTGGCAACGGATGAGTTTGCCATTATCGGCTTTACCATCTCGCTTCACATTGCTGGCATGTACGCGTTGTCGCCGGTGATGGGATCATTGGCCGACAAGTTTGGGCGCCGGCGCACGATGCTGCTGGGGCAGATCCTGCTCGTGGCGGCTGCCGCCTTGGCCGGTTTCGGCTCCCAGAGTCAATGGACTGTGGCGGCAGGACTGGTTGCGTTGGGGCTTGGCTGGTCCGCTGTGCAGATTGCCGGTTCCACCCTGCTGGCCGAGAGTGTGGCGCCGGGCCAAAAGGTCGTGGTCCAGGGGTTGTCCGACATGATGATGAGTGCAGCCGGTGCGGTGGGAGGCGCGGTCTCCGGTGTCATTTTGAGCCTGATTGGATTTACCGGGCTGACACTGGTGTCCGGTGCGTTGGCCGCCTTCGTAGGTTTCCTCATTGTGGCGGCACTCCTGCGGCGAAGAGTCTCTGTCACTGATTACGCAGTGTGACTGGCTGAACGACTCCGTCGCCCGAACGCCAACTTCACCGGCTCAGCCCTCCTCCTGACGGCAAAGGCTGAGCAACCGGGCGAACACAACGGCTCCGTCCTGCCGCAGCCCGTCGTGATGGTAATCGCCTGTTTCCCAAGTCCGCAGTCCTGCCACGCTGGCTGCGGTCTGCACGGAGAGCTCGTGGGCCACGAAAATATCGTCAAGGTAGACGGCGGCGGCTGCGGGAACCTCGTTACGGGCAAGCTGCTCCAAGTCGTACAACTGTCCCCAGTCGTCAATCTTCGACACCTCGTCGGCCACGGCAGCCAGCGGAATCAAGGCCGGATCTTCTTCGAAATACCACGGGTGGATCATTTCGCCGGTGAATAACAACGGATCAGCCGCAGTACTGAAATCCGGCCGCTCTGCGAGCACGCGGTCGGCCGTCCACCCTGTTGCAGGGCCTTGGGAGTAGATGGACTCGTGCATCACGGCGTAGAGCGGATTCGCGGCGTAACTGACTACGGAACCGACCTGCTCCAGGAATCCATCGGAGAGCCGTTTACCGTCCACAGCGCTGACGAAGGGGGCTTCGAGCAAAAAATGCAGTTGGTGTACGCGTGAATTGCCACCGAGTAAGTTTCCGAGCATTTGGAACCTGTGCACGGTGAGACGTTCTCCAGTGGGAAGATACTCAGGAACGGCCTGGAGGTGTTCGGCTACCCGCCGCGCCATATTCAAATCCTGCGGATACCAGCCGTAGAATTCCTCGTTCCGGGCTTTGACCCGTGTGTAAGTGGCACGGTAGACATCTTCAATTGAACCCGAGACCGGTCCGAGACCGCCGGTGATCAACGCTTCGCGCAGACTCCCCGGGGCCGTTGAAAGGTAGGTCAGCGCACAAAACCCTCCGAAGCTTTGCCCAAGAATGCTCCACTGTTCGACGCCGAGACTCCGGCGGATGAGCTCCGCGTCGGCAACGATGGAGTCGGCCCGGAAATGGCGGAGGTAATTGGCTTGCTCCGGTGTGCCGCCGCGGAGCGGAAGCGTCTGCCGGTTGATGGGCGTTGAGCGTCCTGTGCCACGCTGGTCGAGCAGCAGGACCCGGAACGTTTTGAGCGCCTCTTCCAGCCAGCCGCCCGGCTCGAGTGGTCGGTTCGCCGCCATCCCGGGACCGCCTTGGAAAAAGACAAGCCATGGTGCTTGCTCCGGATCCGTTCCCTTTACATCCTGCGCCGGATCGGCAACCTCGCGTGCGTAAACTTCAAGCTGTTCGCCAGCAGGATTGGCGTGGTCGAGGGGAACTTCGAAGACGTGGTCTGTCAGCCGCATACCGGTTCGCTCTACGGAACCGAGGACGCGGTGGACGGAAGAAGGCGACATTATTCGAGCATATCCGCCTTCTACGAGGGCTACGTCCGAAGTGGTCCCACATCGGTCACCCGCACCGCAGCAGTTCCCAGTTCGTCCGATTCCGCCAAATCCACTTCGGCGCTGATTCCCCAGTCACGGTCTCCGGCGGGATCATCGAAGATCTGCCGCAGTTTCCAGCTGCTTGAGCCCTCTTCAATCATCAACAAAGCAGGTCCGCGTGCCTCGGGACCTGTTCCCAATTCGTCGTATTCGTCCCAATACAGGTCCATGGCAGCGGCCCACCGGTCGGCATTCCAACCGGCGTCCTGGTCGAGTTCGCCCAGTGCTTCGACATTGTCCAGCGCTGCCAATTCGACCCTGCGGAACATTTCATTGCGCACCATGACGCGGAAAGCACGCGCGTTGGTGGTGACCCCCGGCGGTTCCGGCGGCCGTGCGCCCAACTCGTCCGGTCCTGCCTGTCCAGCGGGAGCGGCCACGGCTGCCGCGGCACCCGCTGGTGGCGATCCGGACGTCAGCTGCTCCCACTCGTCCAGGAGGCTGGAGTCGACCTGGCGGACGAGTTCACCCAGCCAGGCAATGATGTCTTCCAGATCTTCCCGCAGTGCTTCGACCGGAACGGTCTGGCGCAATGCTTTATAGCCATCGGCCAGATAGCGGAGCACGATGCCCTCGGAGCGGGACAGCTGGTAGAAGGCGACGAATTCCCCGAAATTCATCGCGCGTTCGTACATGTCCCGGATGATGGATTTGGGAGAGAGTTCGAAATCGGCGACCCAGGGTGCACCTTGGCGGTACACATCGAAGGTCTGGTGGAGCAACTCGGCCAGCGGCTGGGGATAGTTGACCTCGTCCAGCAAGGCCATTCTTTCCTCGTATTCGATGCCTTCGGCCTTCATCGAGGCAACCGCTTCACCGCGGGCCTTGGACTCCTGAGCCCGCAGGACCTGGCGGGGTTTCTCGAGGATGGACTCGATCGCCGAAACGACGTCGAGGGCGTAGCCAGGGGATTCCGGATCGAACAGCCCCAGGCTGGCCAGCGCGAACGGCGACAGTGGCTGGTTCAGCGCGAAATTTTCCTGCAGGTGCATAGTCAGGCGAACGCGTCGACCCGACGGCTCCGGGTCCGGTATCCGTTCCACGATGCCGGCAGTCAGGAGTTCCCGGTAAATGCCGAGTGCCTTGCGGATCAGCCGCAACTGGACGGGACGGGATTCGTGATTCTCAGTCAACAGCCGGTGGGCCGCCGGGAACGGATCGCCGGGCCGTTCCAGTAAGTTCAGCAACATCGAATGCGTAACAGTGAAACTCGAGGTCAGAGGTTCCGGAGCCGATTCGACAAGCCGTTCAAAGGTCGGTTTGCCCCACGAAACGAAACCCGACTGCGGCTTTTTCTTCACGACCTGCCGCAGTTTCTTCTGGTCTTCCCCGAATTTCGCTTTTGCCTTGGCCATCGCCTTGGCGTTTTCGACGACATGCTCGGGAGCCTGGACGACGACGGTGCCGGCGGTGTCATATCCGGCACGGCCTGCCCGGCCTGCAATCTGATGGAACTCCCGGGCGCTGAGCAGGCGGGTGCGGGCGCCGTCGTACTTGCTCAATGCCGTCAGCAGCACGGTGCGGATCGGGACGTTGATGCCGACGCCGAGGGTATCCGTTCCGCAGATCACCTTGAGCAGGCCGGCCTGGGCCAGTTGCTCGACGAGGCGCCGGTACTTGGGCAGCATCCCGGCATGGTGCACGCCGATGCCATGACGCACCAGCCGGCTCAGTGTCTTGCCGAAACCCGCGGCGAAGCGGAATCCTCCAATGAGCTCGGCGATCCGGTCTTTCTCCTCGCGGGTGCAGACATTGATGCTCATCAGGTTCTGTGCCCGTTCGATCGCCTCCACCTGGCTGAAGTGCACCACGTAAATCGGTACCTGCCTGGTGGACAGCAATTCCTCGAGTGACTCGTGGATGGGCGTTTCCACGTAGTAGTAGTGCAACGGGATGGGCCGCTCGGCGGAGCTGACCGTTACCGTTGGCAGACCGGTGCGGGTGGTCAGCTCATCTTCGAAGCGGCTGACATCGCCAAGTGTCGCCGACATGATGAGGAACCGGGCCTGCGGCAATTCCAGCAATGGGACCTGCCAGGCCCAGCCGCGCTGCGGATCGGAGTAGAAGTGGAATTCGTCCATGATGACGGTTCCGAGCGCGGCATCGGTGCCCTCGCGCAGCGCAATATTGGCCAGGATTTCAGCAGTGCAGCAAATGATGGGCGCATCCTGGTTGACTCCGGAGTCGCCGGTAATCATCCCGACATTCTCGGCGCCGAAAATCTCGCACAGGGCAAAGAACTTTTCCGATACCAGGGCCTTGATGGGTGCTGTGTAATAGCTGCGCTGCCCGGCGGACATGGCATCGAAGTGTGCTGCCACGGCCACCAGGGACTTTCCCGAACCCGTCGGCGTTGCCAGGATGACGTTGGATCCGGAGACAAGCTCCATGACGGCCTCATCCTGGGCAGGGTAGAGCGACAGGCCGCGGCTCTCTGTCCATTCCAGGAAAGAGGTATAGACGTCGTCGGGTGTGGGCAGTGTTCCCACGCTGGCGGAAGGCACACTTTCAGCTAAGTTCATCCATTACAGAGTATCCGTCCGCCCCGACAAAGTTCTGCGCCGCGGAAAACAGGTCGGTGCGGAGTAGGGTGAAGCCATGAGATGGGATCCGGACCGGTACGCCATGTTCGGCGACTACCGTGACCGTCCGTTCTTCGATCTGACCGGCCGGATCGCCGCGGCAGCGCCGCGCCGGATCGTGGATCTGGGCTGCGGACCGGGAAATCTGACAGTTACGTTGGCCAATCGGTGGCCCCGGGCGGAGGTCCTGGGCATCGACGCATCGCCGGACATGATCGAACGCGCGGAGGCCGCCCACGACACGGCAAATGTGCACTTCCAGCGCGCCGACGTCCGGGAATGGGACGCAACAGGGGCCGACGTCGTCGTGTCCAATGCCCTGTTGCAATGGGTGCCCGGACATCAGGAGCTGCTGGCCAAATGGCTTGATCAGCTCGCGCCTGGAGGTTGGCTGGCATTTCAGGTGCCCGGCAATTTTGAATCCCCGTCCCATGCCCTCATGCGAAGCCTTGCGTCCTCCCCGCGGTGGCGGTCCCGGCTGGGGTCTGTGCTGCGCCACAGCGACGCCGTCGACGGGCCAGGGGAGTACCTGCAGTTAATGCTCGACGCCGGCTGCCGGGCCGACGCTTGGGAGACGACTTATCTGCAGTTGCTCGAAGGGGAAAATCCTGTGCTGGACTGGGTGCGCGGCACCGGGCTGCGACCCGTGCTGGATGTCCTGAACCCGGAAGAAGCGGGGGACTTCGAGGCGGAGTACGGCGCTGCCTTGCAGGAAGCCTACCCAGCGGGCGAACACGGTACGGTGTTTCCGTTCCGGCGGATTTTCTGCGTCGGGCAAAAGAAATCATGAACCGCACTTTCAGTTGAAACAGTCGCGTCGAAGCCGTGGCCATCGGGCCGCGCGGAGGAGGCATGGATGAACGACCTTGAAGAGATGCCCGAAGACTGGCAGCGGGCCCTTGTCCTGATGGCACATCCTGACGACCCTGAATATGGCGCGGGCGCCGCGGTGGCCGAATGGACGGCTCAGGGCAAGGAGGTTGCCTACACTTTGGCCAGCAAGGGGGAGGCAGGCATCGAGGGAATGCCGCCGGCCGAATCTGCCCAGGTCCGGGCGGAGGAGCAACAGCGTGCTTGTTCACACGTCGGAGTGGATGACCTGCGTTTCCTGGATTATCCGGATGGCCGGATCGAAGAAGGGCTCCAGTTGCGCCGCGACCTTGCACGCGAGATCCGCCGTTCGAAGCCGCAGCTGGTGATTACGCTCAACCATCATGAGACGTGGGGGCCGGGCGCTTGGAACAGCGCCGATCACAGGGCCGTCGGCCGGTCGGTCTTAGACGCCGCAGCGGATGCCTCGAACGGATGGATCTTCGAGGAGCTCAGCGATGAGGGTTTTGCGCCTTGGGATGGTGTTCTGTGGGTGGCAGTGCTCTCCATGCGGCCGACTCACTACCAGGAAGTCTCCCGGGAGAGCCTGGAGCGCGCCATCAGTTCACTGGCCGAGCACAAGCGTTACCTGGAGGCGCTGAGCCCGGACCCTGTCCGCGAACAGGCGCAGCGCCAAGTGGAGATGGTGACCGGCGGCCCCGAGGCGAAGCGCCACCGTGTGGGTTTTGAACTTTACAGTTTCTGACCCATGCAAGGTCCTGAACCGGTAGGCGGTTACCAGCCGCGTTCCTTCCACTCCTGCAGGTGTGGCCGTTCGGCACCAAGGGTCGTTTCCGCACCGTGGCCGGGGTGGACCACTGTATCGTCGTCGAGCACGTCGAAAACCCGGGTGACGACGTCGTTATAGAGCGAGTCGAACCGTTCCGGATCCTGCTGCGTGTTGCCCAGGCCGCCTGGGAACAGCGAGTCACCACTGAATAAATGCGCCGGGCCGTGCGGATCCCGGTAGAGGAATGCCACCGAACCAGGTGTATGCCCGCGCAATTTGATGGCTTCCAGCGTAAAGCCGTCAAACTCGCCCAGATCACCATGCTCGAGCAGGACATCGGTGGGGACCGGCAGTTCCGGAGCGTCCTCGCTGCCGGCGGCGGTCCGTGCCTGTGTTACCTGGTGGACCTTTCCGAGCGCCTGCACATGATCGTGATGGCAATGCGTCGTGCCAATCAGGACCAGATGGGCCGCGGGGGAGTCCTTCTTGCCGGTTTCGATCAACTCCAGGACGGAATCCGCCTCGTTCGCTGCATCGATGAGCACCTGGGCTCCTGATGACTTTGACGTCAGGAGGTAGACGTTGTTGTCCATCGGTGCGACGGAAATGCTACGGATAGTAATTTCAGCCAAGTCATACATTCCACCAGCATAACCGGCTTACTATCGCCGATTGGGTCCAGTAACAACATAGTTTGCGGCCGCAGGTTTCGACTGTCGTGGGTGCATGCCACAATTTGTCTGAACAGGCCTTTACAGGAAGCGGAGCGCAATGAGTGTGGGCACCGATGGAAGTCCCGGTGAGCTTGGTTGGCTCGTGGTCGACGAGTCCTCAGCGATACCGCCTTATGAGCAGATCCGGAGGCAGATCGCCGAAGCGGTGCACAACGGAAGCCTGGTCGTCGGCACCAAGCTCCCATCCGTGCGGGCGCTTGCCTCCCGGCTCGGCCTGGCCGTCAACACCGTCGCCCGTTCCTACCGTGAACTGGAACAGGCACAGCTCGTGGAGACGCGCTCGCGGGCGGGTACCGTTATTGCTGCGGGAACAGATCAGGACCGGCTCCGGTTAGCACAAGCGGCGGCGGTTTATGCCGACGTCGTCCGGAGCCAAGGTGCGAGCCCCGCCGAGGCGGTGGCGTTGCTGAACGCGGCGATGGACGCAGCAAATTTTCGATTAGAGTGAGTGCGTGCCAAAAGCTATGACAGCGCCGGCTCCGGCTGGCCCCCAATCCTATTCCGCCACCGACCTTTCCCGTCTGGTCGTCAAGGGCGCCCGGGAACATAACCTCCAGAATGTGGATCTTGATCTGCCCAGGGACGCCATCATCGTCTTCACCGGGTTATCTGGATCAGGCAAGTCCTCCCTGGCCTTCGACACCATTTTCGCCGAAGGCCAACGGCGCTATGTCGAGTCATTGTCCGCCTATGCCCGGCAGTTCCTGGGCCAGGTGGATAAGCCAGATGTCGACTTCATCGAAGGACTCTCTCCGGCGGTTTCGATCGACCAGAAGTCGACGAGCAAGAATCCACGATCGACTGTCGGCACGATCACTGAGATTTATGACTACATGCGGCTGCTCTGGGCGCGCGTGGGACGGCCGTACTGTCCGGTCTGCGGTGAACCGGTCACCCGGCAGACGCCGCAGCAGATCGTCGACCAGTTGCTCGAGCTCCCCGAAGGAACCCGCTTCCAGGTACTGGCTCCTGTGGTCCGTGGACGGAAGGGAGAGTTCGTCGACCTGTTCGCCGAACTTTCCTCCAAGGGCTACTCCCGGGCCCGGGTGGACGGCAAAACAATCCAGCTGTCCGAGCCGCCGTCGTTGGGAAAGCAGTTCAAACACACCATTGAAGTGGTCGTCGACCGCCTGGTCAGCAAAGACGGTATCCGGCAGCGGCTGACAGACTCCGTGGAGACGGCTCTTGGCCTCGCTGAGGGCCGGCTGCTGGCCGATTTTGTGGATCTGGATGAAGATGACCCGGGCAGGATCCGGCCATTCTCCGAGAACCTGGCCTGCCCGAATGAGCATCCGCTGGCCATCGACGAGATCGAACCACGGTCCTTCTCCTTCAATAACCCGTTTGGAGCCTGCCCGGCCTGTACCGGCATCGGTTCGAAGCTTGAGGTCGACGAGGACTTGGTGGTTCCCAACCCCGATATGTCCCTCGCCGAAGGCGCCATCGCGCCCTGGGCCCTGGGTACAGCAACGTTGCAGTACTGGACCAGATTACTGACCGGCCTTTCCAAGGAGCTCGGCTTCTCCGTGGACGTTCCGTGGCACAAGCTGCCGGAAGCGGCGCGGCAGGCCGCGTTGTACGGCAAGGACCACAAGGTGGTCGTGCAGTACCGGAACAGGTTCGGACGTGAGCGTAAGTACAGCACCGGCTTCGAAGGCGCGGTTCAGTACATCCAGCGCAAGCACCTGGAAACAGAGTCCGACCATGCGCGGGACCGCTACGAGCAGTACATGCGCGAAATCCCCTGCCCGGAATGCGGCGGCGCCAGGCTGAACCCTGCCTCGCTGTCAGTCTTGATTGACGGCAAATCAATTTCCGAAGTGGCAGCAATGCCGATGCGGGACTGCGCAGCATTCCTCAATGGTCTTTCCCTGACCGACCGCGAAGCGCATATTGCCCATCAGGTGCTGATCGAGATCCAGGCCCGGCTGACCTTCCTGCTGGACGTCGGCCTCGACTACCTCAACCTGGAGCGCGCCGCGGGCACGCTGTCCGGCGGCGAGGCGCAGCGCATCAGGCTGGCGACGCAGATCGGCTCCGGCCTGGTCGGGGTCCTTTATGTGCTGGACGAGCCCTCGATCGGCCTGCACCAGCGGGACAACCGCCGCTTGATCGAGACGCTTACCCGCCTTCGCGATCTGGGCAACACACTGATCGTCGTCGAACATGACGAGGACACAATCAACCAGGCGGACTGGATCGTCGATATTGGGCCGGGCGCCGGCGAGCACGGCGGCCAGGTCGTGCACTCCGGATCCTACGAGGATCTGCTGACGAACGAACGGTCATTGACCGGTGACTATCTCTCCGGCCGGAAGCAGATCGCCATTCCGGCAAAGCGCCGCAAGATCGACAAGAGCCGCCAGCTCAAGGTCATCGGAGCGCGCGAACACAACCTGAAGAATGTGGACGCCACCTTCCCGCTGGGCGTATTCACCGCTGTGACCGGCGTCAGCGGTTCCGGAAAATCCACTCTCGTCAATGACATTCTCTACAAGTCGCTGGCGAACAAGCTCAACGGGGCGAAGCAGGTGTCGGGACGGCACAAGAAGATTGACGGGCTGGAACACCTGGACAAGATTATCCACGTCGACCAGAGCCCGATCGGCCGCACCCCCCGCTCGAATCCTGCCACCTACACCGGTGTCTTCGACAACATCCGCAAGCTGTTCGCGGAGACCACCGAGGCGAAGGTGCGCGGCTACCTGCCAGGCCGCTTCTCCTTCAACGTCAAGGGTGGCCGCTGTGAAGCGTGTTCCGGCGACGGCACCCTGAAGATCGAGATGAACTTCCTGCCAGACGTCTATGTGCCCTGCGAGGTTTGCCATGGTGCGCGTTACAACCGGGAGACCCTGGAGGTCCACTACAAGGGCAAGACGATTGCGGATGTGCTCGGCATGTCGATCGAGGAGGGAGCGGAGTTCTTCGCTGCCTTCACGCCCATAGCCCGGCATTTGCGTACGCTTGTCGACGTCGGACTCGGCTACGTCCGGCTCGGACAGCCTGCCACCACGCTCTCCGGCGGCGAAGCGCAGCGCGTCAAGCTGGCGAGTGAATTGCAGAAGCGGTCCAACGGGCGCAGCATCTATGTCCTGGATGAGCCGACGACCGGCCTGCATTTCGAGGACATCCGAAAGCTGCTGATGGTCCTGCAGGGTCTCGTCGACAAGGGAAACACCGTCATCACCATCGAGCACAATCTCGACGTCGTCAAGAGCGCGGATTGGATCGTGGACCTTGGACCCGACGGTGGATCCGGCGGCGGGCGGATCGTCGCGACCGGCACCCCTGAGAAGGTCGCATCCTCCCCGGACAGCCACACAGGAACCTTCCTCGCCGAGGTCCTCGGCTGATATATTCCCCGGGCGGCATGCTGGTTTCGCCGCTGATGAAGGATCGTGAGAAACTAAGCCGTCGGGAAAGACGGGGTGCAAGGAGGCGGCGTGGCATTTTACGATCTGTCGCGCTCTTCCACCCGGGGTCTTCTGGCTACGCTCTGCCGTCCCACGATTGAAGGTCTGGAAAACTTCCCGGCCGATGGGCCGGTGATTGTGGCTCCCAACCACCTCTCGTTTCTGGACAGCGTCATTGTCCAGGCCCTGATGCCGCGGAAAGTAGCGTTCTTTGCCAAGGCGGAATATTTCACCTCCAAGGGTCCCAAAGGTATGTTGTGGCGCTGGTTCTTCAACGGCGTCGGCTCGGTTCCGGTGGAGCGGGGCGAACAGGCCGCAAGCGTGGCGGCGCTGAAAACTGCGCTCGGAATTCTGGAGAACGGTGATGCATTCGGTATTTATCCCGAGGGGACCCGTTCGCGTGACGGGCTGCTGTACCGGGGACGTACCGGTGTCGGCTGGCTGGCGCTGACAACGGGGGCGCCGGTTCTTCCGGTGGGGTTGATCGGCACCGAAAAGCTGCAACCGGCGGACAAGATGATGATCAAGCCGCAGCACTTCACGATGAGAATCGGGCAACCGCTGTACTTCGACAAACTCGGCCCGGACCATTCGTTGCCCGCACGTCGCTCGACCACCGACCAGATTATGGACGGGATCGCAGCCTTGACCGGACAGGAACGGGCCGCGACCTACAACCAGAGCAAATCTGCCGGCTGACTGCCTGTTCCGCGGGGAGTCAACGTTGCGGAGCCGGTTTTATTAGGATGGAATAGTGGCAGATCCAGTCAGTTACCGCCCGTCAACGGGCGAAATCCCGACGAACCCGGGTGTGTACCGCTTCCGTGACGAGCACGGGCGGGTCATCTACGTGGGCAAGGCCAAAAACCTGCGTTCGAGGCTCAATTCCTACTTCGCCAGTCCTCAAGGGCTGATGCCCAAGACACGCGCCATGGTCTTCAGCGCCGCGAGTGTCGAATGGACCGTGGTGGGCAGCGAACTCGAGGCGCTGCAGCTGGAATTCACCTGGATCAAGGAATTCAACCCCCGCTTCAATATCGCCTTCCGGGACGATAAGTCCTATCCCTACTTGGCTGTCACCATGGGGGAGAAGTTCCCCAGGGTGCAGGTCATGCGCGGCGATCGGCAGCGCGGAACTCGGTATTTCGGCCCCTACAGCCAGGTTTGGGCCATTCGCGAGACGGTGGATACGCTGCTGCGTGTCTTTCCCGTCCGGACGTGCAGCAACGGTGTCTTCAACCGGGCGCAGCGCAGCGGCCGGCCCTGCCTGTTGGGCTACATCGATAAGTGTTCGGCCCCCTGCGTGGGGCGTATTTCACCGGAGGACCATCAGGCCCTGGCCGCGGAATTCTGTGCCTTCATGTCCGGGCAGGCCAAGCAGTTCATCAGCAGCCTGGAAAAGCAGATGGCCGCCGCCGTCGCCGAATTGGACTACGAGCGGGCCGCCACCCTGCGGGACGATCTGGCGGCTCTGCGCAAAGTGTTCGAGCGCAACGCCGTCGTCCTCTCCGAGGAAACCGACGCCGACGTGTTCGCGCTCAGTGGTGATGAGCTCGAAGCTGCGGTCCAGGTGTTCCATGTCCGCGGCGGCCGGATCCGCGGGCAGCGCGGCTGGGTGGTCGAGAAGGTCGAGGACGCGAGCGACGCCGACCTCTTCGAGCACCTGATCCAGCAGGTCTACGGGGAAGCGACCGCAGCCAGCCACAAAATTCCCCGTCAGATCCTGGTCCCCGAACAGCCCGCCAATGCTCCGGAACTGGAACAGTGGCTGCAGGGGCTGCGCGGCTCCAAGGTCGCCGTCCGGGTGCCGCAGCGCGGGGACAAGGCCGCGTTGCTGAGGACCGTCCACGAGAATGCCGAACAGGCCCTGCGGCTGCACAAGTCCAGGCGCGCGGGGGATTTGACCACCCGTTCGGCCGCCCTGCAGGAGCTTCAGGAGGCCCTCGAGGTACCCCTGCCCCTGATGCGCATCGAGTGCTTCGACATTTCCCACGTATCCGGAACCAACGTCGTCGCGTCCATGGTCGTCGTCGAAGACGGTCTGCCGAAGAAATCCGACTACCGGAAATTCTCCATCACCGGTGATGCGGCGCGTGACGATACGTCGGCCATGTATGACGTCATCAGCAGGCGCTTCCGGAACTACCTCTGGGAGAAAGACACCGTCGCCGAAGTCGCGGCCGGGGCCACCGGAGGCAATGGTGGAACGTCGCCTGCCGGCAGTGGCCTACCTGTTGGTGAAGAGGCAGCGCAGCCGGGGATCCGAATGGACACAACGACGGCGGCACCCAGGGCGAAGTTCGCCTACCCGCCGAATCTGGTGGTGGTTGACGGCGGTCAGCCGCAGGTCGCCGCTGCAGCGCGGGCACTCGAGGATCTGAATATTGACGACGTTTACGTCATCGGACTGGCCAAACGGCTGGAGGAAGTATGGGTTCCGCACAGCGATTTTCCAGTCATCCTCCCAAGAGCTTCGCAGGCGCTGTTCCTGCTGCAGCGGGTGCGGGATGAGGCGCACCGGTTTGCCATCACCTTCCACCGGCAGAAGCGCGGCAAGTCGATGACGGTATCCGCGCTTGACGCCGTCGACGGCCTGGGCCCGGCAAAACGCAAGGCACTGCTGAAGCACTTCGGCTCCGTCAAGAAGATCAAACAGGCCGATATCGGGCAGTTGCAGGACGCCCCAGGTATTGGACCCGCGCTGGCGGAGACCATCCACCAACAGCTGGGTGCCTCCTCCGAAACCGCCGTGAACATGACGACAGGGGAAATCGTCGAACCCTGATGGCGGTCAACGTTCGACCGCCGCTGCCGAACGGCTAGGCTTGGTGGGGAACATGAATGAGAGGCGCCGCGGGATCTCCCGCCGGGTGCAAACAGGATGGGGAGAATGACGCAGACTGAGAGCCTGACGCCGGTAAAACCTGCGGAATCGGAACTGCTGGTGGTAACCGGTATGTCTGGAGCGGGACGCAGCACGGCGGCCAATGCTCTGGAAGATCATGGCTGGTATGTCGTGGAGAACCTGCCACCCCAGATGTTGGCGACGCTGACCGATCTGGTCTCGCGGATGCCCCAGTCGATACCCAAGCTGGCCGTCGTCGTCGATGTGCGCAGCAAGGCGCTCTTCAGCGACATCCGTGATTCGCTTGCCAGCCTGACCGCCAGCGGAGTTACCTTCCGGGTGCTGTTCCTGGACGCGAGCGACGACGTGCTGGTGCGCCGTTTCGAGCAGGGGCGCCGGCCGCATCCATTGCAGGGCGATGGAAGAATCCTGGACGGAATCGCCGCCGAGCGTGAGATTCTGCGTGAGCTGAAGGCGTCTTCCGCCATGGTGGTGGACACGACGGACTTGAATGTCCATGAACTCGCCACTGCCATTACGGAATATTTCTCCGCCACCGGGCCGGTGGTCCTGCGGCTGAACGTGATGAGCTTCGGCTTCAAATATGGATTGCCGGTGGATGCCAACTTCGTAGCCGACGTCCGGTTCATCCCGAACCCGCACTGGGTCCCGCAACTGCGGCCCTATACCGGGCTCGACAAGGAGGTCAGCGACTTTGTCCTGGTCGATTCCGGCGCGGAGGAGTTTGTTGACCGTTACGTCCATGCGCTTGAACCCGTCCTGACCGGTTACCGCCGCGAAAACAAGCATTATGCGACGATCGCCATTGGCTGCACCGGAGGCAAGCACCGCTCCGTTGCGGTCAGCACCGAGATTGCCAAGCGGTTGGCGCAACTTCCGAGGGTGACCGTCACGACCAGCCATCGGGACCTGGGGCGCGAGTAGTGGCGATTCGTACTGGACCGCTGCCCATGGTGCCGGTGGCGCCGTCGTCCGCTCCCACCCCGCAACGCCAGGAAAACGACCCCGCCGTCGTTGCCCTTGGCGGCGGCCACGGCCTGTCCGCTTCACTTTCGGCCCTGCGCCTGCTGACCTCGGACCTGACTGCCGTCGTCACCGTGGCCGACGACGGCGGCTCCTCCGGACGCCTGCGCCAGGAACTAGGGGTCCTGCCGCCCGGGGACCTGCGGATGGCTTTGTCTGCGCTCTGCGATGACACGGACTGGGGGAGGACTTGGCGCGACGTCATGCAGCACCGCTTCCAACCGGACGTGTCGCGGGCTGGAACCCTCAACGGACACGCGATGGGCAACCTGCTCATCGTGACCCTCTGGGAGTTACTGGGGGACGCCGTAGCCGGCCTGCAGTGGGCCGGTGCCCTGCTGGGAGCCCGTGGCCAGGTCCTGCCGATGGCGAGCATACCGCTGACCATCGAGGGTGACGTCCCCACGACTTTCCCTTCGGGCGAAACCGGGCTGGAAACGGTTACCGGTCAGGCCTCGCTGGCCGTGGCCGGGAGCGTGGAAAACGTGCGTTTGATTCCGGATAACGCCCCGGCCTGCGTGGACGCACTCAACGCCATTGAACTCTCCGATTGGGTCATCCTCGGGCCAGGCTCCTGGTACACCTCAGTGCTGCCCCACCTGCTGCTGCCGGAACTGCGGGAGGCGCTGTGCCGCACGCCGGCCCGGCGTTGCTTGACCATGAACCTCTCGGTCCATACCAAGGAAACCTCCGGGATGAGTGCGGCCGACCATCTGAAGGTCATCTCCCGCTACGCTCCGGAGTTCGGTGTGGATGTAGTGTTGGCGGATCCGAGGTCGATTGAAGACTACGCCGAATTCGAACGGGCGGCCGCAATGATTGGTGCAGAGGTGGTCTTGGGTAAAGTAGGTGCGTCGGACGGACGTCCGGTGCATGACCCACTCCGTCTGGCGGCGGCCTACCACGATATTTTTGGGGACAGTTAGGATGGTCCGATGGCGTTGACTGCGGCAGTCAAAGAAGAGCTTTCCCACCTGGAAGTGAAGAAATCGTCGGTCCGCAAGGCCGAGGTTTCAGCAATGCTCCGGTTCGCCGGCGGGTTGCACATAATTTCCGGCCGGATTGTCATTGAGGCGGAGGTGGACCTCGCTTCGACGGCGCGGCGCCTGCGTACTGCAATCGGCGAGGTTTACGGGCACAACAGCGAGATCATTGTTGTCTCCGGCGGCGGGCTGCGCCGTGGCAACCGTTACGTGGTGCGGGTGGTGCGCGACGGCGAATCCCTGGCCCGGCAGACCGGGTTGCTGGACGCCCGGGGCAGGCCGGTCCGCGGGCTGCCATCCGTCGTCGTCAATGGTTCCACGGCGGACGCCGAGGCCGTCTGGCGCGGTGCCTTCCTGGCCCATGGTTCGCTGACCGAACCCGGGCGGTCCTCCTCGATGGAAGTGACCTGTCCAGGGCCCGAATCGGCACTTGCGTTGGTTGGGTCCGCCCGCCGGCTCAGCATTGGCGCCAAGGCCCGTGAAGTACGTGGTGTGGACCGGGTCGTCATCCGCGACGGCGACACCATCGCGGCCCTGCTGACCAGAATGGGTGCCCATGAGACCCTGCTGGTCTGGGAGGAGCGGCGGATGCGCAAGGAAGTGCGTGCTACAGCCAACCGGCTGGCAAACTTCGACGATGCCAATCTGCGGCGTTCCGCCCAGGCCGCTGTTGCCGCCGGTGCCAGAGTCGAGCGGGCGCTGGAGATCCTGGGCGACGACGTCCCGGATCACCTCAAGTACGCCGGTGAACTCCGGGTGGCGCACAAGCAGGCAAGCCTCGACGAACTCGGGCGGCTGGCCGATCCGGTGATGACGAAGGACGCCATTGCGGGACGGATTAGAAGGTTGCTGGCGATGGCCGACAAGCGGGCCATCGAGCTTGGTATTCCGGGGACCGAGGCGAATGTGACTGCAGAGATGCTTGAAGAGTAGGTGCGTGCCTAGGATAGGACTAGTGCCGCATTAGGCCGTCCTCCGCGCGCACCGGGAAACCGGCGGCCCGCAAAGACGGCTGGCACAGGTTTCTGGATGGAGATGCCATCCAGATCAGATAAGTGAAAAGGTGGAGGATTTCGTGAGCGAGTACACACTTCCCGATTTGCCCTACGATTACGCAGCGCTCGAGCCGCACATCTCGGCCCGGATTATGGAGCTGCATCACGACAAGCATCACGCAACCTACGTCAAGGGTGCCAACAGCGCCATTGAACAGTTGGCGGAGGCACGGGAGAAGGGCGACTACGCCAACATCCCGCGGCTATCCAAGGACCTGGCGTTCCACACCGGTGGCCACATCAACCACTCGGTGTTCTGGAACAACATGTCCCCGGACGGCGGCGACAAGCCTGAGGGCGACCTGGCCGCAGCCATTGACGACACCTTCGGTTCCTTCGACAAGTTCCGCGATCACTTCACCGCCGCGGCGCTGAGCCTGCAGGGATCCGGCTGGGCGTTCCTCGCCTGGGAACCGCTCGGAAAGCGTCTCGTCATCGAGCAGCTCTACGATCAGCAGGGCAACGTGGCTGTGGGGACGACTCCGCTGCTGATGCTGGACATGTGGGAGCACGCCTTCTACCTGGATTACGTGAATGTTAAGGCCGACTACGTCAAGGCATTCTGGAATATCGTCAACTGGGCCGACGTCGCCCGTCGTTTTGAAGGCGCACGCAACAACGCCTCCAGCCTGATCACCCTCTAGCAGCACCGTTTGGCGGCCCGCCTCGGCGATGCCGCCTCGGATAAGGCCACGGAAAGTCCGCCGTCGAACGCGGGCGGCGGCTTTCCACCGGTCTCCGGCTGACCCGCACGGGCAAGTGTGAGCGGCTTATCGAAAGTTGAAACTGCGTACGACTATGAAGGAGTAAGAAACAAGTGACTACTCGTGTTGGAATCAACGGTTTCGGTCGTATCGGCCGCAATTACTTCCGTGCGGCACTGGAGCAGGGGGCGGACCTTGAGATCGTCGCCGTTAATGACCTGACCAGTCCGGAAGCCCTGGCCCACCTGCTCAAGTACGACAGTGTCACCGGTCGCTTGAAAACCAGTATCGAGGTCAAGGACGGCGATCTGGTGGTGGGTGGCAAAACCATAAAGGTCCTCGCCGAGAAGGACCCCGCCAATCTGCCGTGGAAGGATCTCGGCGTCGATATCGTCGTAGAGTCCACCGGTTTCTTCACCAAGGCCGGCGATGCCCGCAAGCACTTGGACGCCGGCGCGAAGAAGGTGCTCATTTCTGCGCCCGCTTCGGACGAGGACCTGACTGTGGTCCTGGGTGTCAATGACGATCAGTATGACTCCGAAAAGCACCACATCATCTCAAACGCCTCCTGCACCACCAACTGTCTCGGCCCGCTGGCTAAGGTGCTCAATGACAGCTTCGGCATCCAGCGCGGGCTGATGACCACTGTGCATGCCTACACGGCAGACCAGAATCTGCAGGACGGCCCGCACAAGGATATGCGCCGTGCCCGGGCCGCCGCCGTCAACCTGGTGCCCACCTCCACCGGTGCAGCCAAGGCTATCGGCCTGGTATTGCCGGAGCTGAAGGGCAAACTGGACGGCTACGCCATCCGCGTTCCCATCCCAACCGGCTCGGTCACAGACCTGACTGTGACGCTCGACCGCGAGGTCACTGAGGAAGAGGTCAACGCCGCCTACAAGGCCGCCGCCGACAACGGTGCGCTGAAGGGCTACCTCAGCTACACCGAGGATCCGCTGGTTTCCGCCGACATCACGACCGATCCGGCGTCGTGCATTTTCGATTCGGGTCTGACCAAGGTGATTGGCGATCAGGTCAAGGTCGTTGGCTGGTACGACAACGAGTGGGGTTACTCCAACCGCCTCGTTGATTTGACCGAAATCGTCGCTGAAAAGCTTTCCTGACGGCGCGCGGAATGGCTGCACATACCCTCGATGAATTGATTGCCGAAGGAGTCAAGGGCCGGCGCGTCCTGGTCCGGTCGGACCTGAACGTGCCGCTCGATGGCTCCGGCACGTCCAAGCAAGTGACCGACGATGGGCGCATCCGTGCCTCGTTGCCGGTCCTGCAGAAGCTCTGCGACGCCGGTGCCCGCGTCATTGTGATGGCGCACCTGGGCCGGCCCAAAGGCGAACCCGATCCGCAGTATTCGCTCAAACCCGCTGTTGACCGGCTCGCCGAACTGGCTTCCTTCAAGGTCGAACTGGCTGCGGACACAGTCGGCGAAAGCGCACGCGCCAAGGCTGCGGAACTGGCCGAAGGCAATGTCCTGGTACTCGAGAACGTCCGCTTCGACGCACGGGAAACGAGCAAGGACGACGCCGAGCGCGGCTCCATGGCCGAAGAGCTGGCAGCCCTCACCACCCAGAACGGCGCCTCCGGCGCATATGTGGACGATGCCTTCGGTGCCGTACACCGCAAACATGCGAGCGTTTTCGATATCGCCAAGCGGCTGCCCGCTTACCAGGGAGATCTGGTCCGCACCGAACTGGACGTACTGGACAAGCTGACCAAGGATCCCGAGCGGCCCTACGTCGTCGTCCTGGGCGGTTCCAAAGTCTCGGACAAACTGGCCGTGATCGACAATATGATGGCGCAGGCAGACTACCTGCTGATCGGCGGAGGCATGGTCTTCACCTTCCTGGCAGCGCAGGGCCACAAGGTGGGTTCCAGTCTGCTGGAGGAGGACCAGCTCGACACAGTAAAGGGCTACCTCGACGCAGCCGCCGGTTCGAATTGTGAATTCGTACTGCCCACCGACATCGAGGTGGCCTCCGGGTTTGCCGCCGATGCCGAACACGCCACGGTGGCGGCGGAGTCGATCGAGCAGAGCGATTTCGGTTCCTCCGGGATAGGCCTGGATATCGGTCCGGCCTCGGCGGAGTCCTTTGCCGGCTACATTAAGTCGGCCCGCACCGTTTTCTGGAACGGTCCAATGGGGGTCTTCGAATTCGAGGCCTTCGCCGGCGGCACGAAGACCGTTGCCCAGGCGCTGACCGAGACCACGGGCTTTACCGTCGTCGGAGGCGGCGACTCGGCGGCAGCTGTGCGAAGCCTCGGTTTCGACGATAGCCAGTTCGGCCATATTTCCACCGGCGGTGGAGCCAGCCTGGAATACCTGGAAGGCAAGGAACTGCCCGGACTGACCGCACTTGAGAGCTAAGGGCGGCGCTGTGGTCCTGCCCAGCGAACGCAACGAACATCCGCGCCAAACACGACGACAATTCGGAGAGCTATGACGACCTCGACCAATGGCAAGTACGACCGGACACCGCTGATCGCCGGCAATTGGAAGATGAACCTGGATCATGTCCAGGGCATCACCATGCTGCAGAAACTGGCCTGGACGCTCAGCGACGCCAAGCACGACTACAGCCGGGTCGAGGTGGCAGTGTTCCCTCCGTTTACGGACCTGCGGTCGGTACAGACGCTCGTGCACGGCGATGAGCTCGAAATCAGCTACGGCGGACAGGACCTCTCCGATCAAGACTCAGGCGCCTATACCGGTGACATCTCGGGACAGTTCCTTGCCAAGCTTGGCTGCAAATATGCCCTGGTTGGCCACAGCGAACGGCGCACCGTCCACGGCGAGTCCGACGAGCTGCTGAAGGCGAAAGTCCAGGCGGCCTACCGACACGGACTCACCCCGGTGCTGTGCGTCGGCGAGGGTCTGGACATCCGTCAGGCGGGCAAGCACGTTGAGCACAGCCTCGAACAGCTTCGCGCAGCTGTAGCGGAGCTGCCGGCCGGCCAGGCAGCCGAATTGGTAGTGGCATACGAGCCGGTCTGGGCGATCGGGACCGGGGAAGTTGCGGGTCCCGAGGATGCTCAGGAAATGTGTGCGGCCCTGCGCGCCGAGTTGGAGAAGCTGTATGACGAAGGCACTGCGGCCAAGGTGCGGCTGCTGTACGGCGGATCCGTCAAGGGCAAGAATGCCGCTTCGATTCTGCAGCAGCGGGATGTCGACGGCGTGCTTGTCGGCGGTGCAAGCCTCGATCCGGCAGAGTTTGCTAGTATTGTCAGGTTCGAGCAGCATCTTGTGACCGGCTGACGCCGACTCCACGCTTGATCTGACGCACGTTTTTAACATCAGCGCTGAAAGGCAGTTGTGGACGCTTTACAAATCATCCTGCAGGTTCTTCTCGGAGTCACCAGCCTGCTGCTGACTCTGCTGATTCTGCTCCACAAGGGCCGCGGCGGCGGCATGTCGGACATGTTCGGCGGCGGCATGACATCGAGCCTCGGATCATCCGGGGTCGCAGAGCGGAACCTGAACCGCTTCACCGTCGCCCTGGGGATCACCTGGGGCCTGGTAATCATCGCCCTCGGACTGGTAATGCGGTTCTCCGGCGACTCATAAGTGCCGCAGATCCCCGGCCGCTCCGGGGTGCATGCATTGAAGACATAGGAAGGGCCGCCCGCGGTTGTCGCACCGCCGGCGGCCTTTCCCATGCGGTGAAGCTACTGCTCCACACTCTCAAAGATCATCAACTGTTCCGGAATCTGCGCGGCTGCGTCCTGGTCGATCAGCCATAGTGTCTTCGAACGTCCGGCAGCTCCTGCTGCCGGCACCTGGACAGGAGCGGCTCCTGCCAACGCCAACCCCACCGCTCCGGCCTTGTCGTTTCCGGCCACGGCAATCCATACCTCGTCCGCCGAGTTGATCGCCTCCAGAGTCAGCGATACCCGCAACGGCGGTGGCTTCGGCGAGTTCTCGACTCCAACGACTGTCTGGTTTCGGGTACGGACGCCCTCCATGTCGGGGAAGAGGGAGGCGATGTGTGCATCCGGTCCGAGGCCCAGCAGGAGTACATCGAACTGCGGCAGCCGTGCAGCACGATTGGAAACGTCACGGTCCACCGCGCGCTCCGGCGCGGCACCGGCCTCCGTCCCGGTGCTCCCCTCGGCGGAGCGTTCGTGTGCTGCTTCCAGCGCCAGCTCCGCGGCGTAGGCATCGGCGGCCGCATGGACATCTTCAAACTCGTCGGCGGACCCGAACGGGTGGACCCGAAGCCGGTCGACGTCGATCCGTCCCAACAACGCTTCTTCCGCCTGGACAGCATTCCGCTCTGCATCGGCGCCCGGAAGGAATCTTTCGTCGCCCCACCAAAAGTTCACCCGGGCCCAATCAACATCGCCGACGTTGTCCGCTGCGGGGATGGAGGCCAGGATTGAAATCCCCAGGGTACCACCGGTCAGGACAACTGTGGCTTCGCCGCGCCGGCGCTGTACCGAGGCCAGCCGGTCGATAAGCCGGCCGGCGGCAGCACTGCTCAAACCATCGAAGTCGCCGTGGATTTTTACCCTGGGGGATGCACTCATGCTGAAACGGTCTCCTCACTGGTTGACCCTGGTCCGTCTGGCCGGGCACCGGCCAACGCACGGTTCAGTCCGTCTGTTATCACTTCTCCGAAAACTTCATCAGGGTCCAACCGGCGCAGTTCCTCCGCCAGGCAGGCCTGGAGCGTACGGCGGGGCAGGGCGATGCGCTGGACAGGTTGGCCCGGCTGGTTCAGGGTGGCGACGGTAAGGTTTGGACGGACCAATTCAATATCGCCGCTCTTCCGCTCAAGCAGGACTCTCCGGATCCCGGTGCCAGCGGGATCGTCAATGATCTTGACCGGGGAATCCAGCGCCATCGTTAACCATGAAGCCAGAAGCAAGGTGCTGGGGGAGTCGGTGGCGCCTTCAACCGTAATCCTGGTGACCGGTTCAGTTGAAACGTGGTCCATCACAGCTGCCAGTTGGATACGCCAGTTGGTGAGACGGGTCCAGGCGAGATCGGTGTCGCCCGCTACGTAGGTTGCGCTGATGTGCCTCAATGCGGCACGCGGATCAGGTTCGTTGGCCGAATCCGTGATCCGGCGGTGAGCAATCTGTCCGATGGAGCTGTTCGCCGCCGACTCGGGAATACCATGCGGCCACCAGGCAACGATCGGCGCATCGGGCAGCAGCAACGCCGAGACCACCGACTCACTTTCGACCGCCAGTGATCCCTGTCCGCGCAGGACCACAACCTCTGAGGCTCCGGCGTCACCGCCGACCCGGATCTGGGCATCCAGCCGGGTGTCCTGCTCGGTATCGCCACCTGCCAGCACGATGATCCGGCACGGGTGTTCCCGGCTGGCGGCATTGGCTGCCTCTATGGCCTCTTCCTCATAACCCGAACGGGTAATCACCACCAGCGTCAAGACCCGGCCGAGGGCAACCACACCGCCGAGCTCGCGCATTGTCATGATTTCCTTGGAAACCTGCGATGTCGTCGTATCGGGCAGATCAACAATCATGGCCGCCTCCAGGTTCGTCCATCACGGGCAAGCAGCTCGGCCGCGGCCGGCGGCCCCCAGCTTCCAGGCATATACGCTTCGGGCTGTTCCCCATGCTCGCTCCAGTACTGCTCAAACGGGTCCAGGATCTTCCAGGACAACTCGACCTCCTGGTGCCGCGGGAACAACGGTGGTTCGCCCAGCAACACGTCGAGGATCAGGCGTTCATAAGCCTCGGGACTGGATTCGGTGAAGGCATGTCCATAGCCGAAGTCCATGGTTACATCCCGCACCTCCATCTGGGTTCCGGGAACCTTTGATCCGAAACGGATGGTCGCACCTTCGTCGGGCTGGACCCTGATTACGACGGCGTTCTGTCCGAAGTCGTCCTCATCGTGATGCGGGAACAACATGTTGGGAGCCCGTTTGAAGACGACGGCGATCTCCGTGACCCGTCGGCCAAGCCGCTTGCCGGTGCGCAGGTAGAACGGAACACCGCTCCAGCGGCGGGTATTGATGTCCAGGCGCAGCGCGGCGTAGGTCTCGGTGATGGACGACTGGGGGATATCGTCCTCTTCGAGGTACCCCTTTACCTCCTGGCCGCCCTGCAGGCCGCCGGCATACTGACCGAGCGCGGAGTGGGCGCCGAGGTCTTCCGGAAGCCTGACGGCAGCCAGTACTTTCTCCTTCTCCGCCCGCAGATCGCCGGCGTCGAAGGTGATGGGTTCTTCCATTGCCGTCAGTGCAAGAAGCTGGAGCAGGTGGTTCTGGATGACATCGCGGGCCGCACCAACGCCGTCGTAATATCCGGCACGTCCACCAATCCCGATGTCCTCGGCCATGGTGATTTGGACATGGTCGACATAGTTCGAATTCCAGAGCGGTTCGAACAGCTGGTTGGCGAAACGCAGCGCCAGGATGTTCTGGACCGTCTCCTTGCCCAGGTAATGGTCGATGCGGAAGACGGAATCCGGTGCGAACACGGACTCTACGATTTCGTTGAGCTCGCGGGCCGATTCGAGGTCGTGACCGAACGGCTTTTCGATGACGACACGGCGCCAGGTGCCCTCTTCGGCATTGGCCAGCCCGTGCTGTGACAGTTGCTGGCACACCTGCTCGAATTTATTCGGAGGGATAGACAGGTAGAACGCGTGATTGCCTTGGGTTCCGCGCTGCTCGTCCAGCTGACTGACAGTTTTCTTCAGCCGGTCGAACGCGTCATCGTTGTCGAATTCACCCTGCACGAAGCGGATGCCTTCGGCCAGCTGGCCCCAGACATCTTCGCTGAAGGGCGTGCGTGCGTATTGCTGCACCGCTTCCTTGACCTGGGCGGCGAATTCTTCGTCGTCCCAGTCACGGCGGGCAAAGCCGACGAGGGCGAAACTGGGCGGCAGCAGGCCGCGGTTGGCCAGGTCGTAGATGGCCGGCATCAGCTTCTTGCGCGCGAGGTCTCCGGTTACTCCGAAGAGCACCAGCGAGGACGGGCCGGCGATCCGGTTAAGCCGCCGGTCCCTCGGATCGCGCAGTGGATTCCTGTGCCGGGTGGATTCACTTGGGGGCATCAGTCACATTCCGCCGCTGGTGTTGAGGAAGGCTATTGCGTCCATGAGCTGCTTCGTGCCCGCAGCGCGGTCCGTCAGGTGCAGGCGCAGCACCGGCCGGCCATGGTCAGCCAGGACCTGGGCATCTCCAGCCGCCTGTGCTGAAATCAGTTCGCCGAAGCTGAAGGGCCGCTCCGGAATGGACAAATCTTCATCTGCGGCCGCGGTGATCTGCAGGTAGACGCCTACTGCCGGTCCACCTTTATGGAACTGCCCGGTGGAGTGCAGGAACCGTGGTCCCCATCCGTAGGTGACCGGACGGCCGGTGGTCCGGGCGAGTGGGTCCCGGATCCGGGACAGCGATTCGTAGGCGATGCGGTCGAAGTAGGCCTGCACACTCAGGTACCCCTCCGATGGCAGCTGCTCTATCAGCGCGCGCAGTGCATCATCCAGGCTGGCGGCGTTGCCAAGCAGCGTTTGGTCGGCACGAACCTCGATGGCGCCGTCGGTAAAGTTTGCCGGCGACTGCTCCGGGCGGTTGTCCAACAGCCCGCGGGCGGCGTCCTTGGCCGCTTCGACGTCCGGCTGGTCGAAGGGGTTGATGCCCAGCAGCCTGCCAGCGACAACTGTGGCATACTCCCAGGCCAGCAACTGGCTTCCCAGACTGCCCGAGACTGCAACCTGATTGTCCTTGACCTCCACGTGGGTATCCTGGCCGACAAGCCGCACCACCAGGATGTCGGACGCATCCGACGACACCTCCGGCGAATCCGGGTCGGCGACGACGGGAAGGACTCCGGTGCCCAGCTTTCCCGTCGATTCGGCGATGAGCTGTTCAGCCCAATCCGCGAAACCAACCATCGAGGATCCCTCGTCGACGAGGACGATCTTATTCCGCAACGGCTCAGTTCCGCCGAGGGCAGCCCCCAACACCAAACCAAAGTTGCCATCGTCGTCGTCCCGCAGCATTTCCGAGGCCTCCTCCGCCTCATCGAGCAGCGTTTCAATATCGACGCCGGCCAGTCCGGAGGGAACCAGACCGAAAGCGGTCAGCGCCGAATACCTGCCACCTACATTTGGATCCGCGTTGAAAACCTCGCGGTAGCCGGCTTTCCTGGAATCGGCGTCCATCGGCGAACCAGGATCCGTCACGACAATGATGCGCCGGGCCGCATCCAGCCCCGCATCGTTGAATGCCTTCTCGAAGGTCCGCCGGATCGAGTCCGTTTCCAACGTCGAGCCGGACTTGGAAGAGACAACGACGGCAGTCTTTTCCAGGTTGTCTTCCAAAGCGTGGCGTACCTGCTCCGGGTCGGTACTGTCCAAAACGGCCAGTTCGACGCCGGCGGTCCTGGTGATGACCTCCGGCGCCAAAGATGAACCGCCCATACCCGCCAACGCGATACGCGTGACGCCTTCGGCTTTGAGCTCGTCCCGCAGTTGAAGGATCCGCGGCACCAACGGCCGTGAGGTCTCCGCCAGTTCCACCCAGCCGAGCCGTTTGGAAGCTTCCGCCTCGGCGTCCTTACCCCATAACGCCGCATCTTTCGCGGTGATGCGGGAGGCGACGTGATCCTCCACCAGGGCACCTATATGCCGGTCAATGGCCTGGCGGGCGGCGGCCGCCGCGTCAATGGAGAGCGAACTCATGGCTGACAAATCCTCCTGCTTGTTATTCGAACACTGCCTGACGCTACTGCTGGCCGGAACTCCCGGCCTTATCGAGCGCCGACTGGACGGTGTCCAGCAGTTGGCTCCAGCTCTTGACGAACTTATCGACGCCTTCGGTTTCCAGCAGCCCGACGACGTCGTTGTATGAAATGCCCAGCTTTTCCAAGTCATTCAATACGGCGTTCGCTTCGTCGTACGTGCCGGTGACGGTGTCGCCGGTGACCTCGGCATGGTCCGCTGCGGCTTCCAGGGTCTTCTCCGGCATCGTATTGACGACGTTCGGCGCAACCAGATCGGTCACGTACATTGTGTCCGGGTAGGCAGGGTCCTTCACACCGGTTGATGCCCACAACGGACGCTGCGGGCGTGCGCCGGCGTCGGCCAGCGTCTTCCAGCGTTCGGTGTTGAACTGCTGTTCGTAAACCTGGTAGGCCAGCCGCGCATTCGCGATTCCGGCCTTGCCCTTCAGCGCCTTCGCCTCGTCGGTTCCGATGGCGTCGAGGCGCTTATCCACTTCGGAATCGACACGGGAGACAAAGAAGGAAGCGACGGAATGGATCTTGGAAAGGTCCTTGCCGGCTTCCTTGGCCCGCTCCATTCCGAGCATGAAGGCGTTGATGACTTCCCGGTACCGCTCCAGCGAGAAGATCAGCGTGACGTTGACGCTGATGCCTTCCGCCAAAGTCGCCGCGATGGGCTCGAGACCTGCCTGGGTGGCCGGAATCTTGATGTGCACATTGTCGCGGTTAACCTTGCGGGACAGCTGCTGCGCCACGTCGGCCGTCTTGGCTGCATCATCTGCCAGACGCGGGTCGACCTCGATGGAGACCCGGCCATCCACACCGTTGGTGCGTTCGGCAATCGGGGCAAACAGGTCGCATGCCTCGGTTACATCGCGGGTAGTGATTTCGAAAACCGCGGTTTCGACGTCGGCGCCTGATGCGGCAAGTCCGGAGACCTGTTCCGCATAGGATTCGCCGTCAGAGAGGGCCGAAGCAAAAATGCTGGGGTTGGTGGTAATGCCGACGACGTTCCGCTCGTCCATCAGCTTCTGGAGGTTGCCGGAGGTGAGGAGTTCCCGGGACAGGTCGTCGAGCCAGATGGACACGCCTGCGTCGGCGAGCTGACTGGTCGGCTTTGATTGGGAGCTGGTTGTCTGTGTCATGACTGTTTCTCCTTAATGAAGAGGGTTCGGCGTGCTACTGCAGGTCGCCGGTGGTTGAAGATTGTGCTCCCGAAGGCGCTGCGGTGGAGCGGTTCAGGGGGCCGGGGCCGGATTCTGCTGCTTCGAGTGACTCGCGGGCGGCGGCGGCGACGGCGTCAGCCGTGATCCCGAACTCGCGGAACAAGGTCTTGTAGTCGGCTGAGGCACCAAAGTGTTCCAGCGAAACCGAGCGGCCGGAATCGCCGATCAGATCACGCCAGCCTTGGGCCACGCCCGCTTCAACGGAGACCCGTGCCCGGACGCCGGAGGGCAGGACGCTCTCGCGGTACTGCTCGTCCTGCTGGTCGAACCACTCGAGGCAGGGCATTGAAACCACCCGGGTGGGAACGCCGTCGGCCTGCAGTGCTTCGCGGGCCTGGACGGCCAGCTGGACCTCGGATCCGGTGCCGATCAGGATCACCTGGGCGTCACCGCCGTCGGCCTCGGCCAGGACATAACCGCCCTTGGCGACGCCGTCGGCTGAACCGAAAGTGCTTCCCGACGCCGCACCGGTGCCGCGCTCGTAAGTGGGAATGTTCTGCCGGGTGAGCACAATTCCCGCCGGGTTCTTGGTGTTCTCCAGAATGGTGCGCCAGGCGACAGCAACTTCATTGGCATCACCTGGACGAACGACGTCGAGTCCGGGGATGGCGCGCAGCGACGCCAACTGTTCGACCGGCTGGTGCGTCGGGCCATCCTCGCCCAATCCGATGGAATCGTGGGTCCAGACGTAGATCGCGGGAACGCCCATCAGCGCACCCAGGCGGATAGCGGGACGCTGGTAGTCGCTGAAGATCAGGAACGTCCCGGAGAATGCGCGGGTGCTTGAATGCATCACGATGCCGTTGACGATCGCCGCGGCGGCGTGCTCGCGGATGCCGAAGTGCAGGACCCGCCCGTACGGACCGCCGGACCACATCTCGGTCTGCCTCGACTCGGGGATGAACGACGGCGATCCTTCGATCGTCGTATTGTTCGATTCCGCCAGGTCGGCCGATCCACCCCAGAGCTCCGGCAGTACCGGCCCGATCGAACCGAGCACCTTGCCCGAAGCTTTACGGGTGGAAACATCCTCGCCGGCAGGGAAGGAGGGAAGCTTGTCCGTCCAACCTTCAGGGAGTTCGCGGGCGGAAATACGCTGCAGCAGCTGGTTCTCCTCCGGATGCGCATCCTTCCATCCTGAGAAGCTCTTCTCCCACTCCGCGCGTTCTTCCTTGCCGCGCTGCACCACCTGGCGGGCGTGCTCGAGAACTTCGGAGTCAACCTGGAACTGCTGCTCCGGGTCGAAGCCCAGCTCCTTCTTCACTGCGGCGACTTCATCGGCGCCGAGGGCGGAGCCGTGTACCTTGCCGGTGTTCTGCTTATTGGGGGCCGGCCAGCCGATGATGGTCCGGAGCGCGATGATCGAAGGCTTGGACGTCTCCTGCTTCGCAGCCTTCAACGCGCCATAGAGCTCCGCGACGTCTTCGACGTATTCGCCGGTCTTGGTCCAGTCCACACGCTGGACATGCCAGCCGTAGGCCTCGTAGCGCTTGAGGACATCTTCGGAGAAGGAGACATCGGTGTCGTCTTCGATAGAGATGTGGTTCTGGTCGTACAGGACCACCATGTTGCCCAGCTCCTGATGGCCGGCCAGCGAAGAAGCCTCGGAGGTGACGCCTTCCTGGAGGTCGCCGTCGGAAGCGACAACCCAGATGGTGTGGTCGAACGGGCTCTCGCCTGTGGGCGCCTCCGGGTCCATCATCCCGCGCATGCGGCGCTGGGCGTAGGCAAAACCGACCGACGTGGCCAGTCCCTGCCCAAGGGGGCCCGTGGTGACTTCCACCCCGGCCGTGTGGCGGTATTCCGGGTGGCCGGGAGTTTTCGAACCCCAGGTCCGCAGTTCCTGCAGGTCCTCAATCTCCAGTCCATAGCCGGAGAGGTACAACTGAATGTAGAGGGTGAGGGAGGTGTGTCCCGGGGAGAGGACGAAGCGGTCCCTTCCGGTCCATTCCGGATCCGACGGGTCGTGCCGCATCATTTTCTGGAAGATCATGTAAGCGGCCGGAGCCAGGCTCATTGCGGTTCCGGGATGGCCGTTTCCAACCTTCTCCACGGCATCTGCCGCCAGGACACGAACGGTATCCACTGCGCGCTGGTCCAGATCAGACCACTGAAGTTCTTCTTCCATATGTGGCACGTTTACCGAGCCCCTCTCTCTACTGTCGCCTCGGCGAAGCGGCCCTGACCGGTGCTCCGGAATGTGGACTCGTCCACTGGCCGTCCGCGGTTGAAACCTTGATAAGTTGCGTTGCTCTTAGCTCGCTTTCAACCTTAGTCGCATTCACCTGCAGCCTGCCCGTTCGTGTCGTCATAAGGATTGTTCGCCAGCTGCGGAAAAGCGTTTCTACACGACGTAGTAAGATTGGTTCCGGAGCGGGAGGGGAGTCGACTGGCCAACTGCTCCAGTAGGTATGATGGTAAGGAAACCGAGTGCCGTCATGGCTGCCTTTACACTCGGACATTGATCAGACAGAACAGAGTGATTACCCCGTGCGAACCCAGGATGCGCCCGTAATTGCCGCTTCTGAGGGCGGTAAGTCAAGGTGGAGCCGCAAGGCCAAGGCGTACCTGGCATTAACGAAACCCCGGGTCATCGAGCTGCTGCTGGTCACGACATTGCCGACCATGATTTTTGCCCAGCGCGGGTTCCCGGACCTGATGCTGGTTTTGGCCACACTGGTTGGCGGGGCCTTCGCCGCGGGCAGTGCGGGCGCGTTTAATTGTTACATCGACCGCGATATCGACAAGCTGATGCACCGCACCGAGAAGCGGCCGCTGGTGACCGGTGCCGTTAGTCCGCGTGAAGCATTCATTTTCGCCTCTGTGCTGGGCGCGGCGGCAATCGCCATCCTCTGGTTTGGCGCCAACCTGCTCGCTGCCTGGCTCGGCGTCGCCGCGATCTTCCTCTACGTCGTCGTATATTCGATGATCCTGAAGCGTCGGACCTCGCAGAACATCGTCTGGGGCGGAGCTGCCGGCTGCATGCCGGTGCTGATTGGATGGGCCGCTGCGACCAACGAGTTGGCGTGGCCGGCGTTCATCCTGTTCATGATCATTTTCCTCTGGACTCCACCGCATTACTGGCCGCTGTCCATGCGCTACAGCGACGACTACAACAAGGCGCACGTGCCAATGCTTGGGGCGATCGCCGGCGCCAAGGTCGTCTCGGTGCAAATAGTGCTCTATGCCTGGGCCATGGTGGTGTGCTCCCTGCTGCTCGTCCCCGTCGGCGGGGCGGGATGGACCTACACAATCGTTGCGGTGCTCAGCGGGTTCTGGTTCCTGTACGAATCACACCGCCTGCATTTTCACGCCCAGCGCGGCACCACCACCGGCAAGGGTGCCATGAAGGTTTTCCATGGCTCGATCAGCTACCTGACGCTGGTGTTCCTGGCCCTCGCCGTCGATCCCTTCATCGGATCCCCGCTCTTCTGACAGCACGCCGGTCCACGGTCTTTGCGATGTACGCCGGTGCACGGTCTTGTAGATTCCCTTGGTGAACGTCCTCCTGCCGCATAGGTTAAGAGACATGGGCGATGCGACCGGGCAGGATCTGACCGACGACGGAAACGGCCGCCTGCTGCGGCAGTTGGCTGAAGCTAACGGT
Source organism: Arthrobacter monumenti (assembly GCF_054511255.1). Classification (NCBI taxonomy): domain Bacteria; kingdom Bacillati; phylum Actinomycetota; class Actinomycetes; order Micrococcales; family Micrococcaceae; genus Arthrobacter; species Arthrobacter monumenti. The sequence continues at coordinate 61,511 of NZ_JBTNCY010000006.1, read as the reverse complement.
ATAAGCACAACATTCAAGGGCTGGGACGGAACCGGGCAGAACGTCGACGCACAGACCCTGCGCAAAGTATTGGCCGCGCTGGGGGTTACGGCTGAAACGGATGAAGACGTTCAGACGGCACTGAATGAAAGTGAACTGGCGCCATGGCGGCAGTTGCTGCCGCCGGTCGTCGTCGCCCAGCAGGGACAGCCACATCAGGTCGCGGTGCACAAACCCACGGATAATACGGCCCAGCTGTGGATTATCGGCGAGGACGGCACCCGGTACGACATTTCCTGGGCGGATGTCCCGGCAGAACGGCGGACAGTAGACGGAGTTGGCATTGAGCGCCGGATGGCATCATTGCCGGCCGGTCTGCCCCTCGGCTGGCACACCCTGCATGCCGAATCCGGATCAGAGCAGGCACAGTGCACCCTGGTTATTGCACCACAGCAGCTGACAACGACGGCGCGATTGGCCGGGGAGCGCGGCTGGGGACTGATGGCGCAACTGTATTCGGTACGCTCAAAACGCTCCTGGGGGATTGGAGATCTGGCGGATCTGGCCGACCTTGCCGCCATTTCCGGGGCTGGACCCGGCGCCGGTTTCGTTCTGGTCAATCCGTTGCACGCCGCCGAACCAGCGCCGCCGGTTGAGCCTTCACCGTATTTGCCGACAAGCCGGCGGTTCTTCAATCCGCTGTATATCCGGGTGGAGGACATACCGGAGCACGGATATTTGAGGGGCGGGCCGCGGAAGCGGATCGAGGATCTGGCCGAACGGCTCCGCGAAGCGAATCAAGCCGCGGACATGTTGGACCGGGATTCAACCTATGCCGCGAAGCTCGAGGCGTTGGAATTCATCTACCAAGTGGAACGTGCTGCGGCCAGGCAGCAACAGTTCGACGCCTTTTGCGCCGGCCAAGGGCAGGGCCTGGAGGATTTCGCCCTGTGGTGCGCCATGACGGAGGAAGCCGGGGCGGGTGCGACGCGTGCCGACAGCGCGGCGCGTCCTGACGGCGCCTACGCGCAGGAGCAGCGTGTCCGGCTGGCCGGCAGAATCGACTTTCACAAATGGCTGCAATGGATCTGTGATCAGCAACTTGAAACCGTGCAGAGTGCAGCGAAGAAGGCCGGAATGGGCATCGGTGTGATGCACGACCTCGCAGTCGGCGTCCAAAGCCGCGGAGCAGACGCCTGGGTGCTGCAGGATGTCCTTGCCCCCGGCGTCAGTGTGGGGGCGCCGCCGGACATGTTCAACCAACAGGGGCAGGATTGGGCTCAGCCACCGTGGCATCCTGCCCGCCTCGCTGCCTCCGGGTACGCCGCCTACCGCGACATGCTGCGCACCATCCTCCGCCATGCGGGTGGCATCCGGATTGACCACATTCTCGGCCTTTTCCGGCTCTGGTGGATTCCGGAGGGCGCCGCCCCAGGGGAGGGCGCTTACGTTCACTACGATCACGAGGCGTTGATTGGGATTCTCGCGCTGGAAGCTCAGCGGGCGGGCGCCGTCGTCGTCGGTGAGGATCTGGGCACCTTTGAACCGTGGGTGCAGGACTACCTCGCCGAACGAGGCATTCTAGGTACCTCGATCCTGTGGTTCGAACAAACCGGGGAAGGCCCGCTGTCGCCCGAAGAGTACCGGAAGGCCTGCCTGACCAGCGTCAACACTCACGACCTGCCCCCGACGGCGGGGTACCTGGCGGGCGAGCATGTCGATCTCCGTGATTCCCTTGGCCTCCTGAACCGGCCGGCAGCGGAAGAACGCGCTGACGACGCCGCCACTCAAGAAGCCGTCCTCGCCCTCGCCCGGGAACGGGGGCTGCTGCCCAAAAGCACGCAGTTGCCAACCGTCGGCACCGGCGTCGGCACCGGCACCAACACCGGCACCGACTCCACCGGCACCAACACCGGCACCGACTCCACCGACGGCGACACCGGCACCGACGGCGTCAAAGCCGGCGACGAGGTGCAACGAACGGTGGAGGCTTTGTATGCCTTGATCGCCCAGACGCCGTCCGTTCTGATTGGAGTGGCCTTAGTTGATGCGGTCGGGGAGCGGCGTACGCAGAACCAGCCGGGAACGAGTGACGAGTACCCGAACTGGCGCATTCCGCTTGCCGGCCCGGACAGCAAGGTTGTCCTGATCGACGATCTGCCGCACAACCAGAGGTTCCTTTCCCTGGTCAAGGTCCTGCAGACGGATAGGTGACTCTTCCGCCAGGCAGAAGGGCCGAACCGTCAGGACACGTGGTTCCGCCAGCTGTGCTCGGGGGCGTAACCGAGAATGCGCCTGGCCTTATCGATCGATAGCAACGTCTCGTGCTCGCCGACGTCCTTGACGATGTCGACGTCACCGAAAACCTCGGCTGCGAGACCGGCACTTGACCGGCTCATCACGGTGTCAGCGGCCGCAATAATGAATCTGTCGAAACCCGGCTGGGCGTTTTCCAGCGAACGCAGGACGGCCTGCGCCCCGTCCCGGCCGTCGATGTAACCCCACAGATTCCACTTGCGCAGCATGGGATCGCTGTCGAATGAGGGAAACTCGGCATAATCTTCCGGATTCATCACATTGGAAAACCGCAGGGCGGTGATGCTCAAGGCTGGATCCCAGCGCGTGAACTGGATCGCCATCTGTTCTTCGAGATGCTTCACCAACGAGTAGGTGCTCTCGGGGCGGGCGGGGTATTCCTCATCCACGGGAATGTAGGGCGGATCGGTGTCGAATGGAAGACCCAGCACCGTTTCACTGGAGGCGTAGACGATTCTCTTAATTCCGGCCCGCCGGGCTGCCTGGAAGACGTGGTAGGTCGACAACATATTGTTTTGGAACGTGGCGGCGTCGGGAAGTATCGCCGGTGCCGGAATAGCGGCCAAATGCACGACGGCGTCGAATCCGTCGTGCAGATCGTTGATCCCCATCATGGCGTCGGCGACCTGTCCGTAGTCAGTGAATTCGACCCGCGCGAAGCCTGGTCCGCGGTCCCCGGCACGGTCGAGATTAACCACGGAATGTCCTTCATTGCGCAGCCGCTCCACCACGCTCCTGCCGAGCTTGCCGTTTCCACCGGTGACAACAACCTTCATCGAACTCTCCTTCAGCAGGAATTAGAATCACAAACCCCTCTATCAGTACCCGCCCCGGCATCAGCCGTCAACGTGCCGGATTGGACCCGGAACCATCCGCACCACGCCGGACCGGTCCGGGCCCCGGGAACGGCAGGGGCGGCGCTAGCATGGGCGGATGGACTTCACCGGTGTCATTGCCTATCCCGTCACCCCCTTTACCGCCAGCGGGGAGGTGAACCTCAATGAGCTGCGGCGGATGATCTCGTCCCTGGCAGCGTCCAGTGTTGATGCCATTGCCGTGCTGGGCAGTTCCGGCAGTTTCGCTTATTTGGATCGTGCGGAACGGTCCGCCGTCGTTGGGGCAGCTGTTGAGGAAGCCGCGGCTGTGAACCCCAAGCTGCCCGTCTATGCGGGCGTCAGCGCCGTCTCCACCCGCGAAATCCTGGCGTCAGCGGCTGACGCCGAGGACGCAGGGGTTGCCGGCCTCGTCGTTTCGGCGGTGTCTTATGTGCCTCTGACGATCGAGGAAGTTGCCACCCAGTCGCGCACTCTGGCGGAACGGACTGATCTGCCGATCTGCCTGTACAACAACCCCTCCACCACCCAATTCGACTTTCCGGTGGAGCTGGTGGCGGAGCTGGCCACGGTCGCCAATATTGTGGCGTTGAAAGATCCGGGCACCAGCCGCGAAGCCTACGACGAGCGGCTGGCCGCCCTGCGGGAAGTCACGCCGCGGGAGTTTTCGCTCGGGATGAGCGGCGATACCTCGATCGTGGATAACGCCGTCGCGGCCGATGCCTGGCATTCGGGACCGGCGGCCCTGCTTCCCGAACATTATGTGCGGCTCCGTCGTGCCCTGATCGCGGACGATGCCGCGGAGTTCTCCTCCTGCCGGGAAGTCCTGACGCCGGTGATCCACGCCTTGGCGGCGCAACGCAAACTGAGTAGCCTGCACTCGCTGGCGCGTGCCTGCGGGTGGGACGCCGGCGACCCGCGCCTGCCGCTGCTGCCGGTTCCCGGAAGCCAGCAGCGCGAACTCGCCCGGCTTATCGACTTGCTGGACTGACCTGTTCCGACGTTTCGGGTCGCGGAATGCCGCGGTCGTAACCCTGGTCGATGGCGTTAGCCGCCGCCGCAACGAGCAAGGAGGCGCCGAGCATGTGCAGCGCCACCAAAGCCACGGGCAGCCCGGTGAAGTGCTGGATGTAACCTACCAGTCCCTGGAGCAGTACGACGACGGCGAGGATCACCATGGCGCGGCGCAGGCTGCGGCTATGGTGACGCCGGTAGACGAGCACCAACGCCACGACGGTTGCCGCAACCAGCAAATACACCGGAAGGACGTGCACCCGCGTCATCAGGTCGGAATTCAGGCCATTGCGCGGCGCATTGGCGTCGCCGGCGTGCGGACCGGACCCGGTAACGATGACGCCGAGCACAACCGCCAGTCCCGTGAGGATGCCGATGGCGGCGAGCAGTTGCCGGACCGTTTTCGACGCCGGGGTGCTGACCCTGTACCTGGCGGGGGCGTTGGCTGCCGGTTTGTCGGCAGCCTGGCTGTAGGCATTCCGGTTGCCGCCGTCGGGAAACGGCCGCGCCCGGTTGACCAGGAGCGTGGCCAGTGCGACTAGCGCCATTGACACGATGAAATGCCAGCCGACGACCCACGGATTCAACTGGGTCAGTACGGTAATGCCGCCGATCAGCGCCTGCGCCGGAATGCCGGCCAGCAGGGCAACGGCCAGGAAGAACAGATCCCGGCGGTCACGGCGCATGTTCCAGACCGCGGCGAGCATGGCGAAGGCGATGATGGTGAGGACGAAGGTCAGCATCCGGTTACCGAACTCGATCACACCGTGGATGCCCATTTCCGGTGTATTGACCAGCGATTCGGCAGTGCAGCGCGGCCAGGTCGGACAACCCAGGCCGGAGGCAGTCAGCCGGACGGCGCCGCCGGTCACCACGATCATGATTTGCGACACCAGCGAAGCGATCGCCAGGCCGCGCACCGCTGGCGTCACCGAGCCGGGGAGCTTGGAGGTCCAGCGGCGCAGCCCCTGCGGCCGGGTTTGAACTGTCGGATCAGGTGTCATTGGTCAGCTCCATTTGAACCATCGGGAGGCGGCGAAGCCGGCCACAGCCGTCCAGCCGGCCAGCACCAGGAAAGCGAAGAAATTGAACTCCCCGGCCAGGAGGGCATCGCGCAGAGCGTCGCCCAGGGCGCCGGAGGGAAGCAGCTGGACGACGGCGGCCAACTCGCCGGGCAGCGCGGCCGCCGGAATGACGATGCCTCCGCCGGCAGCCAGCAGGATCCAGAGCAGGTTGGTGATGGCCAGGGTCGCTTCGGGACGGACAGTACCGGCCACGAGCAGTCCCAAAGAGGTGAAGGCGGCGGCGCCGAGTACCAGCATCAACAGCGCGGCCGGGATTCCAGCCGGCTCCGGACGCCAGCCCAAAAACGCGGCCACTGTTCCGATCACCAGCACCTGCAGGGCAAGCACCGCTATCACGGCCGCCGCCTTGCCGGCGATGAGCCCGGTGCGGCCCAGGGGAGTGGTGGAGAGGAACCGGAGCACCCCGTACCGCCGGTCGAATCCGGTGGCGATCCCCTGGCCGGTGAATGCCGTGGACATGGCACACAGCGCCAGAACCCCCGGGGCGGCAATGTTTATCCGGCTGTCTCCGGCGCCCTCCAGCACCAATGAATCCAGCAGTGGAGTGACAACCAGGCCAATCAGGGCCAGCAGCGGCAGGACGATGGCCAGGATCAGTTGTTCGCCGTTCCGGAGCATCGACATGGTTTCGTAGCCGCTCTGCAGGGCGACGCGTTTCGCGAGGGAAGCCGGTGCGCTCATCGCCGTTCCTTTCCAGAGACCTCGAGAAAGACGTCTTCCAGGCTTCGGGGCGATAGCTGCAGCGCGGTCGGCATTACCCCCGCGGCGTCCCAGGCGGTGGCAAGCGCAGCCAGATCCGCTGCCGATACCGGGCCGGTGACGGTATAGCTGCCCGGCCGGGTCTCAATGGCGGACAGTCCGCCGGGAACCATGCTTTCCAGGTCTAGACCGGGTGTCGCTTCGAAAGTCAGGACCCGGCCGGTTCCTGCCGAGCGCTTTGAGTTAATCAGTTCCGGTACGGTGCCCTCGGTGACTGTCCGGCCGGCGTCGATAATGTAGACGTAGTCGGCCAGCCGTTGCGCGTCGTCGAGCAAATGTGTGGTGAGGACGATTCCCAGTCCTTCATCCCGGAGTTCGCGGACCAGGTCGAAGACAATGACTCTTGATTGCGGGTCGAGACCGGCGCTGGGCTCATCCAGGAAAAGGACCTCGGGATTGCCCACCAACGACGCCGCCATCGCCAGCCGCTGCTTCTGCCCACCGGAAAGCCGGCGGATAGAGGTGCCGGCGAATGAGTCGATAGCCAGCCGCTCGACCAGGCCGTCAACACTGCGCGGGTTCCGGTACATCCCGGCCACATGGCGCAGCAAGGGGATGGGACGGGCCGACGGCGGCAGGCCGCCATCCTGGAGCATCACGCCGACCCGGGCGCGCAGCGAAGGCGTGGGACGGCCAGGGTCTCCGTCCAGCAGCCGGATAGTGCCGCCGTCGCGCTTGAGCAGGCCTTGGGCACACTCTATGGTGGTGGTTTTGCCGGCACCGTTGGCACCGAGCAAGGCGGTGACCTGGCCGCGGAACGCTTTGAGGTTGACTCCATCAAGGACGCGCACCATTTTTCCTTCAAGTGCGGACACCGGGCCGAAGTCCTTAATCAGCCCATCGATCTGCAGGCAAGGGGAGTCGGAGCGGAGCACCTGACCATTCTACGTGACGTAGTATCTCCGCGCCTGCGCCGTTCTGCGGGCTTGTGTGAAGGCTCACCTTACTGGAACGGGGGACTAAATTACGTCATGATTGTGTTGTGTATTCCGTGAGCCATTCTTCATCCGGACCCAGTGGGGCCGAAGAAACCGAAGAACGCACCCGGGACAAGGTCCTCGGTGCGGTGCTCGAACACGGCCCGGTGAGTGCGGCCGTACTGGGTGAGATCCTCGGATTCACTCCTGCCGCAGTCCGCAGGCACCTGGATGCTTTGTCACGGGACGGCCTTATCGAGGTCAAGCTCGTCAGCAAGGCTACCGGAGCCGGCAGGCCTTCGCGCCGTTATGTTCTGACCAAACGCGGACAGCAGCATCTCGGCAATGACTATCTCGATATTGCCCGCGACGCCTTGACGCAGTTGACCCGGATAGCCGGACCAGCCGCCGTCGAGGATTTCGCCCGGCGGCGTTACGCTGAAATGGAAGAGCGCTACCGGCCAATCGTCGATGCGGCCGGCAGCGGGATTGAAGCCCGTACGCGGGCACTTGCCGAAGCGCTGTCGCAGGACCGATACTCGGCGTCGTCGACCGCAGTCCCGGCACCGAAGGGAAGCGGAACACGCGAAGGTCTAGGCAGTGTGCAGCTGTGCCAGGGCCATTGCCCGGTACAGGATCTGGCCGCCGAATTCCCCATTTTTTGTGAAACGGAAACCCAAGTTTTTGCCCGTCTGATTGGAGTCGATGTGCGGCGTTTGTCCACATTGGCCAGTGGCGGACATGTTTGTACGACCCACGTTCCAACGGGTCGGGCAAGTACCAATCCAGCGCAGTAAGCGTTGGCCAACCCCCAAAAAGGAAGGCCGTGATGACGGAACAAACAGTCCGCGACACTGATATTCCGAATCCAGTCATTAGCGACATTCTGGAGAAGAACCCGGAGCTTGAGGGCATCGGCAGCTACGAGTATGGCTGGGCCGACTCCGACGTGGCCGGCGCCACCGCGCGCCGTGGCCTGAGCGAGGAAGTCGTCCGCGACATCTCCGCCAAGAAGGACGAGCCCGAGTGGATGCTCAACATGCGGCTCAAGGGCTTGAAATACTTCGACCGCAAGCCAATGCCGACCTGGGGTGCAGACCTCTCTGGCATTGACTTCGACAACATCAAGTATTTCGTCCGCTCCACCGAGAAGCAGGCGCAGACCTGGGATGACCTCCCCGAAGACATTAAGAACACCTACGAAAAGCTGGGCATCCCCGAAGCGGAGCGCAGCCGGCTGGTCTCTGGGGTTGCTGCCCAGTACGAGTCCGAGGTTGTTTACCACCAGCTCCGCGAGGATTTGGAAGCCCAGGGCGTCATCTTCCTGGACACCGATACCGCACTGCGTGAGCACCCGGAGATCTTCCAGGAATACTTCGGCACGGTCATCCCCGTCGGCGACAACAAGTTCGCTTCACTGAACTCGGCCGTCTGGTCCGGCGGTTCCTTCGTCTACGTCCCCAAGGGCGTGCATGTCGAGATTCCGCTGCAGGCCTACTTCCGCATCAACACCGAGAACATGGGCCAGTTCGAGCGGACGCTGATCATCGCGGATGAGGACTCCTACGTTCACTACATCGAAGGTTGCACGGCTCCGATCTACACCTCGGACTCGCTGCACTCGGCCGTCGTGGAGATCATCTGCAAGAAGGGCTCCCGCGTCCGTTACACGACCATCCAGAACTGGTCGAACAACGTGTACAACCTGGTGACCAAGCGCGCGATCGCCGAAGAAGGCGCCACCATGGAGTGGATCGATGGCAACATCGGTTCCAAGGTGACCATGAAGTACCCGGCCGTCTACCTGGTCGGCGAGCACGCCAAGGGCGAGACGCTCTCGGTGGCTTTCGCCGGCGAGGGCCAGCATCAGGACACCGGATCCAAGATGGTCCACATCGCTCCGAACACGAAGTCCTCCATCATCTCCAAGTCGGTGGCACGCGGCGGTGGCCGTGCGGCCTACCGCGGGTTGGTGCAGGTGCGTGAAGGCGCAGAACATTCCGCCAATACCGTCCGCTGCGATGCATTGCTGGTGGACACCATTTCGCGTTCGGATACTTACCCCTACGTCGACATCCGCGAGGACGACGTCACGATGGGCCACGAGGCAACTGTCTCCCGCGTCAGCGAAGAACAGCTGTTCTACCTCCAGTCCCGCGGCATGCCCGAGGACGAGGCCATGGCCATGATCGTGCGCGGCTTCATCGAGCCGATTGCCCGCGAACTGCCGATGGAATACGCCCTCGAGCTGAACCGCCTCATTGAACTCCAGATGGAAGGAGCCGTCGGTTAATGACTAACGACACAGCGCAGACCGTAACGGATGAAAAAGCACGTATCGGAGCGCCCAGTCCAGCCATCGCCGGCATGAATGAGGAAGGTGAAAACCTCTCCACGGACAACGTCAGCACTGAGCAGCACGGCGCCAAAGCCCATTCACATGGCGGCGGAGCCGGAGTCTCGGACAGCTCGCGTGCCGGACGGCTGACTTCATACAACCTGTCCGACTTCCCGGCCCTCACCGGCCGTGAAGAGGATTGGCGCTTCACTCCGCTGAACCGGCTGGCCGGCCTGCACACCGACGAACTGAACGGCCCTGCGCCGACGGTTCAGGTGGACAAGCCCGACGCCGTCCGCGTGGAGACCGTCGGACGCGACGACGCCCGCATCGGGGTTGCGGCCATTCCCGATGACCGGGTATCGGCATCGGCCTGGGCGTCCTTCAAGGAAGCCACGGTCGTGACCATCCCGTCGGAGCTGGAAGTGGACTCGGAAATCACCGTGACACTGACCGGCGCGGGTATGGATCCGGCAGCCTCCCACGTCTTGATCCAGGCTGAAAAGTTCTCCAAGTCAGTCGTCGTCCTCGACCACCGCGGTTCCGCCGTCGTGGCCGAGAACGTGGAAATGGACGTCCAGGACGGCGCCCAGCTGACCGTTGTCAGCATCCAGGACTGGGACGACGAAACCGTCCACGCCAGTGCCCAGCAGGCGAAGATCGGGCGCGACGCCAAACTCAAGCACGTCATCGTCAGCCTTGGCGGCGATGTGGTGCGGGTGACGCCGTCGTCCCGTTTCGCGGGCCCGGGCGGGGACGTGGAGATGTTCGGTCTCTACTTTGCCGACGCCGGCCAGCACTTTGAGCAGCGGCTCTTCGTTGACCACGCGGTCCCGAACTGCAAGTCGCGCGTTTCCTACAAGGGCGCGCTGCAGGGCCAGGATGCCCGCACCGTCTGGGTCGGCGATGTGCTGATCCGCAAGGAAGCAGAAGGAACGGACACCTACGAGGTGAACCGCAACCTCGTGCTGTCCGACGGAGCACGCGCGGACTCGGTCCCCAACCTGGAGATCGAAACCGGACTGATCGAAGGTGCCGGCCACGCCAGCACCACGGGCCGGTTCGACGACGAGCAGCTCTTCTACCTGCAGTCCCGCGGGATCCCCGAGGACGTCGCCCGCCGGCTGGTTGTCCGCGGCTTCCTGAATGAAATCATCCAGCAGATCCGCGTGCCCGCCCTGGAGGAACGCCTGCAGGCCGCCGTCGAGCACGAACTCGAGGCGGGGGACTACTGATGGCTGCAGGACAGTTGGTCTGCAAGGAGCAGGATCTTCAGGTCAATGCGGCACTGCGGGTATTGGTGTACGGATATCCGGTGGTCGTCGTCCGGGACTCCGACGGCGAAATCCACGCCCTTGGTGATACCTGCTCCCATGCGGATATCTCCCTGGCCGAGGGCGACGTCGAAGACTGCGCGATCGAATGCTGGGGCCACGGCAGCCAGTTCGACCTGCGCACCGGCGAGCCGCTGAGCCCGCCGGCCTTCGAACCCGTTCCGGTGTTCGCGCTGGCCATTGACGATTCAAACGTATTCGTGGACGTCACCACGGTGATCAACGGGGCGAAGGCCCCCGACGAAGCTTTACTAAAGAAAGCCGCTGCTAAAAGCGCGAAGGAGAACTAAGAGCAATGTCTACTCTTGAGATTCGGGACCTGCACGTCAGTATTGAAACTGAGCAGGGAACCAAGCAGATCCTCAAAGGTGTGAACCTGACGGTGAACACCGGCGAGACACACGCCATCATGGGCCCCAACGGCTCCGGCAAGTCCACCCTGGCATCGACCATCGCCGGGCACCCGCGCTACACCGTCGACAGCGGCTCCATCACCCTTGACGGTGACGATGTGCTGGCCATGACCGTTGACCAGCGTGCCCGCGCCGGACTTTTCCTGGCGATGCAGTACCCGGTCGAGGTCCCCGGCGTGACCATGACCAACTTCCTCCGCACCGCCAAGACCGCGATCGACGGTGAAGCACCCAAACTGCGGACCTGGACCAAGGACGTCAAGGCGGCCATGGCCCAGCTGCGGATCGAAGAGGACTTCGCCTCGCGTAACGTCAACGAAGGCTTCTCCGGCGGCGAGAAGAAGCGGATCGAGATCCTGCAGATGGAACTCTTCAAGCCCCGCTTCGCTATCCTCGATGAGACGGACTCCGGCCTCGACGTAGACGCGCTCAAGGTTGTCTCCGAGGGCGTCAACCGCGCCCAGAGTGCCGGCAACATGGGTACCCTCCTCATCACGCACTACACGCGGATCCTGCGCTACATCAAGCCGGACTTCGTCCATGTCTTCATCGATGGCCGTGTTGCCGAAGAGGGCGGCCCTGAACTGGCCGACCGGCTGGAAGACGAAGGTTACGACCGGTTTGATGCGTCCGACGCTGTCACCGCGTAGCATTTAGATACTGACAACCCCCGGAACCAGGAGGGCGAAAATGGCTGAAGTACAAGCAGCACCGACCAGCCTTGAGGACGTCGAAGAGGCGCTCAAAGATGTGATTGACCCCGAACTCGGAGTCAACGTCGTCGACCTTGGCCTGCTCTACGGCATCACATATGCCGAAGACGGCGCCTTGCTGATCGACATGACCCTCACGACGGCGGCCTGCCCGCTGCAGGACGTCCTGGAGGAGCAGATCGCCCAGTGTCTTGACGGCGTCGTCGACGAATGGCGCCTGAACTGGGTCTGGATGCCGCCGTGGGGTCCGGAACGGATCACCGAGGATGGCCGCGACCAGATGCGTGCCCTCGGGTTCAATATCTAGTTGCAGTGTTAGCAGGACTGAAGGTCGGTGTTCGACGAACACCGGCCTTCAGCATTTAAGCAGTCAGGATTCCGGGCCGCCATACGCGGTCTGATCCGTGTGCTTCTCTCCGAGCCCCCGGGCCGAAAGCGCCTCACCGGTCTGCCGCGCATAGGCGACAGCGTTGATGATCACCGGCATCAGCAGGGCGCGTGGACTGCGCTCCAGGCCGCGGGCTTTGGCGGCATCGCGCACGTCCGCCGCCGAGCCGAGCAGGTAGGGGATGCTGCGCACCATCAGCGACAGGGTCAGGCCGAACCGCTCGGGGTCTGCGCCCAGGAAGCGGAAGGGCTTGGCTGCGGAGACCATGCCATCGAGCAGGCGCTGGCCAGTGGTGGTCAGCGTCAGCAACCGGGCAGCCAGTACGCAGGTCAAGATGTCCAGTACGACGACGGCGGCCACCTCCAGTCCGTTGGCCCACCACTGAAAAGCGCCGAGTACCAACAGCACCGGCGCCATTGCCCGCAGCGGGCGCAACACCGTACCGGCCCCGAGGCGGGCGAGAAGCCCCGCGGCGAGCACCAGCGCGAGGACGACGAGGGTCACGTCCAGTTGCCGCAGTCCCAGCACAAGGGCCGACAACACTACGACGGCGGTGAACTTCAGCCACAGTGGTGCGCGGTGCAGCAGGGACTGACCCGGTACATAGGCACCGAGCAGGTGGGCATGGCCGCGCACTAGTGCTGCACTCCGCCGGCCGCCAGTTTCCGGTAGAAGCCGATGGCCGCTTCCGGGCCGCCGTCGTAGGCCACCTTGCCGTCGTCGATGACCAGGATCCGGTCGGCCCTGGCAGCGAGGTCAAGGTCGTGTGTGGACAAAATCAGTTGCTGCGGAAGTTCTTCCAGCAGCCTGCCGATCCGGATTCCATTGCGCAGATCGAGCAGCGTCGTCGGCTCGTCAGCCACCAGGATCTGCGGCGACACGGCGAGGACTGTGGCCAGCGCCAGCAGTTGCCGTTCACCGCCGGAGAGGTCATAGATACTCTGGTCGGCAAGCTCCAGCAGGCCGAAATCCGCCAGCACCCGTTCCGCAGCAGCGTGACGGCTGGACCGGTCCCGGACGCTGGCGCGCAGCGACAACTCGATGTCCTCACGGCCAGTCGGCATCACCAGCTGGGACAAGGGATCAGTGAAGACGAAGCCCACCTGCCGGCGTACCTTGGAGCCCTGGTTCCGCGTGCTCAGCCCATTCACCGTCACTTCGCCCCGGCTCGGGACGATCAGTCCATTGATCAGTCTCAGCAAGGTGGACTTGCCGGACCCGTTGGCGCCAATGACGGCGATCCGTGGCTCGTCCAGCCGGAGATCGACGCCGGACAGCAGCTGCTTCCGGTCCTGCCCCGGGACGGGGACCGAGACCGAAACTCCGTCGAAAGAAACCAGGCTCACGCGCCGGTACGGTCCAACAACCGGGGGAAAGCCCTGTAGACGGTCAGGCCCATCGCTGCTGCGACCAGGTTTTTGATGACGTCTCCCGGCAGGAACACGATGTCAGCCAGGACCGCCGTGCGAAGATCCAGGTTCAGGTTAACCATCATCCCGGCGATGCCCAGCGGATGGATGACCAGGAGGGAGGCGGCCGTGCAGGCGAGGAATACCAAAATATAGCGCATCCGGCGCACCCGCTTCAGGACTACTCCGGAAAGCCAACCTGCCACTGCGGCGGCCAATGGGAATGAAATCAGGTAGCCGGCCGATGGGCCCGCCAGCACACCCAACCCGCCACTGAAGCCGGCGAAGATTGGCAGCCCGGCGAGCCCGGCTGCCAGGTAGAGTCCGATAGCGGCAGCACCGCGGCCAGGGCCCAGAATCACACCGGTAAGCATTACCGCCAAGGTCTGCAGCGTGATCGGCACGCCCACTGCGCCAACCGGTATGGCCGGCATTAACGCGAATGCTGCTGTCAGGGCGGCGAAAACCGCAATCAGTGACAGATCAGTGGCGTTCCAGGAGCGCCTGCCTCGGCGAATCGGGTGCTCTGTGCCGTCCTGAACGGCAGAAGCCCGCCTGTTGGAAGTGGGGTGTGGCATTGGTGTTCCTTGCTGTTCGACTCTGTAGTGATCCGACAATGTCTAACCGTGTCCCTAAAGAGAATAGCGCCGCCACGCGAGGTTGCAATTGTAGAAGTACTACAAAGTCGTGTGCGGCGGTTTCAAGGGGCCTGCCTTCACGCTATGTTTGCTGGTTAAACTCATCCCGGTAGAATAGAAAGGTTGCTCATGGCCCTGAACAAGGGACTCAACGCCCGTTATTGTCTGTGAAAGGCCCCTTTGTGATTACCGTCTCCAACCTCGAGCTGCGCGCCGGCGCACGATTGCTGATGGACGGGGTGTCATTCCGCATCGACAAAGGGGACAAGATTGGCCTGGTCGGCCGCAACGGCGCCGGTAAAACCACGCTGACCCGCGTACTTGCCGGAGAGAGTGTTCCCGCCGCCGGCAACGTCTCGCGCTCCGGGGAGATCGGCTACCTGCCGCAGGACCCGCGCACCGGAAATCTTGAACAGCTGGCCCGGGACCGGATCCTCTCCGCCCGGGACCTCGACGTCGTCACCCGGAAACTGCGCCAAACCGAGGCCGAAATGGCCAGCGAGGATCCCACCGTCAGGGACAAGGCGATGGGCCGGTATGACCGGATCGAAAGCCAGTTCCTCAGCAGCGGGGGATATGCCGCCGAGGCCGAGGCCGGAGCCATTGCTTCCAATCTGTCCCTGCCGGAGCGGATCCTGGAGCAGCCACTAAAGACTCTTTCCGGTGGCCAGCGCCGCCGCGTGGAACTCGCGCGCATTCTGTTTTCCGGCGCCGACACCATGCTTCTCGATGAGCCGACCAACCACCTGGATGCGGATTCCATCATCTGGCTGCGGGAATTCCTCAAAAACCATCAGGGCGGGTTGATTGTCATCAGTCACGATGTCGAGTTGATGGAAAGCACCGTGAACAAGGTGTTCTACCTCGACGCGAACCGCTCGATCATCGACATCTACAACATGAATTGGAAGCGCTATCAGCTCCAGCGGGAAACCGATGAGCGGGCCCGACGGCGTGAGCGCGCCAACGCGGAGAAAAAGGCCGGCGTCCTGATGGACCAGGCGAACAAGATGCGGGCCAAGGCCACTAAGGCGACGGCGGCACAGAATATGGCCAAGCGTGCCGACCGCTTGCTCCAGGGCCTCGAGGAGGTCCGGGCCAACGACCGGGTTGCGGCACTGCGCTTCCCCGATCCCTCGCCCTGTGGCAAAACGCCAATGACGGCAGACGGTCTGAGCAAGTCCTACGGCTCGCTGGAAATTTTCACCGACGTCGACCTGGCCATCGACCGCGGATCCAAGGTGGTCATCCTTGGCCTCAACGGTGCAGGAAAGACTACATTGCTGCGGATGCTCGCGGGAGTGGAAAGCCCCGATACCGGCGAGGTTGTGCCGGGCCACGGACTCAAGGTCGGCTACTACGCCCAGGAACACGAGACGCTGGACACCAACCGGACGGTGCTGGAGAACATGCGCTCGTCGGCACCTGACATGAAGGATGCCGAGGTCCGTGGTGTCCTCGGTTCGTTCCTTTTCTCGGGCGACGACGTCGACAAGAAGGCCGGAGTGCTCTCGGGCGGCGAGAAAACGCGGCTGGCGTTGGCCACCATCGTGGCGTCCTCGGCCAACGTGCTGCTGTTGGATGAGCCCACTAACAACCTGGACCCAGCCAGCCGTGACGAGATTCTCGGCGCGCTTCGGAACTACACCGGCGCAGTTGTTCTCGTATCGCACGATGAGGGTGCCGTCGAGGCGTTGAATCCGGAACGCGTGGTCCTGCTTCCGGATGGCATCGAGGATCACTGGAACGACGAATACCAGGAACTCGTCAGCCTGGCGTAGGAGCCGCGGCCACGACGGCGGTCAGTGGTACCCCTGCGCGTCGAGCAGGGCGTCCTCTTCCTGCTCGGCGGTGGGTTTCCGGTTCTCCCGGGCTCCGCGGCCGTTCCGGTCGCTGAGCGGCACATCCACCATCGTCTCCTGGCGGGCGGCGTAACCGTAGCCAACAAACAGCAGCGCGCCAAAGGCGAACCACTGCATCGAGTAGGACAAGTGCGGACCCGTGTCGATATCGGGCTTGCCCAACGGTACCGGAGCCCTCGCCGCAGCCGGGTCCTCGCTTGCCATCAGTCCGTAGGCGTCCGTATAGACCGGATAATCCAGTATCCCGGTGAACTCATCGAGGTTGATGGAGGCAAGCTGCCCCTTGGGGGCGCCACGGTCGAGTTCCGGTTCCGCCGGTTTCAGCCGCGCAGTGACCTCCACGGCCCCCTCCGCAGGCTGCGGAACGACGTCGGGCCGGCCGGCGGTGTCATTTCCGATCGGCAGCCAGCCCCGGTTAATAATGACGGCGGAACCGTTCTCCAGGCGCAACGGCACCAGCACCTCATAGCCGGGGCGGCCGTTCAGCGGGCGATTGCGCACCACCCGTTGGTTCTCCGTGTCGTAGGTTCCCTCGAGGGTTACCGGGGTCCATTCCCGTTCCGGATCAAAGTCCTTGAAGTATTGGCGGGCCTGGCCGAAGTCCAAGGGTTCGGCGTCGTAATTGCCTTCGATCTTCTCGACCTCGGCCACCGCCTCATTCCGCCGGTCCATTTGCCACATACCCAGGGCAACACAGGCCAGCGAGAGGATGATGACGAGTGCGAACCACCCCAACCATTTGGGGGTGAAGAGGAATCGGTACACGTCGTGAGCTACCCTTCCTCATTTTTCAGGGGCAGGGTTTCTTTCCAGAGGCCGCGCAACTGGAGGTAGTCCTGGAGCCAGTCGACGTGTTCGTCGCAGGCCACCCAGATTTTCCGCCGGTCCGGCGTGTGGATTTTGGGATTGTTCCACAGCAACTGCCAGCCAGCCATGTTGCGGCAGGCTTTGCGGGAGCAGGTCGTCCGTTCGGGCCCCTGCGTCTGGGGGTCGCCGGAGAGCGAATCGAGAAAGCTCATAATGTGTGGCGGTGCTCCTGCCCGTCGTGCTGCTGTTCCGTGTGTTCCGGTGCTGTCCATGGTGGTTCGGGTGCTGGTTCTTCTTCCGTGTCCGGGGCCGGTGGCACGTCGTCGACCACTTCGCCCTGCACCACGCCGTCGGGGTCCTCCTCCTCGCCGTCCCGTTCACCGCCGGCTGACGCTTGCCCCGCGGTATCCGTGGCGCCCGCCTCCAGTTCGCGCGCCGGCGGGGCATCCAACAGCGAGTCGCTGTGCTGCAGTTTGCTGGTATCACTGCCACCGTTGGCAATGATGACGGCGAAGTACGGCAGGAAAACCGCACCGGCGATAAACGCCCACTGCAACCACCCACTGGTGAAGAAGACCAGGATCAGGCACACCACGCGGATACCCATGGAGACCGAGTATTTGATCATCCGCGTGCGCATCTCGTCTGTGTGGGGCACCCGTGCATCGGTGATGCTGTGAACGTCGGGATCTCGTTCCGTCTTACCGTGTGGTCTTCTGCTCATCACGCTCCAAATGGGGACCTTCCAATTCTCTCACTGCCGGCGTCGTAGTTAAAGTCGACGGCGTCCTGCGGCTAGGATCTTGGGGATAACCCACGAAGTCAATCGGCGGAGGTATGGAATGCAGGACGGTCAGCAGGAAAGCGGAAACACCGGGCGGAGCGTCCTTGTCACTGGCGGGAACCGCGGGATCGGCCTGGCGATCGCCAAGGCGTTCGCGGAGGCCGGGGACAAGGTTGCCATCACCTACCGCAGTGGAGATGTCCCCGAAGGTTTCCTTGGCGTCAAGGCCGACGTGACCGACGCCGCCTCGGTCGACGCAGCCTTCACGGAGGTTGAGCAGGCTCACGGCCCGGTCGAGGTGCTGGTGGCCAACGCCGGCATCACCAAGGACACCTTGCTGCTGCGGATGAGCGAAGACGACTTCTCGAGTGTGGTGGACACGAACCTCACCGGCGCGTTCCGGGTGATCAAGCGCGCCAGCAAGGGAATGATCCGGCTCCGGAAGGGCCGCGTGGTGCTGATTTCCTCGGTCGTCGGCCTCTACGGTTCGCCCGGCCAGATCAACTACGCCGCCTCGAAATCCGGCATGATCGGAATGGCACGCTCCCTGACCCGTGAATTGGGATCACGCAATATCACCGCCAACGTGGTCGCACCCGGATTCATCAACACCGAAATGACTGCGGCGCTGCCCGAAGACACGCAGAAGACCTACCTCTCCTCGATCCCGGCCGGGCGCTTCGCCGAAACCGAGGAGGTCGCCAAGGTGGTCCGCTGGGTCGCGAGCGACGAGGCGGCCTACATCTCTGGAGCGGTCATCCCGGTCGACGGCGGACTCGGGATGGGTCACTAAGAGTTTGTGCGTTTCCTACAACGGATTCGGGCCACAGGGGCTGGCATGATGGTTGGCAGACTCACACGTTGACGGATATCTACAAGAAGGGCTCTCATGGGCAAGCTTGACGGCAAGACAGCAGTTGTGACCGGTTCCTCGCGCGGGATCGGCGCCGAGGTGGCAACCCTGCTGGCAGGTGAGGGTGCCGCCGTCGTCGTCAATTACCGGCAGAAGGCACCCCGGGCCAACAAAGTAGTGTCTGCAATAGAAGAGGCTGGCGGAAAAGCCGTCGCAGTCGGTGCGGATCTGACCCAGACCGAGGGTGTCGACTCCCTGATCGGGGCAGCGCTGGAGAACTTTGGCGGGCTGGATGTGCTGGTGCTGAATGCCTCCGGCGGGATGGAAACCGGCATGGGGGAGGACTACGCCCTCAAGCTCAACCGTGACGCGCAGGTCAACACTCTCAACGCCGCCATCGAACACATGCCGGCCGGTTCCCGGGTGGTCTTTGTGACCAGCCATCAGGCGCACTTCATCAACACCGTTCCCACCATGCCCGAATACGAGCCGGTGGCCAGGAGCAAGCGTGCCGGCGAGGATGCATTGCGGGAACTCGTTCCTGCCTTGGAGGAGAAGGGAATCTCTTTCATTGTCGTCTCGGGCGACATGATCGAGGGGACCGTCACCTCGCGGCTGCTTGACCGCTCAAGCCCCGGAGCCATCGAAGCGCGGCGCCAGGAGGCTGGCCGGCTGTACTCGGTCGAGGAGTTCGCCGCCGAGGTTGCCAAAGCCGTCTCGATGGAAGCCGAAACCGGGCATACCGAATACGTCGGGGGAGCGGACTACTTCGCGAAATAGGCTTCTGTCGGACGGGCACACATCGGCGGCCCATAACCTACAGCCAAGAGAGCGGCAGGGCGAAGAGATGACGAAGAGGACTTCGATCCCTGTTCTCGAAGTGGGTGGCACTCATGTGACAGCGGCACTGGTGAACGATGCAACCTTCGAGGTGCAGCGGAGTTCGCTCATTCACCTGCCGTTGTCTGCGCACGGGACTGCTGAAGAGCTGGTACGTGGGTTGGTATCGGCGGCGAATACCTTAGGTGGTGGCCATTCCGGTACTTGGTCCATAGCAATTCCGGGACCTTTCGATTACGAAAACGGGATCGGATTGTTCGAGCACGTTGGAAAGTTCGACAGTCTCTTTGGAATCAATCTTCGCAACGAGTTGGTTGCTGGTATTCGGCCGAAGCCAAGGGACGTACATTTCCTCAACGATGCTGACGCTTTCGGCGTAGGTGAGTTTGCGGCCGGGGCAGCACGGGGACACGACCGTGCCGTTTGCGTAACGCTCGGCACCGGGATAGGTTCCGCATTTCTCGAGCGGGGAAAACCGGTAAAAAGTGGCCCCTTGGTACCAACCGACGGGAGCGTTCATCGGCTTGACTATCTTGGACGTCCGCTGGAGCACACGGTGTCCCGCCGTGCGATCCGTAAAGCTTATGCGAGCGCTGCCGGATTGGTCGGGAACGGCGGGCCGGATGTCCACGACATCGCTGAACGCAGCCGCCGTGGAGACGAAGCGGCGGGCCGGGTATTGCGGGTGGCGTTTGAGAACCTCGGGATGGCGCTTGGACCGGCCATTTACGGATTCAACGCCAGTGTTTTAGTGATTGGAGGCTCGATGGCCCGCTCATGGGACATTGTTGAGCCCTCGATTCGGACGGGACTTATGCGCGCAGTGCCTTCGCTGGAAGCCCTTGTTATGAAACCAGCGGAACAGAACACTGATGCCGCCCTCTCCGGCGCCGCGTACTGGGTCCGGCACCTGCGGTAAGTTGCGCGCCAAGTAACAGCCCAATCAGTGCCATCAGGACCCGGATTGGAGCATATTCGGGTCAGTTCTTTCGGTCCGCGCGGGTTCCCGTGCCTCGTACCGATGCTTTGACGGTTCCCAGCCGCGTACCAACGCCTCTGCCATGCGGACGGATGCGATACGGTCCGACGGCAGCGGGAACTATGAACGTTTCGGCATAATGCACCACGAATGGGGCGAAATCTCCAGTTGGGCTCTCGACAACGGCTTCCGGTCCTTCGACGAGGTTGAGAACGTTCACGGTTCCACCAGTGTCATGCTCGACTACGCCCTCGAACCAGTGCCGGCGGACCTCAACGAACTCCAGCTCATGCAGTCCTGTTCGCTCCTCTACCCATCCCGGACCGGAATCCATTGTTTCCACCTGGTCGATGAGGTTCGCTTTTGTCCACTCGGTGTCACGGTCCCACTGGATGTTCCGCTGGGCATGCTCCAGATGAATCGGACGAGGCACCCCATCAAGACCAACCCGGCCCCAGTCCCACATCTTGAAGGTAAAAATGTACGGCGTCGCTGATATCTCCAGCACCATCGAATCGGCCCCCGAGCAGTGCACAGTGCCGGCAGGTATCGAGAAATGGTCATGCTTTTTCGCGGGAAACACGTTGATAAAGTCTTCCACTGGAAAATCGACTTCGCCCCGGGAAGAAGCCTCAAGCGCTTTTAGAGCCGCCTCTGGATCGGCGCCCGTTTTTACCCCGAGATAAACGACGGCATCATCGGCTGCGTCGAGCAGATAATAGCTCTCATCCTGCGTGTAGTGCATGCCGAAGACGTTCTGGATATAGTCCGTCAGGGGATGAACCTGAAGGGAGAGATTTCCACCCTCCATGGTGTCCAGGAAGTCGAACCGTATGGGGAATTCCGCTCCGAAACGCGCATAGGTCAACCCACCGAGAAGTGCCTCTGGGTGTGTGAGTACGACGTCCATGGCAGGCAACTCGACGATTTCCGTGCCGAACTGGAGCAGGACACTGTTTTCTTCGGGGACACAGTCAAAGCACCAAGCATAGTTAGCTGCCGAAGTGTCGAGACCGCACACCTCCTTCATCCATTGCCCGCCCCACACGCCTGGGTCAAAAAAGGGCACTACTCGAAACGGGGAACTGACCGCAGCGGCCATGCCTGCATTGAACGCCGCGGCGCTGATCAACCGCGCCTCCGAGGTTGAGCGGTTCGTATCGAGAACGAAGTCCAGCGAGGAAAATAAGCTCCGCTTGTGCCGGTCCGCGACCCGCCACTCAATGAAGAAACCACGCTTAATCTTGCGGAGGTTGTCCTCATCCGCATTGTCGCATCGCCAATTTGGTGCGCCACGGCGCTGGCGCTGCTGGATTTCCCACCGCGCCATATCCGCCAGGACCAAGGTCGACTTGTGGATCGGAACCAAAGCGGCGCCCCAACCCAGCAGAACGGTCGGCATGCGCGCAGCACGGACATCCTCGGCTAACCCCGCAAGTTTGTCTGAATCATAAAACTCCTCAAGCTCGTGATGGCTCATCACCCCAAAAACCCTGTCATCGGTTAAATTCCGCTGGATCATGCGGTCAATCTCGCTGATAGGCTTAGCCGCCGCGCTTTCGACATTGATGACAGCAAAGGAGGGAAGAGCGGCCCGAATGGAGGATTCAAGTTCGTCCATGGCTACACCGGGGTACGTGTCGACGACAACAACCGGTACACCCTCGAAGTCTTTTTCCGCATGCGCAGCGATCGTGCGCCAAGCATCGGCCCCTTGCCAGACAGGGTGTGCGTCGGACACGGCGATAGTCGGTTGCTTGTTGTATTGAGTTGTATTCGATGGAACGGTCATCGGAGCTTGTTTACCGGAGCGGGACAGGTTGTCGGAATTGGTCTTCACTTCGGGACTCCTGATCCGGCCGAGATCCGGGCTGCAGGTCCGCCCGTTTGCACAAGATCGAGGGCCAAGGATGCTGTCCAGCTAAAGTTCCGGGTCCCATGCGGCGTTCCGGTGCCAGGATGTACATATTCGGGAAAATCGTGTTGGAACGCAAGGTCGCACAGATTTTGGGCCAACCGGTCAGCCTCGGCATCACCGCCATAGGTGCGTAGTCCGAGGATGACCAGCCAGGTCATATTGAACCATGCCGGGCCACGCCAGTACTGATTGGGCTCGAAGTCTTCAGCCAAGACATCGTAACTGGGTACCATGAAGGGCCGTCCCTCGAGGAATTTCGGTCCCATGAGAGTTCTGAGAACAGCTGGTGCTTGTGCCAGGTCCGGCAGGATTAGCGGAATGATCCCCGAAATTGTCGCTTTGCGCACCAAGGTACCGGTGATCACGTCCCGGGCGGTGAACAGCCCAAGTTCCTCGTCGTACAAGCTTGCCAGTGCCGAGGTAAGGTCCTGTGCCCGATTCCGATGAATCGACGAGTCCGCACCAATAACTTCCGCAATGCTGGCCAGGGCCAGCTCTGACCGCGCCCACAGTGCATTAAAAGTCGGGTCTTCCATAACGAAACTGAGTTCCGCATGCACATCGTCGAGGTGCTGGTCTCGATACTGCTCAGCCAACCAGTAGTACTTGCCGTACTCCTTTTCGCTGGGCCGTTCCGTCATGTCCGCGTGCGCAAGATCCGGACGGTTGACCTGGTGCTGAGGCGTACTGGGAACGCGGGCGAGCGCCTCATCCCAAAGGGGCGAGTTGTCCATGCCGGATTCCCAGGGGTGGACCACGGCGGCGAGCGGTCCACTCCCAAGGGTCCGGCGGGAGGCCAGGTAATCGTGCCATGCGACAAGCCGTGGGTAAACCCGGGCCAGAAACTCTTTAGTGCCGGGGGAGGTGGGATGGGCTTGATGCACTTCCCACGCGGCCCATGCATGATTGGGCGGTTGGATCAGACCGGTGGTTGGCACTGATGGTGCGGCGGCATGCTGGGTGGACCGCCAGAAGGAGGCGCCGGGCGAGTAATCGTCATCCCGGCTGACGTCGTAAACAATTTGCGGGACGCGTCCATCGGCCCATTGGCCGTTCAGGAGCGATTCGAGTTCGAGTTGTGCCCGTTCCTGGTGGACATGGCGCAGACCCATCGCGATGAAGCCTGAATCCCAACTCCATTGATGTGGGTAGAGGCCGCTGGCCGGCAGGGTGTGCGAACCTGCCCAGTTGTTGTCGAGCACGTGGATAGCCGCAGTGGTCAAAGCATCTGCGACATTAGGGACGGTCATATGGCTCCGCTCAAAGATGGGACAAAAGTTCTTCGGAAGTTGCACATCAGGAATCCGGGAAGGGCGTGCTGGCGGGGACACCGGCGAGTAAGCGGCGCGTGGTCTCCAAACCCCAGGTGTCGAGTTCTGCGATCCGGTCTGAAACGGACCGCAGTCCGCCGTATTGCTCGATTACCGACGCCCACTGTTCCCGCAGCGCGAATGAAGGGCGCCCTACGAAGCAGTCGGGATCGTTTATCCAAAACCTGCCGTGCTGCCATGCTCGTGCAGTCGTAGCCATTTCCCCGCGCAAATGCGTCGACAGGTTCTGGGCGTCCTCATGGAAGGTGTCGGAAGAGACCCGCATCCCATCGACTAGCCCAACGCTGGGAAGAATCGGCGCACCACATCCAAGTACAAAGCTTTCGGGCCCGACGGCGTCCCGGATCAGTTCCAGCCCGGACCGGTAGGCTGCGACTCCACTCATGTCCTCATAACGCTGGCCGGGCACCGCTCCGGCGTAGAGGAAGTCGAGTTTGAAGTAGTCGAACCCGTCCTCACGCAGCCCGCGAAAGACCGACCAGAGATAGTCGCGGACCCCCGGATGGGTGACGTCCAAGCCGTGCAGATTCTGGTCCCAGTTATATCCGGTCTCACCGATGAGCCATTCCGGATGGTTCCGGGCCAAGTCGGTGTTGGCGCCGGCCATGAAAGGCGCCAACCAGATGCCGGCACGCCGCCCGGTCTGCCTAATTCGTGCGGCCAGATCCGGCAATCCCGTAAAGCGGCCGGACGGTGTCCAGTCCCCGATGCCGCATTCCCAGCCATCGTCAATCTGAACGACGTCGACGGGCAGGTTGTGACGTTCTATGGCAGCCAGGTTCTCGAGAATGTCCGCTTCGGTCGGTTCTGTGAAATAGCGGTACCACGTGCACCATACGGAAGGCGCGGCCGTGATAGCCCGTGTCCGTACGTCTGCCGCGAACCGGTCACCAAAACGGACGAGTGCTGCCGCGCCCCCCTCAGGAACCCGCTCTACCTCGACCGGTCCATCCGCCATAATTAGGAGCCGGTCACCTTCCAGCTTCGCCCGAATAGATGGCACATTTACCGCGTTGGCAGCCCCATAAACCCTTGCCGGAGCCCCGGTGCCGGGATCAACCACCAACAGGCCCTCCGCATGGAATCCTTCTCCCGGAAGTTCTGAACCGGCTCGATACCGCATTTGGTACCGCAGCTGCGATTCCGGCCGGCGCGATGTAGCCGTGACGTCGTACCAGGTCGTTGGGCTCCAACTTTGCCAGCCTTCCTCGTAGACCCTGCCATGGGTCAGGGAAACCGGAACGTCATCGACGTGATGGAAAGACATCAATACATCCTTTCGGATCAAAGCGGGAGAGAGGACATGGGTATCATCGGGGAACCAGTGTCAGCGGACTCGTGTGCGGCAAGCATCAGCCGCAGGGAAGCAACGTTGTGGGCGGCGGAATTGTAAGGTTCACGCTCCTCCTCGATGGCGCACATCAGCTCGCCCATGGCCCCTGCAAAGCCGTCAATAAACCACTGGCCATCAAGCGCAAATCGCGTGGTGGTGGCGTCCCGTTCAAGCTCGAGGCGGTCTGAACCCTGCAGAACGCTGCCGCGGATCGTACCTTCGGTGCCATGAATCCAGAAGGGACATGACGGATTGCTGGTTCGTACGTCGCCGACCACCCGCATTAAGGCATGCGCTCCATCGGTACAGGAGATCTGCACCGAGGCCGACCACGGATTCTTCGCCTCCGGCGGTTGACCGGGGACACGCGAATCAGTGGCTTGAACGGAGCGGACATCCTTGCCTCCCAGCCAACAACGCGTGATGTCTATCCAATGCATGAGATAGTCCGTGACGAGCATGTGCGACATATCGTCAAAATGGGTGCCGGCGATCGGCGGCAACGGCTTATCGTGCAAGTGGGTGACCCCAACGACGTCGCCAATGTCGCCACGCTCGATAAGCAGCGTGGCCAGACGCCAGGCAGGTGCCCAACGTCCGTTCTGGTTGACCGCTATTTTCAGTCCCCGGGCCTGAGCCTCGGCGAGGATCGGAGAGAGCGAAGCCACATCCATTGTGAGCGGTTTCTGGGCAAGCACATGTTTGCCCGCCGACACAGCCGCGGCGAGCCACTTCAGCCGATCCTCCGCGGGCGTAGCCAGATCTACGATTTTCACGTCAGGATCCGCCAGCAGCTCCTCAGCTGTGTCGTAAACCTTTCGCACCGACTCAAATCGCTCTGGCAGATCGGCGGTCCTGGCAGCGGAACGGCTCCAAACGCCGACAACATCCAAACCATATTGTTCGTACGCCGGCAGGTGCGCTTTTTGCGCGATAGAGCCGCAGCCCAGAAGTCCGATTCCGGTATTGACCCCTTTGGGGAATTGCGGCCGGTAATCTGGTGGCGGTGCAATTTCAGAAATGTTCATCGTACGCTGGCCTTTCCTGCGCGGCTGTTGATGTCACCACGGAGTTGGGTCACCTGGGAAGGTGAGGTTGCCAAGGACAGAGGGGAACCTCGTTGAAGGAGTCTGCAGTGCAAAGTCTGTATGCCTACGGTCACTCGTGGATTGATGGTGATGGGGCGGGCGAACCTTCGCGTTGCTTGGTCGACATGGTGGCCGCCCAATTGGGGGCGACGGCCGAAAACCGGGGCGTGGGCGGCAGCTTGAGCACTGCCACGGCGGATCTCGTTACCGCCGAGCCGCCGGGGTACGCCGATATATTTGTCCTGATGACCGGGTTGAATGACGCCCGGCTGTACGGACCATCCACCACAGCAGTGAGGCAGTATGCGGACGCGCTCGCCGTCATCTTTGAAGCGTTCCGAAATGCGAACGGCAGCGCCTTCGTGGTCGCCGTCGAGCAACCATACCTTCTCGATTACAGCGGGCACGCTCCGCATAACGTCGGTTCCAGTGCCGCTGTCGACGCCTACAATGCACGTTTGCGTGAGGTGTCGGCAGCACACACCGGGACCAGACTGGTGGTCGTCGACGATTGGAACCCACGCACGATGCTTTCCAATGATGCGGTTCACCCCAACGATGCCGGGCATGCCTGCATTGCCGCTGCGGTGATCCGCGCGGTGGACGGAACGGTTGAGATTCCGTGACGGTTGCGCGTCTTTCATCTGCCGGACCGTTCGATCATCGCCGGCTCGCTCATTGCCAGTGCGAGTCCGGTCCATGACTGTGGAACCGCTCCGAGACCCTCACCCGTTTCCGGATTCCAGTACTCAGCCCATCCGCTGGCGATGGCGGCGGATACCGTCTGCTGGCTGATCCGTCCGGCAGCCTCAGTTCGATCCCAGCGCAGCTCGGCAAGCCAGAACAGGTAGTTGAGCGGCGGCCACGCCGGACCACGCCAGTACATCCCGGGGTCGTATGCAGGATGGGTACGGACGACATTCGCTGGACCGCACGGGGCGCCGAACCGGTCCGGGTCTTGAAGTTGCGCCAACGCCGCCTCAGCCTTTGCACCGTCAGCCGTAACCAAGGCCCCCATAACGCCGTCGCTGGTCGGTATCCGGGTTGACGGTCCGCCGCCGACGACGGCGCGGTCCATCCAGAGCTGTTCGACGTCGTCCCACAAGTGTTCGTCGATTGCTTTGCTCAGGGCGCGTGCCCTGCCTGCCAACCCGGGATCGCCGAGAACTTCAGCCAGTTCCGCCATGTTGAAGGCAACATAGGCGTTGAAACTGGCAGGACAGGTGACGAAGGCGGACGACCACCGCGCAGCACCGTCCTCGGCAAAGGAGATATCGCGCATTCGCTCTTTGTTCCAGGCAGTCCGTGCCGCACGATCATAGTCGTCCTTGGTTTTGCCCGGAGCGCCCCAGTCATCCCACCGCGGCGAGTGGTCGTTGCCGCCTTCCCAAGGATGGACGATGTACATCAGGCCGTCTTCGGTCCGACGATGATCCCATAACCAATCCAAGCCCTTCCTGGCTCCGGCCAGTGTTGTGTCACTTACCGGAAGACCACGCTCTGTCAAAACTTTCGCGGCGTGTCCGAACATCGGCGGTTGAGTGAGGGAGGAGGCACTGGACAGGGGACCAAGCCAAGTGTCCGCCGGTTCTGCGCCGTAGCGCATGTGCGGAACCATCCCGTCCTGCAATTGCCCCACCAGTACGGCGTCCAGCTCCCGTACCGCCCGTTCATCGCCCAAATGTGCCCAGATAATTGCGTGGAAGCAGGAGTCCCATAGCCACAAGTGTGGGTAAGTGCCGGGATTCGGAACGCAATAACCCCGGTGTGGCTCCCAATGCGCTTCCATCAGCCTTAGGACATGATCCGCCACACTGCCATCCGTTGGTTTTCCCGATGAACTCATGCCGGTGCCGCATCAAAACGCAAGACAGTTTGAAGCGTCTCGGGAGAGCCCCGATCCAACAAATCGAAAGCAGTGCTGACTTCAGAGGCACTGACAACGTCTGTGATTAGTGGCGCGACGTCGATCCGCCCGGCGGCGAGCTGGGCCATAAACACCGAAACAAGCCTTGCTTGGTCCCAACGTGGCCCTAAGCCGACCGGAGTTCCGCTGATCTGACTCGCAACTATCTGTACGCGGTTAAGGTGGAATTCGTCGCCAAGGTTCAAGGCTTCACCACCGCCCTGATAAAAGCCGGCAGCGACAACCCGGGCACCGACAGCCACGGAGCGGACGGCCTCATGCAGGGCGCGATAGCTGCCGCTGAGTTCGATGGCGACGTCCACGCCGCGGTAGTCGGTTAGGCTCCGGATGGCCGGACCGGCTCCGCCGGCAACGTCTGCCGCGATCACATGTCCAGCACCCATGGTGCCCGCCAGCCCGCGCCGGCTTTGCATTCCATCGACTGCAATAACTTCTGCACCGTTCAGGCGGGCGAGCCGGGTGGCGAGCAGACCGATCACACCTTGGCCAAAGATGGCTACATCCTCACCCACATGGAGATCCGCGCTCAACACCGCGTTAAGAGCCACCGCACCCACCCTGGCGAAGACTCCATGCAGAGGATTTACTCCGGTTGGAATTTGCTTGCCTTGTAGAGCATCGGCCGGAAGGACGGCGTCACTGCGGTGGCCCCATATCCCATAGACGATCTGCCCCGGCGTCAGGTCCACAACATCGGGGGCGACCTCAACGACCTCGCCAACCTCGGAGTATCCCCAGCCGGAAACGGGATAGGCGAAAGTGGGAACACCTTCCGTGAAGAGGCGCTGATCGGCATTCCAGCTCTTGGTCAAATATGGGTTCGAGCCGCGGAAGGCGGTTAGCTCGGTGCCTGCGGAAATACCGGAATACCATGTGCGTACCCGGACTGAACCGGCGCTCAGCTCCTGATGGCCGCAGTCGACCAACTCCACCACGCCTGGTTCCGTAAATTGCACGATTTGGGGCATGAAGACTCTTTCTGAATTGATATACGGTCAGCCCTTCTCAGCGCCGGCGGTGAGACCCTCGGTCAGGAGCCGCTCACTCGCAAAGAAGATGATGATGATTGGCAAGGTCAGAATGACTGAGCCGGCCATCAGAATGGTGGTGGGAACCTCGATACTTCCGGCCAGCTGGGAAAGCCCGAGCGAGACGGTCCAGTTTTCCCGTGATTCGACCAGGAACAAGAGGGCGAAAAGGAACTCATTCCACGCGATCATGAAGATGAACAGTGCGTTGGAAATGATTGCAGGCATTGCCAGCGGCAGACTAATCCGCCACATAATTGTCAGGCGACTGCCGCCGTCGATCGCGGCCGCCTCTTCCAGACTCGTGGGGATGGTCTCGAAGTAGTTGCGCAGCATATAGATGCTCACCGGTACAACTTGGGCCACATAGACAAACAGCAGACCGATCAGTTCCCCCCGAAGTCCGATTCTGGTGAAGAATACGAACAGCGGTATGGCCAGCAGGATACTTGGAAACAAATAGACCGCGAGAAATAGTGCGCTGATTTTCCGACGGCCGAAGAACTGTAATCGACTGATGGCATACGACCCGGGAACTGCCAACAGCAGCGTGACGGCGACTGTACCCAACGCTACGAGGGCACTATTTCCCATGAACGTCAGGAACCCCTGGCCGCCTTCGCTGGGGGACTGCAGGACTGAGATATAGGTCTCAACACTGAACTCGGAGAATGACACCCACAAAGCACCCGGATCCTGAAGTACAGCAGAGATCGGGCGGACCGAGAGGATGGTCATGTAGTAAAACGGGAACAACGTCACGATAAGCAGGCAAGCGATTACGATCCATCGCAGCACTGGCAAGATTCGCAACTCCAGCCCATTGCGCGTCCACTTGGGATCGCGGGATTGTTTACCGTGATTAGCCTTCGGGCGGGGTTTGACCTGCGTCTCCATCAACTCACCTCCTCTTTCTTGGCGAACCATTTCAGATAGATTCCGACCAGCACGGCGAGGATCGCGGCGAGTACGAGCGCCTGCGCCGCGGCGGCACCTATGTCCCCTCTTGCGGTCAAGAAGTTGAACACGCGCACGGCCACCACCTCCGTGCCCGCGCCGCCACCGGTGAGCAGATAGATATCGTCGAAGCTGTTGAACGTCCAGATAAAGCGCAGCACGGTCAACACAGCGATCGTCGGTAGCAGCTGGGGAAGAATGATGTAGCGGAATCTTTGAGTCGGACTGGCGCCATCAACCAGAGCCGCTTCCTCCATGCTCCCCGGAATGGCTTGGAGACGTGCTGTGAGGAAGAGGAACGCGAAGGGAAAGGAGCGCCAGGCCTCAAAGGCGATCACTGTCAGCAGGGCGGTTGGAAGAGTGAAATCCAAGCCGAAAATCGACACGTCGTTTGCGCGCTCACTCAGGAACGCGATGGGCTGTTCCCAACCCAGCAGGCGCGTCCCCCAGTAATTAACGATTCCGAACTGCGGGTTCAACATCGTCGACCAGACGAAGGTGACAGCAACAATTGGTGCAACGTAGGGAATAAGTGTTGCCGCCCGGACAAATGTCCTTCCGCGAAAAGGCTTACGCAGGGCGAGCGCTACGATGAGGCCAAACCCGATGGCGGAGCCGGTTCCAGCGGTCGCATAAACAACAGTGGTGAGCAATGCCTCCAGAAAGCCCGGGGACGCGAACACTTCGGCGAAATTGGACAATGCGTAATTGCCGAAGAGTCCGGCTGTACTCAAATTAATGAGCCGGATTTCCTGGAATGCCAGCATGACCGTCCAGAGGATGGGCAGCACGACCATGACGATAACGATGATCAGGGTCGGGGAAATGAGGGCTATGCCCGCTCTTTCCTCTGCCCTCGCCATAGGCGAGCGGCCCCGGCGACGGCCGCCGGACGGCGCCGGGTCATTAGTATGTCCCGGCGCCATCCGTTCATTCTTAGTGCGCGGCGTTTTCATTAATTCAGTGAATCCTGAATTGATTGCAGGGTCGCTGCTGCCTGCTCTGCCGCGGTTTGTGCATCCGTACCACCGCTGGTTACCTTCGCCACGGCATCGGCTATCGGAAGTTCACCAAGGGCCGCACCAGCCAGGTCGCCCTGCCCCTGGGGGATGCCCCACAAGCTCAGATCGTCCACACCGGTTTGCAGGGCCTGGAGTACATCGTCCGAATAGAAATCCGTTAGAGGTGCTTTCTTATCGACGCCGACAGGAAGTTGCTCCCAAGCCTCAGAGAATTTGGTCGGGTTGTCCGCTGTACCGTAACGAACGGGCACCTTGCCCTCAGGCGCGATTGCGAGCCAGTCGACGTAGCCGTCGGTCATCATGTACTGAACGAACTCCTGCGCCGGTTCGGTCTTTGCGGTGGCAGTGATTGCCCAGTTAGTGATTTGACCAAACTGTGCCGGTTCAGTGCCGCTCGGTCCCTGGATAGACGAAACGACTCCAGTATTCTCCGCAAGGAAGGCCGGGTTTTCGTCACATTGAGCGCAGGTTGGCAGTGCATCGTTGCGTAGCCCCGCCATCTCGTCGAGGACGAACGTCGACCAAATGAACATCGCAGCTTCTCCGGCAAAGTAATTTGCACGCACGGTGTCAACGTCCTGCGCGCCGGAAACGGAGTAGTTGTTGATCAGAGTGCCGTAGAAATCCAGAGCCTCGGTGCATTCGGGGCTGTTGAAGGTGATTTCTCCAGCCTCATTAACCATTTCGCAGCCATTGCCAAGTGCGACATGCTCAATTGTTTGTTGCGTGAAGGCGTCGCCCGGAGCGGTAGCACCGACGAAACCTGCCATATCAGGGGAGTCCAGAGCTTCAGCCGCTGCAAGGATGTCCTCATATGATTCTGGAGCCGGCAGGCCGGCTTCTTCGAAGAGATCCGTACGGTAATAAAGCAGCTGGGCCCACGACTCACTGGGGATTGCCAGTTGTTCGCCTCCCTCGCTGGTCAGTTCAAGGGCACGGTTGGAGAACGTGTCCTTACCGAGCTCCTCTAGTACTGCGGCGGTAGCTTCGGCGTCCACCAGGTCGTTGGCGCTGAGGGTACGAACCTGCGTGAGTCCGATCGAGCCGATCACATCCGGCAAGTCTCCGGCCGCTGCGCCCGACGTCAGGACCTGGTTGAACTGATCTTCTGCGACGCCGACGAGCTTGACTTTGATTCCGGTTTTCTTGGTGAAATCGGCGATGATCTCCTTCGTCGCCGCGACGCGGTCGGGAAGGGTATCCGTCGTTTGCACCGTGATTGACTGAGCGTCGCCACCGCCACCGCCATCTTCTCCACTGCCGCAGGCGGCAAGGGTGCTCACCGCAAGAGTTGCCACCATGGCAACAGCGGCCGCATTTCTGCGTGGTTTCCTGCTTTTCATTCGAAGCTCCTATCGCCGTGCACGGAACAACTTTGTCCATGCGCACCATGTGCCGAGCGCGCATCGCGCTCCGTTTCGGAGCCCGATCCAGTGATCGGACTTGTGCCTATGTACTCGCGCCCAGCGCTTGTACAGGTACGCCACGTCACAGCCGTGAGTGGTCGACGTCACGCAACTTATGATCAAACACTAGCCGCAGGTTACCTAACTGTCGAGCAGTTATGCCTAACTGTTATACGCAACTAGTTGAATTAGCCTCTAAGTGTTGAACCCCCGGACGACAATTCGGAGCCGTCGATGTCCCCAGGCGTCTATATGTATGCATAATGGTCATATATTGATTAGCGATTGCGCATATCTAGAGGAGTCTGCAATGTCGACTGGTGTCGGCGAGTTTTTCCGGCTCATCCGGTATGGCCAAGCGCGTACCCGGGGAGATCTACAAGAAACCACCGGACTAGCCCGAATGACTGTTGCCCAGCGGGTCGACGCATTGCTGGCTGCCGGACTTATCCGGGAGGCCGGTACGGATCGTCCCTCTGGAGGGCGACGCCCGATCCGGCTCGAATTCAACATTGAGCACTCTGTGGTGGTCGCGGCGACCGTTGATACAACTCACTCCCGTATCGCTCTGACCGACTTGTCCGGACGCATACTTATCGACGAGAGCATCGATGTGGCCGTCGTAGATGGCCCAGAGAAAGTTCTGCATGGCATCGCGGAGACAATTCGCCAGTTGCTCGAGCGCACTCAGACGCCGATGTCCAAGGTGTCCGGCATCGGCATATCGGTGCCTGGCCCGGTCGATCCGAGAACTTCGCGGCCAAGCCAGCCGCCGATCATGCCCGGCTGGGATGCATATCCAATTGCAGAGTATCTACACGACGCACTTCCGGTTCCTGTCCTTGTGGAAAATGACGCCAATGCAATGGCGATAGGTGAGCACAGCGTGGGGTTCAAGGACTGCCCCACATTGTGTCTGGTGAAGATCTCGACCGGGATTGGCACAGGAATCGTCATTGACAGCCGCGTATATCAAGGTATAGATGGCGGCGCCGGAGATATCGGTCATGTTAGATTGGCCGATTATCCAGATGTCCCTTGCCAATGCGGAGCACATGGCTGTTTGGCCGCTGTCGCAAGCGGACGAGCTGTCGCAGCGACCTTAACCAAGATGGGCATCGAAGCAGCGTCCGGCCGTGATGTAGGGGGTCTCTTGGCCCATGGAAATGTCGAGGCAATGCGCTTGACCCACGAGGCTGGCCGACGCATCGGCGAGGTAATGGCCACCGTCGTATGCCTTATTAATCCAGGCGTTCTCCTCATCGGTGGTGCCATGGCCTCATCGACGTTGATCAGCGGTGTACGCGAGACGCTCTATCCGATGTCGTTGCCGCGGGCGACCCGAAATCTGGACGTGCGGCTCGCGACGATGGGAGAGGATGCCGGCATCATCGGTATGACGCGCATCGTCGTCGATGAAGTGTTTTCGCCCAGTGCCATAGATGCCCGGCTCACGGTGACAGACGTAGCCCCCTGAACAAACACATGCCGCCGATGGCCAGGAGCAAGCGCGCCGGCGAGGACCCGTGATGGGCTCGCCCTTTAGGACAGTCCGTCCGTCTTGCCGAGCCCGCCCCACCTGTGCTTTTATCCACTGACTGGGTAAACCATGCGCGGGATGGTGCGGAGTGGTGCCTACTGGGCGTACTCGACGCCGGCAATTGCCGCCACGACATCGAGCTGCGGGATGTTGACCTCTGCATCGGCTGCTTGCCGCAGCGCTGGTTTGGCGTTGTAGGCAATGCCGAATCCGGAGGCTTCGAGCATGTCCAGATCGTTGGCCCCGTCTCCGATGGCGATAGTGTGCTCCAGCGGAACACCTGATTTCCCGGCCCAGCGCCGCAGCGCCTCAGCCTTGGCTGCGCGGTCCGTGACAGCGCCGAGGACCTTGCCGGTCAGTCTGCCGCCGTCGACCTCCAGCAGGTTCGCCTGTGCATAGTCCAAGCCGAGCTCCTGCGCCAGCGGATCGAGGATCTGGCTGAAGCCTCCTGAGACGACGGCGACGACGTGCCCACCGGCCGCGAAGGACTCAATCAGGCTCCTGGCGCCGGGGGAGAGCCGGACGGCGGCCCGCACATCGTCGACCACTGTCGCCGGCAGGCCCTCAAGCGTGGCAACCCGGGCATGGAGGCTGGCGGCGAAATCGAGCTCGCCGCGCATTGCCGCCTCCGTCACCGCCGCGACCTCCTCTTCAACACCGGCATGGGCGGCGAGGAGTTCGATCACTTCCTGCTGAATGAGCGTGGAATCGACATCCATGATTAGCAGCTTGCGCTTTGCTTCCCGCAGGGAATGGGGCACGACGGCGGTATAGGCGTTGACGGCGGAGGTTCCGTTTGCATCGGCGGGAATCATGGCGTCGGCCAGCGCACGGCGCAGAGCTTCCGGACCGCCGTCGTACTCAATCTCCGTGGTCCGCACAACGTAGTCCCCGCGGTCCATCAGGCTTTCCGTCAACAACCGGGCGCCGGTGGAACCAAGGGCGAGGTCGACGGAACCGATAAACTCCGACGGAAGGGCTTCGCCATAGCTGACGGCGCTGAACAGTTCACTCATACGTGTGCCGGGTCCGATCGTGGTTGAGGCAGCGTCCAATCGCCGCGCAGGGGAATCTCCATGCTATCGGCGTAGCGTTTAGCCAATCCAGCCGCTTTTAGCCTAGTGTCTAGTCCTATGAGTGACGTTCTTGAATTGGCTTCTGTCAGCGTAATACGCGGCGGCAAGGCGCTTCTGGACAGTATTGATTGGCAAGTCAAAGAAGGTGAACGTTGGGTCGTCCTCGGCCCCAACGGCGCTGGCAAAACGACCCTCCTCCAGATCGCCGGCGCACGGATGCACCCCACAAAGGGTGTTGCCGGAGTCCTCGAGGAAGTCCTCGGGGCGGTGGACGTTTTTGAGCTGCGGCCCCGGATCGGACTCGCTTCCGCGGCGCTCGCCACGCAGATCCCCGAGCACGAAACCGTACTCAATGTCATCGTTACTGCCGCTTACGGCGTAACCGGACGCTGGCGCGAGGACTATGACCGGATGGACGAGGGACGTGCCCGCCAACTGGCCGAAGACTGGGGCGTCTCCGATCTGGCAAACCGCACCTTCGCTTCCCTGAGCGAGGGAGAACGCAAACGGGTGCAGATTGCCCGCGCGTTGATGACCGACCCTGAACTCTTGCTGCTCGACGAGCCGGCAGCCGGGCTGGATCTGGGCGGACGCGAAGACCTGCTCCAGCGGCTGAGTGCGCTCGCCGTCGATGACGAATCACCCGCCATCGTGCTGGTAACGCATCACCTCGAGGAAGTCCCCGCCGGCTTCACCCACGCAATGCTCCTGCGCGAAGGCGGCGTCGTCGCGGCCGGGCCGTTGCAGGACGTACTGACCAGCGAGCACCTGAGCACCACGTTTGGCCTGGAGCTGGACGTTCACGTAGACGGCGGCCGCTTCACTGCTACGGCAGCGTCGCGGACAGGTGCTGCCGGCAGCGGACCGGCTCCGGCCGCACTGCTGTAGCCCGGATCCGGAAATACCAATTCTATGGAAATTCTGAGCGATTTCTTTGCCCTGATCGCAAATTTGTGGGAAGTTTTCACCGGCCTCATCGACGCCTACGACGTTGACTTCCTACGTACGGGGATTATCCTTCTTGCCGGCCTCTGGGCAGGCACCATCAACGCGATCGTCGGCTCAGGAACGCTGGTCTCATTCCCGGTCCTGGTCGCGCTCGGCTATGCCCCCGTCGTGGCGACCATCAGCAATGCGATGGGTCAGATAGCGGGCCATGCCACGGCCGCCTATGGTTACCGGCGCGAACTTAAGGGCTTGGGCCGGACACTGGCCAAACTGCTTCCAGCCTCCATCCTTGGCGGCATCACTGGTGCGGCGTTGTTGTTGAATCTTCCGGACTACGTTTTTGCCATCGTCGCTCCGGTACTGATTGTGGTGTCGCTGGGATTCGTCGTTTTCCAGCCAAAGCTGCAACGCTGGGTCCGGCGGCGTGCCGAGCGCAAGGCCGACGCGTCGTCGTCGGAACCCTCCACCGGCAAGCACCCTTTCGCGTTGATACTGCTCATCTATTTTGCCGGCGTCTACGGCGGCTACTTTGTTGCAGCCCAGGGCATTCTTGTGGTTGGGATTCTAGGTATTTTCCTCGCCGGCACCATGCAGAACGCCAATGCCATGAAGAATGTTTTGGTCCTGTCGGTGAACATGATCGCGGCCATCTCCTACATGATATTCGCGTTTGAGCGCATCGATTGGGTTGTGGTCCTGCTGATTGCTGTCAGTTCAATGATCGGCGGTTACACGGGTGCCAAAATCGGACGGCGGCTTTCGCCGGTGTTACTGCGCTCGGTTATCGTCGTCCTCGGCCTCGTCGCACTCGGCGTAATGATCGCCAACCTGATCAACGGGTAACCAGCGTATGACGATCCACTACCTGCCCACCGCCGATGACCCGCGGGTTGCCGATTACACCCAGCTCACCGATGTGAAACTACGACGACGGCGGGAGCCCGCCGAGGGTATGTACATCGCCGAAAGCTCCAAGGTGCTGCGGCGCGCCCTCGAAGCCGGCCACACACCCCGGTCATTTTTCCTGGCGGAGAAATGGCTGGACGGTCTTGCCGATGTCTTTGCCAAATACCCGGAGGTTCCCGTTTACGTTGGAACCGACGCGGTGCTGGAAGAAATCACCGGCTTTCACCTGCACCGTGGAGCCATGGCTGCCATGAATCGTCCGGCCGAACTGGATCCGGTTGAGGTGCTCGGCTCCGCCCGCCGTGTCGCCGTTCTCGAAGACATCATCGACCACACCAACATCGGCGCAATTTTCCGCTCCGCCGCAGCCCTCGGCGTCGACGCTGTCCTGGTCAGCCCACGCTGTGCCGACCCCCTGTACCGGCGGAGCATCCGGGTCAGCATGGGAACGGTATTCCAGATTCCCTGGGTGCGCCTTCAGCAATGGCCCGAGAGCCTGGGTCTGCTGCGGGACCATGGATTTACGACGGCGGCGCTCGCCCTTGGCGAAGGGTCGCTGAGCGTGGACGAGTTGAGCGCGATGAACCATGAAAGACTTGCCCTCGTGCTCGGTACGGAAGGCGACGGGCTTCGGCCGGAAACCGTCGCGGCCACGGACCTGTCGGTGCGGATACCGATGCGCGGGGGAGTGGATTCGCTAAACGTGGCTGCCGCGAGTGCGGTCGCCTTCTGGGAATGCCGGATCCGGGGGTAGCGCCGCTAGCGTCGCCACCTGCAGATGGTCCCGCGTCATTACACTCCCGCCGGGTTTCGTGATACCCGGGCAAAAGCGCTAGACTGGATTGCTGGCCATACTGGCCGTCTATAAACTTCCGCAAACAGTGCCTGGCAAAATCCAGGCAACTACAGAAGGTATAACTGTGAAGACTGATATCCACCCTAAGTACGAGCCCGTCGTTTTCCGCGACCTGGCCTCCGGCACCTCCTTCCTGACCAAGTCCACTGTCGGCTCCGACAAGACCATCGAATGGGAAGACGGCAACACCTACCCGATCATCGAGGTGGAAATCTCCTCCGAGTCGCACCCCTTCTACACCGGCAAGCAGCGCATCATGGACAGCGCCGGCCGTGTCGAGCGGTTCAACCAGCGCTTCAAGGGCTTTGGCGGCAAGAAGTAACAATTTTTTCCAGAACAGACCCGGGCACCTGCCCGGGTCTGTTTTTTGGTTAACCCGGCGTACGGAACGATGGCGGCAATGCGCCCTGCGCCGGTACGGTTATCCACGTTGGTTTCCCAAATGGTGCAGCTTCGGATAGAACGGATCCCATGGAACACGCACACGGTGAATACAAAGTCCTCGGCGGCAAACTCGTCGTGGCGGATTTCGACGTTGAAGGCGGTCAGCTGGCCAATGTCTCTATCAGCGGCGACTTTTTCCTCGAACCGGACAGCGCCCTCGCAGACATCAACTCCGCCTTGACAGGGATGTCTGCCGAAGCTTCCGCAAAGGACATCTCCACCGCTATTGAAGGCGCGCTCAGGCCGGACGTCTCCATGCTCGGATTCTCGCCCGAAGCTGTCGCCGTAGCGGTGCGCCGCGCACTGGCGAAAGCCACAGGTTGGGGAGACCATCAGTGGGAAGTCATTCGTCCCCGCGCCTTGCCAACCGAGGTCAATGTCGCCCTCGATGAGGTCCTGACCGAAGAAGTGGGTGCCGGCCGCAGGAATCCCGCACTTCGTATTTGGGAGTGGAAAGAACCGGCTGTCGTCATCGGAAGTTTTCAGTCGCTGCGTAATGAAGTGGACCCGGAAGGTGCCCGGAAGCATGGCGTCAAAGTCGTCCGCCGCATCAGTGGCGGCGGGGCTATGTTCATGGAGGGCGACAACTGCATCACCTACTCCTTGTATATCCCGCAGACACTCGTCGATGGGATCAGTTTCGTAGATTCGTACCCGTTCCTGGACACCTGGGTGATGGCGGCCCTGCATGAGATGGGCATCAAAGCCTGGTACCAGCCGCTCAACGACATCGCGACCGAGGACGGCAAAATCGGCGGCGCGGCGCAGAAGCGCTTGAGCAACGGCGGAATGGTTCACCACGTGACCATGTCCTACGACATCGACGCCGACAAGATGCTCGACGTCCTGCGCATTGGCAAGGAAAAACTGTCCGACAAAGGGACAACCAGTGCCAAGAAACGCGTCGATCCGCTCCGTCGTCAGACCGGGATGTCGCGTCAGGACATTATCGAGACAATGATTGACACTTTTACCTCCCGCTACGGCGCCGGTGAATCAAAAGTAACCGACGACGAGATGGCGAAGGCCGAGGCCAGGGTCGCCACCAAGTTCGCCACCGAGGAATGGCTGGCGCGGGTTCCATAGGGCTTCAACCGGCCCCTATGCGCCACGCCGGTGCCACCTGGGTGAACCCGATATTCGTTACGCGGTCGTGGTCGCCGCGGATGCGGTCTGTGCTGTCAGCGCCCGCAGGAGATGGTCACGTTGTTCGATCACGATGCGGCGAAGAGCCGTCGGTGAACTGGTGTGGGTCTCCAACCACTTGTCGGCCGTCTGGATTACCGGGTGATCACTGGGCTCCTCCCCGGCGGTGACCTCCTGACTGGCGGGAAAGAGTCCCCGGACGACCCGGCTGGCCAGTTCGATACTCTTGCCATTCCACACATCATCAAGAACTTCGAAGTACTTCGCGGCATAGGGGTCGAGCAGTGCGTGCGAACCTTCGTTGAACCCGTCGATGGTGGCGCTGAGCAGTTCATTGGACAGTTCATTGCCGTACACGGAGCTCTGCCAGGCGGCTGCCTTAACGGCGGCGTCCGGACGGGCGGCCATGGCGCTGGTGTAACCGGCCCGGCCTGATGCCGTGTTGTCGGCGGCCAGTTCATTCGTGAGCTGTTCCTCGGAAACACGTCCATTCGCTGCGAGCGCCTGCAGGAATTTCCATCTCAGTTCGGCATCCAGCGTCAGTCCTTCGACCACCGCTGCTCCGGAGAGCAGGTCGGAGACGTAATCGGCGTAGGTGGTTGTGTTGCGGCTGAGGGCAGCGGCCGCGCGGGCCCAGGCAAGTTGTTCATCGCTTCCGCCTTCGGCCGCCTGGAGTTGCTCGACCAGGATCCACAGATGATGCTCGCGGACATCATCGCGGATGGCAGGGGCGGTGTAACGCTCGATTGCCCCGCGCGCATTCAGCAACAGGTTCTGCAGGACGCCGATGTCCGTTTCCTTTGGGGCGTGCCGCTCCACAGCGGCCAGATACTGCTGTGCCGGCAGCACTCCGTCCCGGGTCATGTTCCACAATGCAGACCAGCACAGGGCCCGCGCCATCAGATCATCGAGCTGGCTCAAATGATCCAGGACGGTACCCAGCGAGGCTGCGTCGAAACGAATCTTGGCGTACGTCAGGTCTTCGTCATTGACCAGCAGAAGGGCCGGCCGGGCTTTTCCGGCAAGCTCTGGAACAGTCGTTCCTGCGCCGGTAACATCCAGTTCGACGCTTTCGGTGCGGACAAGCGAGTCCCCGTTGAAGTTGTAGCACCCGACCTCCAGGCGGTGTGGCCGTGGTTGCTGCTGGCCGCTGACTGGGTCCACCGCATCCTGGACAATCGTCATATTGGTGATGACGCCGTCGTTCTCTTCAACGTCTGCCGTCAACGTGGAGATGCCGGAGGTCTGCAACCATTTTTCCGACCAACCGCCGAGGTCCCGGCCGGAGGACCGGCTGAGGGCACCGAGCAGGTCCTTCAGGGACGTATTGGAGAAGGCATGATCCTTGAAGTACTGGCGGGATCCGTCGATGAAAGACCCGAATCCTACGTAGGCGACGAGCTGTTTGAGGACGGAGGCACCTTTGGCGTAGGTGAT
This sequence comes from Arthrobacter monumenti, assembly GCF_054511255.1. NCBI lineage: Bacteria > Bacillati > Actinomycetota > Actinomycetes > Micrococcales > Micrococcaceae > Arthrobacter > Arthrobacter monumenti. The sequence continues at coordinate 20,887 of NZ_JBTNCY010000006.1, read as the reverse complement.
GCCGTCGAAGTTCTGCTTGGCCGCTTCGAGGTCGTGGATGTCGGCGACTATGGGATGGGTGGTGGGCAGTTGATCCTGCAGGTATGCCCAGGCCTTGCGTCCGTTGGCGAAGGTTACCCAGGAGCTCTTCCAATCCGTTGCTTCGGCGACGGCGAGGGCACCCATGTAGTCGGCGAAGGATTCCTTGAGCCACAGATCGTCCCACCAGAACATGGTGACCAGGTCGCCAAACCACATATGCGCCATTTCGTGCATCAGAGTGTTGGCGCGGCCTTGATATTGGGCGTCGGTGGCACGCGAACGGAAAATGTATGCTTCGGTGAAGGTCACCAGACCGGGATTTTCCATCGCACCAAGGTTGTATTCCGGGACAAAGGCCTGGTCATACTTTCCAAAGGGGTACCGGTACTGGAAGAGGTCATGGAAAAAGTCCAGGCCACGTTTGGTCAGCTCGAAAACGTTGTCCGTGTCGAAGGCGTCGGCCAGTGACGCCCGGCAGTACACCGCCAGCGGGATGTCCAGCGTTGTGCCGTCGTCGAAAGTGCGGCTCCAATGATCCTGCGCGCTGAAGTAGGGACCGGCGAGCACGGATGTGATGTAGGTGGAGATGGGTTCGGTCGTGGCGAAGTCCCAGCGGCTCAAACCTGCCGCCGAGGCGAGTGCACTCCGGTCAGTCTCCGCGCCGTTGGACGCGACGGTCCATTCCGAGGGGGCGATGACGTGGAAGGTGTAAGTACCCTTCAAGTCAGGCTGCTCAAAGTTGGCGAAAACCCGCCGGGCGTCGGCCGGTTCGTATTGAGTGTAGAGGTAGGTTTTGCCGTCGGCAGGGTCAACAAAGCGGTGCATTCCCTCGCCGCTGCTGCTGTACAGGCCGGTACCGGTGACAGTGACCTGGTTTTCCTCGGCAAGGTCCTGCAAGTGGATGCGGGCGCCCGAAACGCATTGCTCGACGTCTTGGGCATGGCCGTTGAGGATGATGCTGTGCACGCTGCTGCCAATGAAGTCGAGGAACGTGCTGGCGCCGGCTTCGCGGGAGTTGAAGGTAATGACACTCTGGGTGGTGAATCCGGGGGAGCTGGCGTCCTGGGCCGTCCGCAGGTCCAGGGAGACGTCGTAACTCTGGACGGAAATCAGGCTTGATCGGCTGGCGGCTTCACCGCGGCTGAGATTTTCGTTTTGCACCCGGCTATTTAACCACGTCCGGTTGCCGCTTGTTGCTTTCGTCCGATGGTGGCAGCGCCACTTGCTACCGGCCGGTAGGAACAGTATTATCCGCTTCAGCCTTGGATGAGCAGCACCACACCGTAGCCCAGGACGGCGATAAGCAACCACGAGAGCATCGCCGTCGTGAGGGCTTTTCCACCCTGGCTGAACAGTTGGCCGACCCGGACCAATGAGCCGAGTCCAAAGAGTGCAGCTGCCAGGAGCAGATCCTGCGCGATGGTGGCGACTGCCAGCACTTCATCGCCGACGAGTCCGGCCGACCTGATGGCCACCATGGCGATGAACCCGATGACGAAGAGCGGAACCAGGGGCGGCCGTTTGCCGCTGGCGGTGCGCGGCGCGGTGAGGGAGGCGGCCGCCACCATGGGCGCCAGCATGAGCACGCGGGTGAGTTTGATGAGGACAGCCGCCGTCAGGGCCGCCGTGCCGGCCGTTTGCGCCGTGGCGACGACCTGGCCGACGTCGTGGACTGATGCTCCGACCCACTGTCCGAAGGGCACCGGATCAAGTCCGAGGGGGTGCATCAGCAGCGGCAAAACGCCGATGGCCAGCGTTCCGCAGAGGGTGACAAGGGCGATCGGGACAACCGTATCCTCCTGCTTCGATCCCCGGGAGCCACTCATCGCCCCGATGGCGGAGGCGCCGCAGATGGCGAAGCCCGAGGCCAGCAGCATCGGCTGGTCACCGGGGAGCCGGAAGATCCGGGCCAGCAAATAGGTGCCGGCGAAGGCGAGCAGGACCATGACGACGACGGCGGCGAAGGTTGCCCAGCCGAGTCCGAGAATGTCGATCACGCTTAGTTTCAAACCAAGCAGTACGATGCCGGCTCGCATCAGGTGTTTGCCGGCAAAACCCAGACCGGGTTTAAGCCTGCCGCGGACGGGCGCGCCGGTTCCCGGCAGGTTGGCGGCCAGAATTCCGAGTACGACGGCGGAGGTCATGACCGGAATGGCGGGAACCAATGCATGAACGAGGAAGGAGAGCGCGACGGCGGCCGCGCAGGCCAGCAGGCCGGGCCAAACCGGCGTCCGGAGGGCGGGGGCGTCTCCGACGGGCACATCGGCTCCGGAACGATGATTTATGCGCACTCACCTACTCTCTACGATCCGAGGAAATTGCACCAATTTTGCACAGCAGGTGTGGCATTGAGATGTATTCCGCGCTGATCCGTGGCACGCTGAAAGCATGCCCGACCTTTTCGAAGACTACTCGAGTGCCGCAGAGCGAACCCGTGCCTATGACGAGATGTTCACGCCCGGCGAGGTTCCCCGCGAGGCGTATGCCCAGATCGCGGGCGCCTTGGGGGAGTTGACCCTGGCCGATGTGACGGCCCGTGCCGACTCGATGGCGAGGACCTTCCTCGACCGCGGCGTGACTTTTGACTATGCCGGAGAGGAGCGTCCGTTCCCGCTTGATATTGTTCCGCGCGTCATCACCGCTTCCGACTGGAACATAGTGGAACGGGGCGTGGCTCAGCGGGTGCGCACACTCGAGGCCTTCCTCAATGATGTTTACGGCAACATGAAGGTTGTCGCCGACGGCATCATCCCCCGCCGGCTGGTGACCTCCAGCGCCCATTTCCACCGCGAAGTTGCAGGCTTTGACCCGGCGGGCGGTGTCCGGGTGATGATTTCAGGCATCGACCTGATCCGTGACGAACAGGGCACGTTCCGGGTGCTCGAGGACAATGTCCGGGTTCCCAGCGGCGTGTCTTATGTGCTGGAGAACCGGCGGGCCATGGCCAAGGGGTTGCCCGAGGCCTTCGGCCAGCAGCAAATCCGCCCGGTGGAGGAGTATCCGCGGCGGTTGCTCTCTGCCCTGCGCAAAACGGCGCCCCCAAGCGTCGAGGACCCCACCGTCGTCGTACTTACTCCGGGTGTCTTCAACAGCGCCTATTTCGAACACACGCTGCTGGCCGGGTTGATGGGTGTCGAGCTGGTCGAGGGCCGCGACCTGATCTGCCGCGGAAACCGCGTCTACATGCGCACCACGGCCGGTGAGCAGCGCGTGGATGTGATCTATAAACGCATTGATGATGAATTCCTGGACCCGCTGCAGTTCCGCTCGGATTCCATGCTGGGCTGTCCCGGAATCGTCAATGCCGCCAGAGCGGGCGGGGTAACGATTGCCAATGCGGTGGGCAACGGCGTCGCCGACGACAAGCTGGTCTACAGCTACGTGCCGGATCTGATCCGTTACTATCTCGATGAAGAGCCGATCATCCCGAATGTGGACACCTACCGGCTGGAGGAGCCCGAGTCGCGCGAGTACGTGCTGGACAATCTCGACAAGCTGGTCGTAAAGCCGGTCGATGGTTCCGGCGGCAAGGGGCTGGTCATCGGTCCCGACGCCTCGCGGGAGGAGCTGGATACGCTCCGCGCCAAGGTGCTTGCCGACCCCCGCGGCTGGATTGCCCAACCCGTATTGCAGCTGTCCACCGTTCCGACCATGTCGGGTGATAGGTTCGGACCGCGGCACGTGGATTTACGGCCGTTCGCGGTTAATGATGGCGACGACGTCTACGTATTGCCGGGCGGGCTGACCCGCGTCGCCATGAAGGAAGGCTCGCTGATCGTCAATTCCAGCCAAGGCGGCGGATCGAAGGACACATGGGTGCTGGCTGACGGTGCCGGTGGACCGGTGGAACGCGCTCCGGATCGTTCGAGCATCCGGCTCCGTGAACGCACCAGCGTCTGGCCGATCGACAGTAACTGGCAGGACCGGCAGTCGGAGTCGGACCAGTGACGGGCATGAAGGAATGGCGGTTGGCGCCGCCTCGGAAGCACTCCGCCTGGGCAATTGAACCCGACTGTATTGATCGAGGAAAGGTGGCACCATGCTGAGCCGCATTGCCGAATCATTGTTCTGGATCGGCCGGTATGTTGAGCGCGCCGATGGCACCGCCCGCATCCTCGACGTCCACTTGGAGCGCCTGAACCAGATGCCCTCCAACGAGCAGCACCAGGTTTCCCGGGATCTGCTCGCGATCATGGGCACCCGGCCCCCGGCCGACGAAGATTTCGGGTTGAATGACCTGCTGCAGTCACTGGCCTACGACCGCACAAGTCCGACGTCGATCTCCGGCTCCCTGGGTGCCGCGCGGGAGAACGCCCGGCGTGCCCGCGAAACCGTGTCATCGGCGCTCTGGGAGTGCTTGAACACGACGTGGTACGGGCTGAACCAGCATCGCAAGGATGTCGTGGGAACCTACCGGTTCTGTAACTGGGTGCTGGAACGAACCGCGATGGTGACCGGGCTGGCAGACACCACCGTCAGCCATGACGAGGGCTGGCAGTTCCTGGTCCTGGGCCGCAGCCTGGAACGGGCCGACATGACGGCACGGATGCTCTCGACACAGGACGTGATGTCCTCGTCGATGTCCTGGGTGAACATGCTCCGCTGCGCCGGGGCCTACGAGTCGTTCCTGCGGACCAGGCAGGCGGCGTTCGGGGACGACCACGCGGCCGAATTCCTGCTGCTCGACCGGCTGTTCCCGCGGTCAATCGTCTACGCGCTCAGCGACGCCGAGAAGTGCCTGGCCAGCCTGGAACCTTCCTACCAGCGGGTTGGGTTCGTCAATGACGCACGCCGCGTCGTCGGGCAGGCCCGCACGTTCCTCGAGTTCCATCAGACCAACGACCTGCTCTCCGAGCTGCCTGAACACATGGAACGTGTGCAGAAGGCCACGGCGCAGGCGTCCGACGCTATTTCACGCAAGTACTTCTCACAGGCTGAAGACCTGTCCTGGGTGGGTGAGCTTTCATGACCAGACTCCGCATTGTGCACCGTACCGGATACGCCTACGCCAACCGCGTGAGCATGTCCTACAACGAGGCCAGGATGACTCCACTGACGGACCAGAACCAGGTGGTGCTGGAGTCCTACCTGGAGATCAAGCCCACCCACGCCGTCGTCGGTAATTACCGCGATTACTGGGGAACCCGCGTGACGACCTTCGATATGCAGTTTCCGCATGAGATGCTCGACGTTTCGGCGACGACGACGGTTGAGGTTTTCCGCAGCGACCCGGTCATCTCCGAAGAGGCACTGCTTGACTGGGACGAGCTGCATTCGCCCGGGATCACCAATGATTTCGCCGATTGGCTTCCGCAGACGAGGTTGAGCAGCACCGGCGACGAAGTTCAGGAGAAGGCCCGCGAGGTGGTGGCGGATAAGAATCCATATGAGGCTGCCCGTGCTGTGTTTGATTGGCTCCGGGACGAGATGGAATACGTCCAGGGCGTGACCGGTGTCCATTCGAATGCCGAGGAAGCGTGGCTGGAGCGGAAGGGCGTCTGCCAAGACCTGGCGCATCTGGCTATCGGCGTCCTCCGCGGGCTGGGCATCCCGGCGCAGTACGTTTCCGGCTACCTGCATCCGCGGCCCAGCGCCGGCATCGGTGAAACCGTGCAGGGAGAGTCGCATGCATGGATTGAATGGTACGACGGCGAATGGCGCGGCTGGGACCCCACCAACGGCAGTCCCGTGGGCGACTTCCATGTGTCCGTGGCGCGTGGCCGGGACTATCGGGATGTACCTCCGTTGAAGGGGATCCTCTCAGGTGGCGTGGGTTCGGAGCCGCACGTGTCGGTGGAGATCACCCGGCTGGCCTGATGCGCTCCCAGCCCCCTTCCGGGACGACCTGGCCTTTCCGGAGGACCGTAAGGCCGGAATCGGTGATGGTAAAGCCGCGGCTGCGGTCCAGATCCGCATCTACGCCGATGGTGGCGCCGGCCGGGACATGGACATTCTTGTCGAGGATTGCCCGCTTGACGATGGCGCCTTCGCCGATCCTGACATTGTCCATCAACACCGAACCGTAGACCTGCGCATGGTCTGCGACGAAGACATCCGTGGAGAGGACGGACGAGTCGACGCTGCCCCCGGAGATAACCACCCCGCTGGAGAGGATGGAGTCCGATATTGCTCCCTGGGTCGACTCGCCGTGCACTAATTTCGCCGGTGGAGAGACGGACTGCCGGGTGTAAATAGGCCACTGCAGGTTATACAGGTTGAACACCGGCAACGGCGAAATCAGATCCATATGCGCGTCATAGAACGAGTCGATAGTTCCGACGTCGCGCCAGTACTGGCGGTCCCGTTCGGTGGAGCCCGGGATGATGTTCTCGGTGAAGTCATAGACGGCGGCGTCGTCGCGGTCAACGAAGTGCGGGACGATATCGCCGCCCATGTCATGCTTCGTTTCCAACCGCTCGGCATCGAAACGCAGGGCCTCGACGAGCGCATCGGTATTGAAGACGTAGTTCCCCATTGAGGCCAGGAATTGTGATGGGTCATCGGGCAGTCCCGGCGTCGTGGACGGTTTTTCCACGAACGCGCTGATGCGGTCCGGGCGCTCGGGATCGACTTCGATGACACCGAATTGATCCACCAATTCCACGGGCTGGCGGACGGCGGCAACACTGGCCGATGCGCCGCTGGCGACGTGTTTCTCGACCATCTGGTCGAAGTCCATCCGGTACACGTGATCGGCGCCAACGACGACGACGATGTCCGGTTCGGCGTCCTGGATCAGGTTCAGGGACTGGTAGATCGCGTCCGCGCTGCCCAGGAACCAGGTTTTGCCAATCCGCTGCTGCGCGGGTACGGAGGCGATGTAGTTCTGCAGCTGGGTGCTCATCCGCCAGGTCTCGGAGATGTGCCGGTCCAGGCTGTGCGATTTGTATTGCGTCAGCACGACGATTTGGCGATAACCCGAATTGACGAGGTTGGAGAGTGCGAAGTCGATGAGGCGATAACTCCCGGCGAAGGGAACTGCGGGTTTTGCCCGGTCCGCGGTGAGCGGCATCAGACGTTTTCCCTCACCGCCGGCCAGAACTATCGCCAAGACCTTTTTTCTCGCCATGCGGCACCCCTGAACTGTCGTTGATCGCGCCTCGGTTACCCATCGGAATTACTCCCGACGTCTTCACACTAGATGAGAAGCACTGACTGCACTACCTTGGAGGAGTGCGTGTAGATATTGTGACAAAAGAATTCCCACCGGAGATCTACGGCGGGGCGGGTGTGCATGTGGCCGAGCTGAGCCGCGTGCTGGCCCGGCAGCTGGACCTGCGGGTGCGGTGTTTCGGCGCCGCCCGGCCCCAGGATTTCCATGGCGCCCAGGTGCAGAACTATGAGGTTCCGCCAGACCTGGCCGAAAGCAACGGTGCCCTTCAGACCCTGGGCGTGGATCTGCGCATTGTTCCCGATATCGCCGGCGCTGACCTGGTGCACTCACATACTTGGTACGCAAACATGGCCGGTCATCTCGCCTCGCTGCTGCACGGTATCCCGCACGTTCTCAGCGCCCACAGCCTGGAACCGCTCCGCCCCTGGAAAGCGGAGCAGCTCGGCGGGGGCTATGCATTGTCATCCTGGGCGGAGCGGACTGCGTACGAAAGCGCGGCTGCGATTATTGCCGTCTCGGCGGGGATGCGGGCGGACATCCTCCGCTGCTACCCGCGGGTGGATCCGGACAAGGTCCATGTGGTGCATAACGGGATCGATGTACAGCAGTGGCAGCCTGACGGAAATGACGACGCCCTCCGGGCCCTGGGTATCGACCCGGACCGGCCGAGCGTGGCATTTGTTGGCCGGATCACCCGGCAAAAGGGCGTTCCCTACCTGCTTCGGGCGGCGTCCCATCTGCCGCCGGAAGTCCAGCTGGTGCTTTGTGTAGGTGCGGCGGACACGCCCGAGCTGGCTGCAGAGGTCTCCGCCTTGATCGATGGGCTTCGGGCCGAACGCGATGGTGTCTTCGTCGTCGAACGGATGCTTCCGCGCCAGGAACTGGTGCAGGTGCTCAGCTCCGCCACCGTCTTCGCCTGCCCCTCCATCTACGAACCGCTCGGCATCGTAAACCTGGAGGCGATGGCGTGTGGTACGGCCGTCGTCGCCAGCGCCACCGGCGGCATCCCGGAAGTGATTGACGACGGCGTCACCGGAACCCTGGTGCCGCTGGAGCAATTGACCGACGGCAGCGGAACGCCAACGGATCCGGAAAAGTTCGTCGCGGATTTCGCGGCAGCTCTAAACGCCGTCGTCGCGGATCCGGACCGGGCACGCCGGATGGGTGAGGCCGGCAGGAAACGAGTCGAGGAGCACTTTTCCTGGACGGCCATCACGGAAACCACCATCGGCGTTTACGAGTCTGTGCTGGACTAGGCTTTCTTCCTCGGCGCCTTCTTGCTGATCTTCTTCTCGGCCGACTTGACCCGTTCGATCAGGATTTTCTCGTCCATGGCCGCGTGGCCGCTGGCACGTTCCCTTCGCTGGTGGGCCATCGCTTCATCCTGGCGTTCCTTTTCGGCGCCGCTGGCAATGGGCGCACGCAGGTGCTGCTGCTCGTAGCCAAAGGCATCCACCAGGTCGAGTGCATGTGGACGCAGGCGTGCGAGCAGACGGTTAATGTAATCGCCAAGGGTTCGGGCACGCTGGTTCGAGAGGCGGCCATTCATCAGATACCAGGCCAGGTTCCGTTCAACAAGGCAGAGGCCGAACAGGTCGCGCAGCCGCGTCAGGACCTCGCGCGTTCCGGCGTCCTTGATGGTGTCCAGACCGCGGGTGAAGGCCTCCCACTGCAGGAGCTCGGCGTGGGCGACAGCTGTTTCAATGAGTTCATTCTGTTGTGAATTGAACAGCTGCGCCGCTTTCTCCTTCGGCATCTTGGCCGCGGCCTTCAGCTCACCCGCCAGGTTTCCGACCATCGTCTCCACCCGGTCGGTCAGCAAGGAGCGCTGCGCGTCCTCGTCGCGCAGGGCGACGGCGGAACGGCGCTCGTCGCCACTGTCCGCGAAAGTCTGCACGGCGCGCCGCAGTCCTGTCCGGTGCAGCGTCAGCTCTGTCGCCTGCTCAGCGACGAAGCGCGCCATCATGCCGAAATCCACATTCTTGAATTCCTTGGCGTAGTCCGCCAGCAGGCGTTTGGCCACCAGCTGGAGCAGGACGGTGTTGTCACCCTCAAAGGTTGCGTAGACATCCAGGTCTGCGCGTAATGATGTGAGCCGGTTTTCGGCCATGAAACCGGCGCCGCCGCAGGCCTCGCGGCACTCCCGGAGGGTGTCCAGCGCGTGCCAGGTGGAAAGCGACTTGAACGCCGCGGCGAGTGTTTCCAGGTCTTCACGGTCTTCATCGCTGTCGTGCGCGCCGGAGAAGACGTCGTCGAACTTCTGCAGTAGTTCCTCGTGCGCAAAGCTGGCCGCATACGTCGTCGCCAGCCGGGGGAGCAGGCGGCGCTGGTGCCGTTGGTAGTCGAGGATGACTTCTTCAGCCGTATCGGAGGAGGCATTGAACTGGCGCCGCTCCGAAGCGTAGTGAATGGCGATCTTCATGCCCACCTTGGTGGCGGCGACGGCGGCTCCATCCAGTGAGACGCGCCCCTGGACCAGGGTGCCCAGCATGGTGAAGAAGCGCCGGCCGGGACTGGCGATGGGGGAGGTGTATGTTCCGTGGTCATCGACGTCGCCATAGCGGTTGAGCAGATGGGTCCGTGGAATCCGCACATTGGTGAAGTGCAAACGGCCGTTGTCGATGCCGTTCAGTCCGCCCTTGAGCCCGTCGTCCTCGCCGCCGATGCCGGGCAGGAACTCTTTATCTTCGTTGCGGAGCGGTACGTAGAAGGCATGGACGCCATGGTTAACGCCCTGGGTGATCAGGTGGGCGAAGACGACGGCGGCGAGTCCATCAACGGCAGCGTTGCCAATATATTCCTTCCACGCTGCCCGGAACGGCGTATTGATGATGAATTCATCGGTGTCCGGATCAAAGGTGGCCGTTGTGCCAATGCTGGCTACATCCGAGCCATGGCCGGTTTCCGTCATAGCGAAACAGCCCGGGATGTCCAGGTTCATGATACCTGGGAGCCATTTTTGGTGGTGCTCTTCATTCCCTAGATGCAGGACGGCTGCACCAAAAAGGCCCCACTGGACACCGGCCTTGATCTGCAGGGACGGGTCGGCAATCACGAGCTCCTCGAAGCCGGCGATATTTCCCCCGTGGTCGTCGCCGCCGCCGAGCGATTTCGGAAACACGCGGTGAACGGCCTTATTTTCGACGAGGTAATGCATCTGCTCAAAGACACGTTTGCGGTGCTCCGCCATTGGCTGGCCCTCGATGCGGTGAATGGCATCGCGCCCGGCCAGCTCGCGCGCGGTGCGGCGGACCTCGGCCCAGCGGCCCAGCAGAGCCTCGCCCAATGCGGCGACGTCGACGCCGGCCCGGCTCTCGTCGTCGTACACGGGTTCATGCCCGGCATTCTTTCCGGGGACGGTGCTCCTGGCGGCAGCGGTTACCTGACTCATTGATGATCCTTCTGTCTGGTGGTTTCGTGTTGGCCGGATGCGGTATCCGGCATGTCGATGGAGATGCCGGCGAACAGCCAGCGGGTGATGTGTTCGGCCATATCTTCGCGGGCAGGCTTGTCAGGTCCTTCCGGCGTGCCCAGCCACAGTTCGCCGGCGGCGCGGACCTGGCCGATAGCGGCGGTGGGCCAGTACGCGAGGGTGGTGTGGAGATAGGCTTCGGGCTGGTTCTGCAGGTAAGTCCGCATCGGCGCCTCCATCATTTCGCGGATGGAGGCAAAGAAATTGCTCAAAGTGCCGGAGGTCTCCGCGTCCGGCGGATTGGTCAGCGCGTCGACGCCTTCTGCCCTGGTCACGAAGGTATAGACATTCGGTGATGTTTCGGCCATCTGCAGATACGCGGAGACCATGGCGTGCAGTCCCTCGCGCGCGGTGCGTGCGGTCCGGGCGGCTGTCACAAGTTTTTCCTGCATCTGACCGATGACCACTTCGCCCATGGCCTCCTGCAGACCCGCCTTGTCCCCGAAGTAACGGTAGAAAACCGACTTCGATGTTCCTGCCACCGTTGCGATCTCGTCCATCGAAGCGCCGTATCCCAATTCGTGGATCGCGCGGCGTGCGGATTTGATCAGCGCAATACGGCGCCGGGTGCGGTGGGCCTCCCAGCGGGAGGACCGTCCGTCCTCGGTGTTGGTGACGGGTTGGTCCAGGTTATTCACGATACCCAGCGTATCAGGTACGCTAGGTATCAGTAACAATCTTCCGTGCTCTTGAGGAGAGACCTATGGACAATTCAAGTGGGAACAGCACACAGCAGACGGCGGTGACAAGCGGGCGGCCGAACCCGGCGGACAAGGGTGACTCCGGCGTCCGGCGCAAGGCCGTAATCATTGGCGGGAACCGGATCCCGTTCGCCCGTACGGGCGGAGCCTATGCACGCTCATCCAACCAGGACATGCTCACCGCCGCCCTTGATGGGCTGGTGGCGCGGTTTGGCCTGCAGGACGAGCGGATCGGTGAAGTCGCGGCCGGTGCGGTTCTCAAGCACTCGCGTGACTTCAACCTGGCGCGGGAATCGGTCCTTGGTTCCGCGCTCTCCGCCGAAACACCGGCGTACGACGTCCAGCAGGCCTGTGCAACAGGATTGGAAACCGTAGTTGGTCTGGCGAACAAGATCAAGCTCGGCCAGATCGAATCCGGCATTGCCGGCGGCGTGGATACGGCCTCCGACGCACCCATCGCCGTCAGCGAGGGCCTCCGCGAGGTGCTGCTCAGCGTCTCCCGTGCCAAGTCCCTGAAGGAGAAGCTCGCAGCAGTCAGCAAGCTCCGTCCCAAAGACCTGGCTCCCGACGCGCCCTCGACAGGGGAGCCGCGTACCGGACTGTCCATGGGAGAGCACCAGGCCTTGACTACCGCGCACTGGGAGATCAGCCGTGAGGCGCAGGATGAACTGGCCCTCGCCAGTCACCGGAACCTTGCGGCCGCATACGGGCGAGGGTTCTTCGACGACCTGGTCACGCCCTACCGGGGACTGTCCAAGGACTCGAACATGCGCCCGGATACGACCATGGAGAAACTGGCGAAGCTGTCGCCGGTGTTCGGTAGGAATCTCGGTCAAGGCGCCACAATGACGGCCGGAAATTCGACGCCGCTCACGGACGGGGCGTCCACCGTCCTGTTGGGCTCCGAAGACTACGCCCGCAGCCGCAGCCTTCCCATCCTGGCCGACGTCGTGGATGCGGAGGCGGGCGCCGTCGACTTTGTCCATGGCAAGGATGGCCTGCTGATGGCTCCGGTGTACGCGGCACCGCGCCTGCTGGCCAGGAACGGCCTGACCCTGGAGGACTTCGATTTTTTCGAGATCCATGAGGCTTTCGCCGGCACCGTACTAAGCACGCTCGCAGCGTGGGAGGACGACGGGTTTTGCCGCACACGCCTTGGACTGGACAAGCCGTTTGGCAAGGTCGACCGCAGCAAGCTCAACGTCAACGGATCTTCGCTGGCAGCTGGCCACCCTTTCGCCGCAACCGGCGGCAGGATTGTAGCCACTCTGGCCAAGATGCTGCACGAAAAAGGATCGGGACGGGGCTTGATTTCGGTGTGCGCTGCAGGCGGTCAAGGCGTAGTTGCCATTCTGGAAGCACGCTAAGGGGGCATCAGTGGGAGACAAGTACCTAAACCTCGTCAACTCCGGAATCACCAGGGACCTGGCCAAGCGGCTCGGATTGCCGCGTCCGGCGCATCTTCGCCGCTATCATCCCGGTGCTCCGCTCGTTACAGGTCCAGTCCTGGTCGTCGGCAAGGGTGCAGGGGCCGACGCGGCCGCTTCCACGTTGCTGGAATGGAATGTGGACGTCCGCCGTCACGCGGGACCCAAGGAGAAGCTGGGCGCGATTGTGCTGGCCCTTGATGCGATCGGGCACCCGGATGATCTGGCAGCACCCGTTTTGGAAGCGGCCGCGGCACTGAAAGGACTCCGGCCGGGAGGCAGAGTTATCAGCATGTCGCGCCCTGCAGCTGCTGGAGACTCTCCCGCCGTTGCAGCCGCCCGCCAGGGAGTGGACGGCTTGCTACGGTCTCTCGCCCGTGAACTGCGCGGCGGCGCGACTGGAAATGGAATTCTCCTGGCCGACGGCATCGATGCAACGGCCACTAGTGTGACCGGGGCGCTGCGGTTTTTTCTGTCGGGGCGGAGCGCCTACGTCGATGGACAATTCCTCCTGGTGGGAAGTGGTAAGGGCAGTGTCCCCACGGACTGGGAGCGCCCGCTGGCAGGCCAGGTCGCGGTCGTCACCGGCGCGGCCCGCGGTATTGGTGCTGCCATTGCCCGTACGCTGCGGCGCGATGGTGCCGACGTCGTCGTCGTGGACGTTCCGGCGGCGGGTGACCATCTCGCGGATGTGGCCAACGAAATCGGGGGAACGGCACTGCAACTGGACATTACTGCCGGCAACGCCGGACAGCGGATTCTGGACCATGCACTGGGACGGTACGGCCGGCTCGACATCGTCATCCATAACGCAGGGATCACCAGGGACAAGCTGCTGGCGAATATGGATGAGTCGCGGTGGAATTCGGTGTTGGCCGTCAATGTCGCCGCTCAGTTGCGGATCAATGAGCAATTGATAAACTCGGGCGGCTTCGTTGACTCGCCGAGGATAGTCAGCCTGGCTTCGACCAGCGGTATTGCCGGAAACCGGGGACAGACCAACTATGCGGCGTCGAAGGCGGCGGTGATTGGCATGGTGCGGGCAACGGCGCCATTGCTGGCCGCCCAGGACGGAACCATCAACGCCGTCGCGCCGGGCTTCATCGAGACCGAAATGACCGCACGAATGCCCCTGGCCACCCGCGAGGTCGCCCGAAGGCTCAACAGTCTGCAGCAGGGCGGCCGGCCCGCTGATGTAGCCGAAACGATCGCGTTCCTGGCCAGCAGCTCTGCCGGCGGCATCAGCGGCCAGGTTCTGCGGGTCTGCGGCCAGAATCTGGTGGGCGCGTGAGCCCCGTCCGGTTGCCGGAGATCCCGTCGCTGTCCAGACTGTACCTGGCTGCGGCGGGAGCGGCAGCGAAAAACCGAATGACGGGGGGACAGCGGAAGTTGTCGCTGCCGACGGCCCGGCACGAAGTCCACTCGGTGGCTGTCGACGTCGAACGGTTGACGCAGTACCAGCACCTGCTGCATGAATCCGCCCGTGATGTGCTGCCTTCGGGCTTCATCCATGCAGTGGCATTTCCGGTAGCGATGAGTGTCATGACGGACGAGGATTTCCCGCTTCCCCTGCTCGGTATGATTCATTTGCGCAATCATGTGGAACATTTGCGCCCTGTGCAGTTCGCTGAACCTCTGGACATCGCCGCGTGGCCGGAGCGTCTTTCCGGACACCGGGCCGGGACGCAGATGGACATGGTTGTCGAGGTTTCCGTGGGTGCCGAATTGGTATGGCGGGGAGTGTCGACATACTTGGCCAAGGGTGTTTATCTGCCAGGAATCGACAGTCTTCGTGACGCGCAGGATAGTCGCCCGGATTTTGCCCCACCGGCGCCAACGGCTCAGTGGCGGCTGGGGTTGGACACTGGCAGGTCCTATGCGGCCGTCTCCGGGGATTTCAATCCCATTCACCTCAGCGGCGTGACCGCTAAGGCCCTCGGTATGCGGCGCTCAATTGCGCACGGTATGTACCTCGCTTCCAGGGTCCTGGCAACGGCGCGGCCGGACGGACCGGAGGCGTTCAACTGGGACATAGAGTTCGGGGCGCCGGTCTTCCTGCCGGGAACAGTCGCATTGTCGGTGAAAGACCGTGTCGAGCGGCAGGAGCAATGGCAGGGAGCGGACTATGTGGCGTGGAATCCCCGCTCCACCAGGAAGCACTTTTCCGGGTCAGTGACCGCGATATAGTTCTCTAAATGCGGCACAGTCTCACAGAATTCGGCTGGTGTCTATAACGAACCTGTAAATTACGTTGTTTATAGGCGAAAAAGATAATTTGCATTGTCCGCGATTCGTTTCGCGTGCTACCTCTTTTCACGTTGGAATTTTCCGACAATCAATTTCACCTACGAAAGAGGTACACCACGTGAGATCCATGACCATTAGAGGATCTGTGATCGCCGCATCGGCAATGATGGCGACGGCGTTGCTGGGTGGTGCTGCAGCACAGGCTGATCAGTCCCTGACCCCGCGGAGCGATGGAGCTTCCAAGCAGCAGGTTCAGAATGAGTCGGTGGTTACGTCCTACTGGACGGAAGACCGCATGAAGAACGCGAAACCAGGCAGCGAACTCATGCCGACGCAGCAGGAAACGGCTATTGGCAATTCCCGGGCCGGTATCCCTACAACCATTCAGGGCCAGGATCCGGAGAGCAACCCGCGCGCGAACGACAATTCCCGGCAGAAGCGGACCCAATACCGCGCGGTGTCGGAGACCCCCGTGTCGCATATCGGCAAGGTCTTCTTCACCCTTGGCGGCACGGATTATGTTTGCTCCGGTAATTCGGTCGCCTCGAACAATGAAAACACCGTCTCCACCGCTGGCCACTGCTTGAAGGACGGTGCCGGTGCATGGGCCACCAAATTTGCCTTCGTACCCGCATACGAGAACGGTAATGCTCCCTACGGCGTTTGGGCTGCCACCTCGCTCTACACCACCTCGCAATGGTCTGGATCAGGTGACATCAGCTACGACACCGCATTCGCCGTCGTCTCGAACCCCAATGGCTCTGCTTCGCTGAGCGACACGGTCGGTGCTTCCGGCGTGGCCTTTAACCAGGCACGCGGCCTCGACTATAAGGCCTTCGGATACCCGGCCGGCACACCGTTCAACGGTGCGTCGCTGTACTCGTGCGCGGGAACGGCTACTGCCGATCCATTCGGCCAGACCATGTCCCAGGGAATCCCGTGCGACATGACCGGTGGATCGTCAGGCGGCCCCTGGTTCATTGGCAGCTCCTCGGGCGGTGTGCAGAACTCGGTCAACAGCTTTGGTTACACCAGCGTGCCGAACACCATGTTCGGCCCGTACTGGGGTTCCTCGATTCAGAGTGCCTATTCCAACGCTTCGAATTCCTGACTTAGGAATTTCCTGAGGTATTCACAACGGCCGCAGTTATACAGGACTGCGGCCGTTGTGCTGGGCACAGCCAGTGCGGCAACCGCTAAGGTGGCATTCATGGAGAAAGCTCACACCGCGCACCGGCACGCCACTTCCCGGGAGCTGGATGCGGCCGATGCGCTCGCGCCTTTACGTGACCGGTTTGCCGGCGTCGAGGACGCATCCATTCCGGCGTACCTGGACGGGAATTCGCTGGGCAGGCCTCTGAAGGCATCGCTGCACAGGATGCATGACTTCATAGAGCATCAGTGGGGCGGGCGGCTGATCCGAGGCTGGGACGAGGGGTGGCTTGCGCTCCCGGAAATGATCGGTGATGAGCTGGGGAAAACCGTGCTGGGGGCAGCTGCAGGGCAAACCATAGTTGCGGATTCCACCTCGGTCCTCCTGTACAAGCTTGTCCGGGCCGCGGCGGAGGCGGGGCCGGAGCGGCGGGAAATTGTCATCGACCGGGATAACTTTCCGACGGACCGCTTCATCGTCGAAGGCATTGCGTCGGAACTTGGAATGGCAATCCGGTGGGTTGAGGCGGAGTTCGACGGCGGGGTAACGGCATCAGCCCTGGGCGCGGTTATCGGGCCCCAGACCTCCCTGGTGGTCCTGAGCCATGTTGCCTATCGGTCCGGGTACTTGGCCGATATGGAACAACTGACCGCATTAGTGCATCGGGCCGGCGCTCTGATGCTTTGGGACTTATGCCACTCTGTAGGAGCGGTTCCCGTCGACCTGGATGCCTGCGGGGTGGACCTGGCCGTGGGCTGCACGTACAAGTACCTCAATGGTGGGCCGGGGTCGCCCGCCTTTGCGTACGTGAACAACAAGCATCACGACCTCCTCCGGCAGCCCATCCACGGGTGGCTGGGCAGCCAGGACCCCTTCGGCATGGGTGAGGGTTATGTCCCCGCCTCAGGGATCCGGGGGTTCGCCAGCGGCACGCCGCCCATTATGGGAATGCTGTGCATGCAGGACATGATCGAACTCATCGGCTTGGCAGGCATCGAGGCCGTGCGGGTGAAATCAATACGGCTTACGGAGTATGCGATCGCACTGGTCGACGAGCGCTTGGTGCCACTAGGCGCAAGCCTTTCCTCTCCACGCGACCAGCACCTGCGAGGCAGCCACATCACTGTTGATCATCCCAGCTTTGAGGCGATCACCGAGCGCTTGTGGGAACAGGGCATCATTCCGGATTTCCGCAATCCGACCGGGATCCGGCTCGGCCTTTCGCCCCTGTCCACGAGCTTTGCAGAGGTGGAACGGGGCATCGACGCCATAGCGGCGCAACTTGCCTAGTGGTATGAGTGCGTCTCGTCGACCTTTGAAGCCACGAATTGTATGTGGTGCCACCCACGCGCGGCGGCTTTGGCCGTCCTGGCGTCGACGGCGGAATTCCGGCGCTGAAGAAGCGCCAGGAAGGTGGCGTCCACGATGTCCGACCGGATCTCCTCCAGCCAGGTGGACCGGATCTTTCCCACAACGGGCAACCGGAGCCCGGCGGTAATTGATTCGCCCAGAACAGCCGCCGCCAGAACTGAACCAACCCCGACCGCCACGAGGGCTTCGAGTGGGAAGCCCGCAGCCATCACGAACGCTGCTGGCGCTGGCAGGGTAACTAGCAATGCCGCCCGCTGCCAAGTGGCAGAACGAATCTTGCCCGCAATTTTGCGGCGTTCCGTAACTGGTGAGAGCACACTCTCGTGAACATTCTGAACCGTCTTGAGCCATTTCATATTGCTGCCCAAGCCGGACTTGACCAGATCGGTGGCCTCCGTGAGTGTTTCCGGGTGTTCAGCGCGCAATCGCACGATCAACGGATCATCCTCGTCAGCCCAGGTACGTGTCAGCCGATGGTCAATGGCGGCAGCAAGATGATGCAGACCAAGTCGGGACGCCTGACGCACCACATGTTCCGGCCCGACCGTGATGGCAGGCGTGCCGCTGGCGGCGTCACGCCCTGTGCCTTCATCGGTCCGGATGCCGTACCGGGGCGAGCCGTTGGCCGGGGCGATCGATGTTCCAGTATCGGCGCAGGACTCTCTCCTGCCCCGACCGTCGTCGTGCGTGTTCTTTACGGCATGGTCAAGTGCCACGGATATGTTGGTCATTTTGCCCTGGTCCTCCCTATTGGGGCCGGTAAATAAATAGTCCGCCAAGGGCGCGCCGGACCCAGCCCGAAGTGTTAAGCGTACAAGAGGATTTGTGGTATCGGCCAATGGAGGAGATGGCGGTGTACACCTTCGTTGCCCGCGGGCGGCGGCTGTGTAACTGATTACCGCACTGGCATGATCCACTCGCTGCCAGCCTACAAATCGTAGGGATCGCGGTATCGGCTCGCGTCGCGTTGGATCGGACGGGCGGATTCTTTGTGGACCCAGACACTGTAGGTCCGAAGGTCATCATCAGCCCAGCTCAGGAGAATGTGTCCATTGGTCTGACTAATGCCCTTGGCATCGACGATTTCGAATCCGCCGGACTCGAGGCGCACTCTTCCGCGCGCATAAGGCTCCCGCCGGTAGGGAAATCGAGTGGCGGGAGTTATGTGGAAATCCGGGCGCTCACTCAAGTAGGGACTGGGCTGATCAAACCGGACTTGCTTGGTATCGACTTTGTACATGCCGTCAGTCTGTATTCCGGTACCGACAAAATTAATCTGGTGCTCATGGTTAAAGTAAGAACCGCCGCTGACGCCTGTGGCGTCAGCGGCGGTTCTGTCTAACCCGGGTGGATCACTAGGGGTCAGTGATCCTGTCGCGGGATGGTGCTTAGCGTCCGGCGACCATGCGGCGGCGCAGGGCGTAGGCGCCACCGGCTGCGGCCAGCAGGCCACCACCGAGAGCGATCATGCCCATCTCGTTTCCGCCGTTGCCACCATTGTTGGAAGCTGCGGCGGTAACGCCGGTGTCAGCTCCACCTGCGGGCATCATTTCCAAGGAACCACACAGCGCGGGAGCCGTGGCTGCCAGGGGCAGTTCCGGAACCAGGTTGGACTTGGCGTTGGCCGCTGCGTCACTCAGGCCGGCAGGATCAATGCCGTGGACGACGATGACGCCGGTGCCTTCAGCCAGGGAATCCTGGGTGGCATCGCTCAGCTCGAAGGTCTCTTCGTAGGTGAACGATCCACCGGAGGGGGCAACGCTGATGTCGGTGGCTGCTGCCGGGCTCTTGTCGGCGTCGCCGAGGGAGAGGGTGGTGCCGATTTCACCGTAGGAGGGCAGGCCCTCGACGGTGTCGACGATTCCGTCGCCATTGGCGTCGTCAGCGGCGATGGTCGGGCAGGTTCCCTGCGCGGCGATGTGGATGTGCTGCACGTGGGGGAATGCGCCCTCGCCGAACATCTCGGCCAGGCCGGCAGCCTCAACCGTGACGGTCGCGGTGGAGCCCTCAACGTTGATCCAGGCGCCACCACTGGCACCGGTCTCGTTGATGTCCTGGAACGTCGTCGAGTAGGTTCCCGAAGCGTGATCGGCCATAGCGGGCGCACCGGCCATAGCAGTCAAGCCCAAAGCAACGGCGGGGGCCAGCAGAAGTACTTTTTTCTTCAACACAGTTTTCTCCTCATGAGGTTCATACGGCCCAAACTTTGCACCGCACGTACAGGTAATTCGGTGTGCCGGTCCTCACGGATTGGTGAACAGAAAAAGATTTTGGATTGGAAATCTATCCGGTGAGAAAAGCGAGCAAGCCCGGCAAGTCAAAACCATGCTGACGACCCCTTACTTTCAACGGATAGCCCCTGTTTTAGGTATTGTGCCGCTCCTGAACGCATCCTAAGGTTTGTTGAACCATGACGAAAAATTCAGTCTTTCGGCCTATGGCGGCCGCAATCTCTATTGCTTCGACGCTGAGTTTCACATTGGTGGCTTGCAGCGGAGAGCCCGAAGCCGCACCTACTGTTACAGAAACGGTTACGGAAACGGTCACCAAAACGGTGACCGAGACCGTCAGTCCGAAACCGGAAAAGCCGGCGCCCAAACCAGAACCAATACCGGCGCCGGGAACCAGCGCGCCCGTTGACGACGCACCTGAATTATCGCCGGGCCAATCGCCCACATCCCAGCGCGGCAACTTAATCAAAACCATGGGGGAGAAAGCGGGTCTGCTCGGGGCCGATGGCGAACCCTACGTGACTTTCACGGTGCACTCCATCAGCGAAGGCACGTGCACCGAACCAATGTCTGAACCACCGGAAAACGGCCACTACATGTTCCTCGACGTGTCGATGGAGACGGCGCCTGACCTTCTCGACGATTACGGATCAGAATTTGATCTGACCTACGGCTGGTCGGTGATTACCCCCGACGGAAACACCTCTAATGCCGCCCTCGACAGTTTCGGTGCCTTCAGTTGCTTGCCGTCCTCGCAAATGCTGCCCAGCTTCGTCGGCCCGGGGCAGTCCGCCCGTGGGATCATCGTTCTGGATACACCCGCCCCGTCGGGCATCCTGGTTTTCCAAGACATTCTGGAACCCACCGGATGGGAATGGGAATACCCGGCCTAACCATTCAAGGTTGTCGGGAAAATGGGACAAAAAAACCCCGGAAATCCGGGGTTTTTTAGTGCGCGGAGGGGTGTGTGGACTCAAGACATCGTTCACCCATGTCCTGGGACATCGTTCCGACCGTAAATGACGTCAGAATCCGGTCACGACCGGGCGGACTGATCCTTCATCTGAAGACTCGGGACATCGTTCCCCGTCGTGGCAGCGATGGATGTCTCGGGACATCGTTCACGATTTGAAATCGTGAGTACAAGAAA